>JAAXGX010000169.1 GCA_012271165.1 Vicinamibacteraceae bacterium | reverse complement strand
CGCGACTTTCACCACAGGCTGCTACGACCGGGCCGGGACGCTCAGCGACGACGAGTCCTACGCGCTCACCGCGCTGCTCCTCTTTCGCAACGGCATCACCGCGTCCCTGGTCGACTGATCCTTAGAGCCGCCCCCCAAGAACATTCCGCCGACGCCGCCGCCTGCAGCACGACGCACCGCGCTCACTCCGGGGCACCAGCAGTCGCTCACCTGAAGGCATCACGCGAGCTCCTTGCGAGAGACCCTCGCCGCTCGGTGCAAGGAGAGGTCCGTCTCGCGACCAGGGGGAACTTCTTCTGCCCCTCCCACGTCTCAATATTAGAAGGGTTAATTACATCATCTGTGCGTCTTATGCTCATTCTTCAGCGCATCTTCCGATGCCACGGGCCGAGCACCCGGCCGAAACCGCAGGGCCGTGGCGGATCGACAGACGGGAGGCAGCCATGAGACCCGGACGATTTCGCACTCGCAGCACCGCCGTGGCCCGCAATGCGCACCCGCGCCTGCGCGTGTTGACGGCCGCGGAGAGCCGAAACCCGTACGAGACGCTCCGGCGCGCGCACGTGGCTGCGCACCCGAGCGGCCCGCGAGCCGACTTCCGGCAGTTCCTGCGGCGCCTCTGGCCGGCCGCCGCGTAGGTGGAGCCACGTTCGCCACCCGGTCGTGATACAACTTCACCGACACCGGCCGGGCGGCGTGCCGAATCGCGCTCCGCACGCCGGGATGGCGGTCTTCACCGCGCATAGATGTCGGCTACCGCTGAGTTCCGTGGCGTAGACCGCGCAGCCCCACCCACCCGGCGACGACCGAGCGATACCGCCAGCGATCCAGGTGGAGGCCCGGTCTGCGCTCCGCGCTGTGGGCCGTCTGCCCCACACCCGGCGACGAGCTCCCTCTCGAACCGCATCGTCTTCATCGCGCTGCTTGCCGCCACGTCGGTCGGCGTTGCCGCGCAGGAGCCGGGCCGGGTCCGGGTCGAGGTGCGAGCCGCAGGGGATCCCGTCGCGGGGGCGACCGTCGTCGTGGCGGGAGCCGCCGCAGTCACCGACGCCGACGGGCTCGTGCTCGCGCCTGCGCCCGCCGGCGAGGTGCAGGTCACGGTGGTGCACGCGGGGTTCGTGCCGGTCACCGTGCCCGTCACGCTGGCAGCGGGCGACGAGCGCGTGGTGCGGGTCGACCTCGACCCGGCGCCGACCCTGGAGGAAGAGATCACGGTCGTCGCCAGCACCCGCACGGGCCGCCGCATCGAGGATCAGCCCCTCCGGGTGGAGGCCCTCGATCGGGAGGAGATCGAGGAGAAGATGCTCATGACGCCCGGCGACATCGTCATGCTGCTCAACGAGATGGGCGGCATGCGGGTGCAGGCCACCTCGCCATCGCTGGGCACCGCGAGCGTCCGCATTCAGGGCATGCGGGGCCGCTACACCCGCATCCTCTCCGACGGGCTGCCGCTCTACGGCAGTCAGCCGGGCAGTCTGGGGCTGCTCCAGATCCCGCCCATGGACCTCGGGCAGGTGGAAGTCATCAAGGGCGTGGCCTCGGCACTGCACGGGGCCGGCGCGATGGGCGGCGTCATCAACCTGCTGTCGCGGCGGCCGGGCGACGAACCGGAGCGGGAGGTTCTCTTCAACCAGTCGACGCGGGGCGCCACCGACGGCGTGGTGTGGCTCTCCACCCCGCTGTCGGACGCGTGGGGGATGACCCTCGTCGGCGGCGGCCACCGGCAGAGCCTCGCCGACATCGACGGCGACGGGTGGGCGGACATGGCCCACTACGGCCGCGGCGTCGTGCGGCCGCGGTTCTTCCGGGACGACGGGCGAGGCGGATCGCTGCTGCTCACGGCCGGGGCGACCCGCGAGACCCGCAGCGGCGGCACGGAGCCGGGCCGCGCGCTCCCGGCCACGGGAACGTCCTACCGGGAAGCGCTCGACACGGCGCGTCACGACGTCGGCGCGCTGTGGCAGACGTTCGCCGGGCGTTCCGTCGTGACCGTGCGCGCCGCGTTCGCGCGCCAGTGGCACGACCACCGCTTCGGGGAAACCCTGGAGCGCCATCGGCACGAGACGGGTTTTGCCGAGCTGGCGGTGCGGCGCGCGGCCGGGCGGCACACGTGGGTCGCCGGCGCCGCGGTGGAACGCGACGCCTACCGGCCCGCCGACGTCCCGGGCTTCGGGTACGCCTTCACAACGCCGGGCCTGTTCGTGCAGGACGACATCGACGTGCGCTCGTGGCTGGCTCTGTCGCTGAGCGGACGGCTCGACCACCACAGCCGGTACGGCTGGTTCTTCAGTCCCCGCGTCTCCGCGCTCCTGCGCTCCGGCGGCTGGTCGACGCGGCTGTCGGCGGGCACGGGCTTCTTCGGGCCGACGCCGATCACTGAGGAAACCGAGACCGCGGGCCTGACCCGGCTCACCGTGGACGGCCCGCTGCGGGCCGAACGCGGCCGCAGCGTCTCGATCGACCTCACGCGCACCCAGGGTCCGGTGGCCTTCACCGCCACCTTCTTCACGTCGCGCATCGCCGATCCGGTGCACGTCGAGCGCTCCACCTACACGCTGCGCAACCTCGAGCAGCCGACCACCAACGTCGGCGTGGAGCTGCTGGGAACGCTCCGGCGAGCGCCGTTCACCCTCACGGCCAGCTACACCCACGTGCGGTCGCGCGAGCGGGTCGGCGGCCTGGTCGCCGACGTGCCGCAGACCCCGCGGCACAGCCTGGGCCTCATCGCCATGGCCGAGAACGAGGACGGGCG
>JAAXGX010000047.1 GCA_012271165.1 Vicinamibacteraceae bacterium | reverse complement strand
CGATCAGCGCCGAAACTTCGGTCTAATATCTAGTCCACGACGTAGCTGAAGAGCTTGTACTCGCCGCCCCGTTGCAGCACGGAGCCGAACAGGCGCACGTCCCGCTCGGCTCCCTCGGGATCCCGGACCGTCAGGCGGCTGTCGCGGTGCACGGTGAACGTGTCGTACGGCGTGGACTCGCCGTCGAAGGTCATGTCCAGCAGCTCGTAGCGCCTGCCGCCCGCCCGCGCGAGCAGGCGGCGCAGCTCGTTGGTGCTCTTCTGGCGGAGGTCGCCCCAGGCGTACTCGAACGGCAGCCCCCGCTCGGGGCGGCTCGACGGCAGCTCGGGCCAGACGACCGTGCGGAACTCGGTCTCGCTCAGCGCCAGCGCCAGCAGCGTCCCACCGTCCTCCTCGGCCAGGGCGCCGAGCACGGCCTCGGCCAGCGCCTCCGGAGATTCGAAGGTACGGCCCAGCGGCGGCGGCGCGTCGCCGGCTGCCGGTCGGCCGCAGCCGCCGGCCAACAGCAGGCAGAGGGCGGCCAGGCTGGCGCCGACCAGGACCCGGCGGACGCAGACTCCCCACCGATTGCCGGCGGGGCCACCGGCGCGCTCGCCGCGGTGGTCCCCAGGCGCGCACGGCGCGCCTCGGCGGGAGCGGCGCGGGGCTGTGGGCCCCCGCGAGCGGACGCCGGGGGTTCGGGGCACAGCCCCGTCGAATCCTAGTTCAGCGCGAAGCTGGTCCACCCCTCCCACCATGTGTCCTGCCCCGATCCCGCGGGTCCCACCGCGCCGATGAACGCAGCCGGGTCGAAGAAGTCGTCGTCCGCCGGCGGCATCGCGGGCGTCACCGTGCCCGTTATCGCCGGCGAGCCCGCGGCCGGACGGATGTCGGGAGCCGACAGATTGAACGGATCGACGAGCAGCGGGTCGAGGCTCGTCGTGACGTTCGTGCTGCCGGTCACCCAGTTCTTCGTGGTGATCGACGCTGTCGCGTCGTCGCTGTCCGGCCGGAACTCGCCGTCGCAGCCGCTGACGATGCAATTGCCGTAGACGATGCCGCTCTCCATCGTCAGCGGCGTGGCCGTCGTGCCGGTGATCTGCGTGAACGTCTCGGTGCCGTCGACGTCGATCGACGCCTCCTTGAAGCCGTGCACGATGAAGTTGCGGATCGTGGCCGACGTGCCCTCCCGCAGCAGGATGCCGGTGTCGCTCTCGCTGCCCTGGTCGGTGTCCGGGTCGCCCAGCAGCGTGAGGTTGTAGAGCGTCGGGTTCGAGCGCGGCAGCAGCGTGTTGTTGTCGCCGTTGTTGTCCGCCTCGATGCCCTGGTCGGCGTCGTCGCCGCTCTGCAGGGCCACCATGAACTGGCCCTTGCCGGTCCAGCCGTCCGTCCAGTCGAAGCTGTCGTCGGCAATCCCGAAGCAGATGACGTGCTTGACCTCGACGGTCCCGCCGAAGAACTCCATGCCGTCGTCCTTGTTGAACGACACCATCACGTGGTCCACCTCGGTGCCGCGGCCGACGCCCTGGAAGGCGATGCCGTTCAGCTCGTTGTCCGGGCTGAACTCGGTGCCGGCGAACTCGACGCGCGTGTAGTACAGGTGACCGCTGTCGTCGTCGGGATCGTTGCCCCCGTAGCTACCCGTGTCACCCTCGCCCACGGAGGTCCCCCCCGGCACGTTGAGCGGCGCGTTGCCGTTGATGATCAGACCGCCCCAGTCCGCCCGCGCGCGCTCGCCGATCGGCTGATCGCTGCTGAACACGACCGGCGCCGCGGCCGTGCCGTTCGAGTGGATCCGGGCGCCCTTGTCGATGATCAGGGTCCCGTTCGTCGCGAACTCCCCGAACACCTCCGTCCCGGCGTCCAGCGTCAACGTCGCGCCGGACTCCACGAAGACCGCGCCGCGCAGGACCCAGTAGCTGTTCGTGTCGAACGTCGTGTCGCTGTGGATGCGGCCGCTGACGACGCACACTTCCTTGTCGATGCCCGCCTTCGTCCGACAGTTGATCGTGGCCTGCGACGAAACGGCGCCGCCGGCCCACAGCACGGCGCCCAGAACGAGCAGGACGGGCGTCACGGCGCGCCGCCCCAGTCGGTAGATCGTCGTCTTCCGGTGCATTGCTGACATTCCTCCTCTGCGCGTCGTCTCGGGCTACGGGTGCAGGTCGATGCCGAATGACACCGCGCGCCCGAGCTTGAACACGCGCTGCTCGTGCCCGGCCTGGGTGAACAGGAACGGATCGTCCAGCAGGTTCTCGAAGGCAACCTTGAGGCTGAACGCGTCCCAGCGCTGCGACAGGACGACGTCCACGGAGCTCCGGCCCTCCTCGATGATGTCGGGCAGCCCGAGCGAGCCGACGTCGCTGATCCGGTCCCCGAAGTAGTTCCAGAGCAGCCGGGCCGCGAGGCTCTCCATCCGGAACTCGGCCATGGCGTTGAACAGGTGCTTGGAGGTCCCGGCGAGCGGGCGCAGCAGCGAGGTCTGGACCTGGCCGGCCTGCCGGCCGATGGTCACCTCGGAGTCGACGAGCGTGTAGTTCACGCCGACGAGGAAGTACTCGTGCAGCAGCTTCCGGCCTTCGAGCTCGAGGCCGAGGTTGCGCGCGGAATCGGCGTTGGCGAACGACGTCCGCAACTGCGCGGTCGGCTCCACGACGCGCTCGATGGGCGTGTCGAACTGCTTGAAGAAGAAGCTGGCCGAGATGACCTCTTCCGCGCCCGGGAACCACTCCCAGCGGGCGTCGACGTTCTGGATGAGCGACTGGTCGACGTTGGCATTGCCGACCACGGCCCGGCCGCCGACGACGTCGGTGAACTCGAACGGCGCGACCTCGCGGAACTCCGGGCGGTTCACCGTCTGGCTGTAGCTGAGCCGCAGGTTCTGGTCGTAGGCGAGGGCATAGACGAGGTTGGCCGCCGGGAACACGTTCGTGCTGTCGAGCGCGGAGCTGACGATGTCGGTGCTCCCGCCCACGTTGCGGCTGAACGGGTCGAAGGTGTCGACCGTCTGCCTGTACGACTCGACGCGGGCGCCCCCCACCAGGCGCCAGCGGGCCGTCAGCGGCAGGTCCAGCATGCCGTAGAACGACGTGATCTCCTGCCTGCCGTCGTAGGCGTCGGTCGGCCGCGTCTCCTCCTTGAGCTGCCACGCCCGCCCGATGTTGGCCGACGTGAACAGATCCTCGGCCGGCCGCGACAGGTCGAGGCCGGAGACGTTGCGCGGCGTGAAGCGCAGCCGGCGCGACTCGAACGCGCGATCGCGCTCGAGGTGGCCGCCGCCGAACTTGAGCTGGGTCCCGAGACCGCCCCACTGCTCGAACAGCGTGCTCCAGTTCGCCGATACCTCGAGGCTGTCGTCGCGCTGGTCGTTGAACTGCCGCAGGCCGCTCTGCGACTCGTCGGCGAGCACGAAGGCCTCGCGCGCCGGGTCGAACTCGTAGAGCGTCTCGCGCAGGTCGGGCTCCGCCCGGTCGGCGTACGAGAAGGCCGCCTTCCACTCCAGCCGGCTGTTCGACGCACCGGGGAACAGGTGGTCGCCGCCGATGTGGTGGGCGCGAATCTGCTCGTCGATGAAGTAGAGCCGGCGGTTGCGGAGGTCGGTGTCGGCGTCGCTGTTGTAGCCCTCGAACCGGCGCGTCTGGTCCGTGCCGAGATGCGTGAAGAAGTTGTCGAACGAGAGCCGGTGGTTCGGCGTGAACTGATACGACACGTTGCCCACCGCGCCCAGCGTGCGCTCGTAGATGGAGATGTCGAAGTCGTACGGGCCGTTGAAGACGTCTATCGCGCCACCCTCCTCGACGTTGAAGAAGGTCTGCCGCTCGTCGACGAACGACGACGCCTGGGCGTGACGGAGCGTCGTGACGATGCCCAGGTTGCCGAACCGGCCGCCGAACAGGCCGGAGTAGCTCTGGTCCGGCGGGTGGTCCTTGTCGACGGGATCCCACACGTTGTCGAACGCGCGGCCGAAGTCCTCGATCTCGCTCCGCAGGAAGCCGATCTCATCGTTCGTGAACCGCCCGCCGCGGATGACCTTGCGGTCCGGGATGATGCCCGGCAGCGACCGCGTCCCGTCGTCGAACCCGGTCCACTCGCGCCCGCCGCTCGGGTACGAGAGCCCGCGCGTGCCGGTCGTCACGCTGTTCCAGCCGCCGCTGGCGCCGACCTCCCAGGACGTCTCCACGGGCATCCTGAGCGGGATGATCTCGACCAGGCCGCCCGCGAACTGCGACGGCTTGTCCGGCGTGTAGGTCTTGCTCACCTGGACGCTGTCGATCAGCGCGGTCGGAAACAGGTCCAGCGGCACGACGCGACGGTCGGGCTCGGTCGTCGGCAGCATGGCGCCGTTCAGCGTGGTGTTGCTGTAGCGCTCGCCCAGGCCGCGGACGAAGACCGATCCGCCGCCGACCACCGATACGCCGGTGACGCGCTCCATCGCGTCGGCGGCGTTCGAGTCGTCGTTGGCGCTCATCTCGATGGCGCCGATGTTGTCCTGGACTGCCGGCGCCCGCATCCGCAGCATGAGCTGCGCCGCCGCCGTGGACGATTCCGCCTCGAGGTTGGCCGCCGTCACCGTGACCTGCTCGGCGAAGACGTTGGACGCCAGCGATACCTGCACGCGCGTCAGCTCGCCGCCCGCCACGTCGAGCGTCACCATCTGCTCGGCGTAGCCGGGAAACGCCACCCGGAGATCGTACGAGCCGGGCGGAACCCGGAAGCGGTAGTTGCCGTCCAGATCCGTGTACTCGATCTGGTCGACCGGACCGCTCAGCTCGACCGGGATGCCCGGCAGCGCGATCGCGTTCGCCTCGTCCATGATCTGGCCCGCGACGGTGCCCAGCTCCTGACCCTGCGCGGGCGCCGCCGCGAGCAGCAGTGCCGGCAGGACCCATCTCCACGTCGTCCTCCGCATCTGTGTTCCTTCCCCTCCGGACATCTGGGATAATGCCGCCGGCGGCTTCGGGACACGGCTCGTCGAAGCCGGTTCGAAGATACCCAGGGCGTATGTCCGAGGTATGAATGAACCGTAAATTCGGCATGAAGGCGCCGTTAAAAAATGGACGTTAAGCGCACGTTTCGGGCCGCCGCGTGGCCCGCGGCAGCGTGGAGCCGTGGCGGCAGCCCGATGTCACGCGCGGTGCGGCTCTGCCTGATCGCGGCGGCCGCCCTGGGGATAGGGTGCGGCGGCGGCCCGGAGCCGCGGGAAGGCGAGGAGCAGGCGGCCGGCGAGGCTGCGCCCGCCGTCGAGCAGCAGGCGCCCGAGGCCGGGCTGCCGGTCGACGCCGAGCCGGCGACCGACGCGGAGACGGACGCGGAGACGGACGTCGCGGCGGAGCCCGCCGTCGGCCGGGACCAGGCCCTCGGCGTCGCCCGGCGGCAGGTCCTGTTCGAGCCGGAAACCGAGCTGGCGGAGCTGGCGGCTGACGAGGAGCCGCCCGTCTGGCGCGTGACGCTGCGCGGGCGGCGGCCGGGCGGCTCGCTCTTCGCGTTCGAGGAAGCCACCGTCACGGTAGACGCCCGCACGGGCGACGTGCTGGGCGTCGAGGCCCGCTGAGCGCTCAGGCGCGCCCGAGCAGCCGGTCGAGGCTGCACGGACCGGAGCCGCGCGACGCGAAGTACAGGAACACGAAGCAGTACAGCGCGGCCAGCTCGCCCTGATTGACGATGGGCCAGAAGCCCTGCGGCGCGTGGGCGATGAAATAGGCCGCCGCCATCTCCCCGCTGCAGACGAACGCGGCCAGCGGCGTGTAGAGGCCCACCATGATGAGCGTGCCGCCCACCAGCTCGATCAGGCCCGCGATGCCCGGCATGGACAGCGGCGCGACGGCCTGCTCGGCCCCGAGGGCGCCGAACAGCTTCTGCACGCCGTGCGCCAGAAACAGGAAGCCCGCCACGGCGCGCGCGGCGGAGTAGATCAGGTCGGACCTGGAACGGAGCATTCTCATCGGCACCTCCCGCCGCCATCCATCATAAGCCGGGACGCGACCGCTGCCGCCCGCCGCGCGGCCGGCCTCGACAACCCTACGGACCCAGGGGCCGGAAGTAGTCGGGCAGGTCGGGCTTCGTGTCGATGAGAATCTCGACGATCGCGGCGCGGTCCGCGGGCGACAGCCGCTCGTAGACGGCATCCGTGACGCGGCCCGACAGAACGTCCCACAGGCGCCGGTAGATCCCCGCCTTCGCCGGCTCCGGCAGCGCGTCGAACGCCCGCGTGTAGATCATGTAGCTGCACGGGTAGCGCATCAGGCGCCGGTCGAGGTCGAGCTCCCGCAGGGACCGGCCCCGGCTGTCGCGCGGCCCCCGCGCCTCGAACGCGGCGGCGAAGCCCCCCGAGCCCGCGATCGGACGGGTCAGCGGCGCCTCGTCCACGAAGAGCAGGTAGTCGACCAGGTAGATGATCGACTCCTGCAGCAGCTCCGCGGCGCCGTCGCCGGCGGGCGCCCCTCCGGCCGCCTCGCGGTAGAGGATGCGCCGTGCCTCCCAGCCCACCTGCGTGATCAGGTTCGTCATGTGCGCCTGGTGCTCGAGGACCATCAGCGCCGCCATGTCGCTGTGCGGCGCGAGGTACCCGGTCGCATCGAACAGCCCGTCGAGCGACGGCAGCTCGGGGCGGGGCACGCCGATCGTGGCCTGCGGATCGTCCACGTCGGTGACCTCGACGTTGCCCATGTGGACGAACGGCTCGTGCCGTCCGGTCACGTACCAGCCGCCCCAGCGGTCCTCGATGCGGGCCCGGTGATCGGACGTGAAGCCCGTGGCGTACGCGTTCGGGTCGGAGGTGAGCGGAAACGTGCTCAGCACCTGCAGCCCCGGCACGCCGAGCGAGTCCCACGTCAGGTGGCAGGCCAGGCACTGGTCGTCGCGCTCGAACTGCGGCGCGGCGGCGGGCGTCTGGGCCAGCGTGTAGAAGACGCTGCCCTGCCGCCGATCCTGAACCGCCAGCTCCAGCTCGTCCGAGCCGCGCACCCAGGCGACGGCCACGTCGTCCCGGAAGAAGATGGCGCGCGGGTTGCTCGAGGTGATCAGCGGCGCCCGGTTGCTGGTCGGCGAGAACACGGTGACCTGCGACTCGACAGGTATGTCGAGCGCCTCGAGCACCGCGCGCAGGTAGCCGGACTCGCCGGCGAACGTCAGCTCGACCGCGCCCTCCCGGACCTGCCGGTTCAGATCGACGACGGCGTTGTCCACCGGGCCGGTCGAATAGGCGATGGCCGGGTGATCGCGCGACGCGCGGAACGCGTTGGACGGCTGGCCGTGGACCGTGGCGACGGCGGCCGCCGCCAGCGCCGCCGCGCCCAGCGCGATGCCGCCGCGCCAGACGCGGGCCGTGCCGACCGCCGACCGCGGACTTCCTCCTCGCATGGCAACCTCCGGTCAATCGACAGCCGCACGCCGTACCGGGCGTCCCGCTCGCGCCGGCGGCCATCGCTGCTATCCTAACCGACAGCCGGGCGCGACGGACGCTGCACGCGCCACGCTGCGCGCCCGGCCGGAGGAAGACCCATGCCCCGAACGTCAACGTCAAGAAGGACGGCAGTCGATCACGCGGCCGTCCCAGCCGCGCACGGCGCGGCCCGGCAGGCGCGGCGCGGGGCGCAGGGGTCCCCGCAAGGGCCCGCCGGGGGGTTGGGGCGCAGCCCCATCGGAAGCAGCTGGCTCGCGCTGGGCCTGGTGGCCGCCCTGGCGGCGGCCAGCCCGGCGGCGGCGCAGTACGGCGCGCCGGCGAGCGGCGAGTGGCCGACCTACGGCGGCGACCTCGGCAGCACCAAGTACTCGCCCCTCGATCAGATCGATCGGGAGAACTTCGCCGACCTCGAGATTGCCTGGCGCTGGCGCTCCGCCGACGCCGTGCTGAGCGTGACGCTGCCCGGCGGCTCCGAGCTGCGCACCGACTCGGAGCAGGTCTTCGACGAGCTGAACCGCCGCGACCCGGACCGCTGGCGTGACGCCCAGCCGCCGACCATCACGAACTTCAAGGCCACGCCGCTGATGGTCGGCGACCGCATCTTCATCAACATGCCCACGTCCGCGGCGGCCGCCATCGACGCCCGGACCGGCGAGACGCTGTGGGTCTTCAACCCGAAGAGCTACGAGGAAGGCACGACCACCATGACGGCGCGCTGGAACCAGCGCGGCGTGGCGTACTGGTCGAACGGCCCGGAGCGGACCGACGAGCGGATCTTCTTCGGGACCGGCAACGGCTATCTCGTCTGCGTGGACGCCGGGACCGGGCGGCCGTGCGCCGACTTCGCCGACGGCGGCCGGCTGGACCTCATGGAGGACATCCCGCGCGCCACGCGCGGCGAGCGCGACTGGCTGAACGCACTGCTCTACTCGGTGCAGTCCCCGCCGATCGTGTTCGGAGACACCGTCGTCACGCCGATGTCGATCTCCAGCTACAACAACCGCCGGGAGATGCCGCCGGGCTGGATGCGCGGGTTCGACGCGCGCAGCGGGCGCACGCGCTGGACGTTCCACACCATCCCCCAGGGCGACGAGTTCGGCAACGAGACCTGGGGCGGCGACTCCTGGCGCGAGACCGGCAAGGTGGGCGTCTGGACGATGATGAGCATCGACCCGGAGCTCGGCTATATCTACCTGCCGCTCAACACCGCCGCGCCCGACTACTACGGCGGGCACCGCCCCGGCGCGAACCTGTTCGCCGAGAGCCTCGTGGCCCTGGATCTGGAGACCGGCGAGCGCGTCTGGCACTTCCAGATCGTCCACCACGGGCTGTGGGACTACGACCTGCCGGCCGCCCCGAACCTGCTCGACGTCACCGTGGACGGCCGGCCGATCAAGGCGGTGGCGCAGATCACCAAGCAGGGCTTCACGTTCGTCTTCGACCGCGCGACCGGCGAGCCGGTNNGGCCCATCGAGGAGCGGCCGGTGCCGACCGACACGGACATCGAGGGCGAGGTGCCGTGGCCGACGCAGCCGTTTCCCACGCGCCCGGCGCCGTTCGACTACCAGGGCGTGGCCATCGACGATCTCGCCGACTTCACGCCCGAGATCCGCCAGATGGCGATCGAGGCGGTCGCGCCGTACCGCATCGGCCCGCTCTACACGCCGCACAGCCTGCGGGGCACCGTCGTGCGGCCCGGGTTCAGCGCCGGCAGCTGGGGCGGCGCGGCCGTCGACCCCGAGACCGGCCTGCTGTACGTGCCGTCCGCCATCCGCTACACCGTCAAGCACTTCCGCGCGCCCGAGCCGGGCGAGGACACCAGCCTGGCGCTGCTGGAGGCGCGCGGCGCCCTCACCCACCGCCCGCAGCTCCCGCAGGGGCTGCCGCTCTTCAAGCCGCCCTACTCGCGCATGACCGCCATCGACATGAACACGGGCGAGCACGTCTGGATGCGGCCGATGGGCAACGGCGATCGGATCCGCAACCTGCCCCTGCTGCGCGACCTGGACCTGCCGCCCCTCGGCGGCGACAGCGGCCGCGTCGGCCCCGTGCTGACCAGGACGCTGCTGATCTACGCGCTGACCGCGGGCGGCGCCGACGGCGGCCCGCGCCTGGTCGCCTTCGACAAGGCGAGCGGCGAGGAGATCGCTTCGGTCGACCTGCCGGGCGGCGCCATCGGCACGCCGATGACCTACCTGTCCGAAGGACGCCAGTACATCGCGCTGACGGTAGGCGGCGGACGCGTGCCGGAGCTCATCGCCCTGGCCCTCCCGGAGACCGCAGGCCAACGGTAACGGCTACGACCCGCCGGGCTTGTCGGCGGGCGCCCCGGCGCCGGCCGCGCGGGCCCCGCCGCCGGGCTGCGGGAACACGGCGAACATGAGCCACAGCAGCCCGGCGACGATCAGCAGCAGCATCGCCCAGCGCATGGCGCTCGCGAGCAGCGCGAGGTCGAACGCCGGCAGCGCGAACTCGAAGGGGAACTGGCTGAGCTGCGCGGCCCGCTCGCTCATCCAGTGCCAGCTCGTGTGCGCCACGAGGGCCGACAGCAGGATCGTGCCCGCCCTCTCCGCGACGACGAAGCGGAACAGCAGGCTCAGGGCCGGCACCAGCAGCACGAGCACCAGCAGCTGCCCGAGCTCGACGCCGAGATTGAACGCGAGCAGCGACGTGAGCAGGTGCGACCCCGCGAACTGGAGCGTCTCGCGCAGCGCGAACGAGAAGCCGAAGCCGTGGATGAGGCCGAAGCCGAACGTGATGAGCCAGCGGCGCTGCAACTGGACGCCCAGAATGTTCTCGAACGCCATGTAGACGATCGACATGGCGATCATCGTTTCGACGAATGGCGGGAACCAGAGGGCGTCGGGCGCCAGCTCGAACGCCGAAGCGATGAGCGTCACCGAGTGGGCCACGGTGAACGCCGTGACGATCGCCGCCAGCGGCAGCAGCCGCCGGAAGGGGATCACCAAGCAGGCCAGAAACAGCAGGTGGTCGATGCCGTCCAGGATGTGCTCGAAGCCGAGGGCGACGAAGCGCAGGACGGCCTGATGCCAGCGCGGGTCGAGCCGGACCAGGCCGGGGTTGCCGGAGTACTCGAAGGCGCGCACGGTGCCGTCCGGCAGGACGAACCGCAGCACCGTGATGGTGCGGATGCCGAGCCGCCCGAGCGTCGGATCGAGGGAGAACTGCGCCTCGTCCGAGCGGATCGGGTACTCGAACAGCGCGTCGAGCATCGCCTGCTGCCAGAAGATCTCGGTCTCGGGCGGCAGCGGGGGGCCGGTCACGTGCGCCAGCGCTTCGTCGTAGCTGGCGAACGACCGGTCGGACGGCAGCGAGACGCGCACGGCGCGCAGCTGCTGGCCCGTGAGCTCCCGGTCGTCCTCGTAAACCTCCAGCTCGTCGCCGACCCAGACCATCATCGCGTCGCGCAGCATGCTGCCGGCGGCGGGGATGTCGAGGTAGCCCGGCCCGCGCTGGGGAAAGATGAAGTCCCGCATCGCGCCCAGCGGCACGCGGACGAGGAGGCGCAGCCGGTCGCCCTGCGGCGCGACGATCGTCTGCACCGTGACGTCGCCGGGAATGTCGTGCGCCACCGGCTGGGACGGCGCCGCGAGCAGCAAACCGGCCACGAGCAGCGCCGTTGCGAGCGGCCCGCGAACATTCGATGGAACCATGATCAGGTCGCCTTGATGACAACGAGCGTCCGGTCGTCCTGGCGCGCCACCGATCCGTGGCGCCGCACGTCCCGCATGACCGCGTCGCAGATCTCCTTGGCGCTCGACTCCCGCGACTGCTGCAGCACGGCCACGAAGCGATCCATGCCGTACGGCGCGTCGTCGGCGTCGGCCGTCTCGACGATGCCGTCCGTGTAGAGCGCCAGCAGGTCGCCGTCGGCCAGGGTCACGTGCCCCTCGACGTAGCGGGGCTTGTCGAAGAGCCCCAGCGGCACGCCCCCTTCCTCGAGCAGCTCCACACCGCCGCCGGCGCGCAGCAGGAGCGGCGGCAGGTGACCCGCGTTCGAGTACAGCAGTCGGCGGTCGAGGACGTCCGCGAACGCGAAGAAGAGCGTGACGTACTTGCCGTCCTCGACCGAGTCGTGGAAGAAGCGGTTGGCCCGCCGCATGATGGCCCGCACCGCCAGCTCGTAGCCGACGAGCGAGGCAATCGACGCGCGCATGGCGGCCGCCAGCAGCGCGGCCGCGATGCCCTTCCCGACGACGTCGGCGATGACCACGCCCCAGCGGTCGTCGCCGATCGGGATGAACTCGTAGTAGTCGCCCCCGACCTCCAGGGACGTCTCGTGCGCACCCGCGATGTCGAAGCCCGCCAGATCGGGCGTGGTGCGCGGCAGCAGGCCCTCCATGACCTGGCGCGCCAGGGCCAGCTCGCCGTCGAGCCGGCGCTTGGCCACCATGGCCAGCTGCAGCCGGGCGCTCTCGATCGTGCCGGCGACCGCGAGCCCGTAGGTGGCGAGCAGCTCCGCCGCCTCGGCGCCGTAGCCGTCGGGATCGTCCGACCAGACGTCCAGCACGCCCAGCACCCGGTTGGCCGCGCTCAGGATGGGCACCAGGAGCCGCGAGCGCGCGCACGGGCGCCCCTCCAGAGCCTCCGGCGCCGTGTCGGCGGTAATCTGGATCGGCTGGCCGGTGGCGAGCACCTTCCCGATGACGCCCTGACCGTCGAACGGGGCTTCCATCTGGGCGACCGGGAAGTCGCAGCCGCGCACCAAGGTGTAGCGCAGCTTCCGGCCGCGGCCGTCGATGATGTACACGCCCGCCGCGTCCGGGTTGACGAGCGTCGCGAGCCCGTCGAGTATGCCCTCCAGGATGTCCTCGGGCTTGCGCAGCAACGGGAGGCGAAACGTGTCGACCATGACACGGGCCGCCTGGACGGCATCCGTGCCGATCCCGACCGGCTGCTGCGGCATGGGCGCCGAAGACCCTGTCTCGGTCGGCATTCCACCTCTATTCTAGCGCCCCGCCGGGCCGCAGCCCGCGTGCTAGACTTGTGGTTTGCATTCGACGGTGAGTGTAGCTCAATGGTGGAGCGCCGGACTGTGGCTCCGGAGGTTGGGGGTTCGAGTCCCCTCACTCACCCCATCCGGCCGGTCCTGAAGCGCCGCTCCCCATGAAACCGATGCCGAATGAGTCGCGGACGACGCGGCGGCGCGTGCTGCTCCTGGCCGTCGCGCTGCTGCTCGGCGCCTGGCCCGCAGGCACGGCCGGGGCCGGGCAGGAGGCGGACGGCTGGCGCCAGCTCGGGGGCCCGCACCGCAACTTCCGGGTCGACTCCGCCCCGCCCGCGACCGCGTGGGGCGAGCGCGGACCGGCCCGTCTCTGGAGCCGGCCGCTGGGAGAAGGCTACTCGTCAATCGTCGCCGACGGCGATCTCCTGGTCACGATGTACCGCGAGGACGACGACGAGGTGGTCGTCGCGCTGGACGCGGCCAACGGGGCCACGCGCTGGCGGCACGCCTACCACGCGCCGCTGCTCCACAACGGGTACTTCGATGTCTGGCTGAACTCCGCCGGTCCGGGGCCCTACTCCACCCCGCTGATCGCCGGCGACACCGTCTTCGCAGTCGGTGTCGACGGCCGCTTTCACGCTCTCGACAAGCGGACGGGCGAGCTGCGCTGGGCGCACGACCTCGTCGAGGCGTTCGACGTGGGCGTGTACAACGCGTTCGCGTCGAGCCCGATCGCGTACGGCCGCACCGTCATTCTGCCGCTGGGCGGCAGCGGCGGCGGGGTGGTGGCGCTCGAGCGGGAAACCGGGGCGACGGTCTGGCGCAGCCCCGCCTTCGACCTGGCGCCCGGCTCGCCGGTGCTGATCGACGTGGACGGGCAGGACCAGCTCGCGGTGCTCGGCCAGCAGGAGCTGGTAGGGCTCGATCCGCGCAGCGGACGGCGCCTGTGGAGTCATCCGCATCCGAACGAACTCGGTCTCAACATCAGCATGCCCGTCTGGGGCGACGACAACGCCCTGTTCCTGTCGTCCGGCTACGACGGCGGCAGCCGGCTGATCCGCCTGTCGCGAGTGGACGACCGGACCACGCCCGAAGAAGTGTGGTTCAACAACCGGATGCGGCTGCACTTCGGCAACGCGCTGCGTATCGACGGGCTGGTCATCGGGAGCACGGGCGACTTCGGACCGGCGTTCGTGGCCGCGCTCGACGCCGCGACCGGCCGGGAGGTGTGGCGGGAGCGGAGCTTCGCCCGCGCCCAGCTCGTGCAGGCCGGCAGCAGGCTCGTCATCGTCGACGAGGACGGGGAGCTCGCCCTGGCGTCGGTCAGCGGCGAGGGGCTCGACGTGCACGCGCGCGCGGCCGTGCTGACGGCGAACGCGTGGACCCCGCCGACGCTGGTGGGCAACGTCCTGTACCTCCGCGACCGGCAGAACGTTCTCGCCCTCGATCTGCGCGGCCGGAGCGCCCCGGTCGACCCGGACGACGAATGACGCCGCGCGCCGCCGCGCCGGCCCGGAAATCGTCGCCTTCAGCTCCGATTGCCGCCCAACCAACCCGCCTGGCCGCCGGAATCCTGACGGCGCTGCTAGCGGCCTGCGGCGCGACGCCGGAGCCGGCGTCGCCCGCGCCGGCCGCGACCGTCCGCGCGGCCGGCGGCTCGGGCGGGGTCAACGACCCGGCCGTCCGCGCCCGCCCGTACGTCGTGCTCGTGTCGTTCGACGGCTTCCGGCCCGACTACCTCCACCGCTTCGGCACGCCGCACTTCGCGCGTCTGGCAGCTCGCGGCGCGCGCGCGGAAGGGCTCGTCACGGTCTTTCCCTCGGTGACCTTTCCGGGGCACTACTCCCTCGCGACCGGCCTCTACCCGGAGGCGCACGGCATCGTCGGCAACCGTTTCTACGATCCCGCACGCGACGACGAGTTCGACTTTCGCGACGACGACGCGGCGGACGGCTCGTGGTGGGGCGGCGAGCCCATCTGGGTCACCGCCGAGCTGCAGGGCATGGTGACCGCGGCGTTCTTCTTCCCCGGGACGGAAGCGGACATCGGCGGCGTCCGGCCGAGCCACTGGCGCCCCTACGACGGCAGCGTCCCGAACCCCGAACGGATAGCGCAGGTGCTCGCGTGGCTCGCCCTGCCGGAAGGCGAGCGCCCGCACCTGATCACGCTCTACTTCTCGCTGGTCGACAGCGCGGGCCACAACCTCGGCCCCGACGCCGCGGGCATGCGCCGGAGCGTCGAGGCGGCCGACCGGCTGCTCGGCCGCCTGCTGGACGGCGTCGACGCGCTGCCGCACGCGGGCCGCGTCGCGCTGGTCGTCGTGTCCGACCATGGGATGGCCGCGCCCGATCCGGATCGACTGACGGTGCTCCCGGACGTCGCCGACCTCCGCGGCGTGCGGCTCGTGGCCGCCGGCCCGGCGATGAGCGTGCACGTCGGCGAGCCGGCGCGCAGCCGGGCGCTGCGCGACGCGCTGAACGCGGGCCTGACGCATGCCCGGGCCCACCTGCGCGAGGAGATCCCCGCGCGACTGCATGTCCGCGGCACCCCGCGCATAGGCGACATCCTGGTCATTCCGGACGGGCTCGGGCTGGTGGGCTTCCGGCGCGTCGTCGAGCGGGTGCGCCTGCTGCTGCGCCCCGGCATGCACGGCTGGGACCCGCACCTGCCGGAGATGCACGGCATCTTCCTGGCGGCCGGCCCGGGCATCGGGGCGGGCGTCACGCTCCCGCCGGTGGAGGCGGTCGACGTCTATCCGCTCGTCGCCCACCTGCTCGGCCTGACGCCGCATCCCGCGGTCGCCGGCGATCTGGCGCCGTTCGCGGCGGCCCTGACGGAAGCGGAGCAGGAGCCTGCGCCGTAGAACGGCGCGGACTCCTGTAGGCTTGGTTGGGCGCCAACCGGAGCCGCAGGCGACGATTGGCGGGCCAGGTCATGCCCACACGCGTGCACGCCGTTCTGCAGCGAGCCGGAACAGCCGTCTTTCCGGGCGTCTACGACACGCTCTCGGCAAAGCTGGCGGAGCGCGCCGGGTTCGAGCTCGCGTTCGTCTCGGGCTACGCCGTGTCGGCGACGCACATCGGCGAGCCGGACCTGGGGCTGCTGACGCAGACGGAGGTCGTCGAGCGCGCCCGCTGCATCTGCCGCAGCGTCGACATCCCGATCATCGTGGACGCCGACACCGGCTACGGCAATCCCCTGAACGTGGTGCGGACGGTCGACGAGCTGATCGCGGCCGGCGCCGCCGGCTGCTTCCTCGAGGACCAGCAGTGGCCGAAACGATGCGGGCACATGCGCGGGAAACGGGTGGTCGCGCGCGCCGAGTACCTCGCCAGGATCCGCGCCGCCGTCGACGCCCGGCGCGACCGCGACTTCTTCATCGTGGCCCGCACGGACGCCATCGCCGACGGCGGCCTCGACGAAGCGCTGGGCCGGGCGGAAGCTGCGCGGGGGGCCGGCGCGGACGCCACGTTCGTCGAGGCGCCGCGGTCGCCGGAGGAGCTGGCGGCCGTCGGCCGGCGGGCCCCGCGGCCGACCGTGGCCAACATGGTCGAGCGGGGCCGGACGCCGCTGCGGTCGCGGGACGAGCTGGCGGCGCTCGGCTTCCAGTTGATTCTGTACCCCCTGACCGGCCTGCTCGCCGCCGCCCGCGCGCTGGAGACGGCCTACGGCCGGCTGCAGGCCGAGGGGAGCAGCGCGGGGCAGCAGGACGGTCTGTTCGAGTTCGACCGGTTTAACGATCTGCTCGGCGCCGAAACGAAGCAGGACCTGGCCGATCGCTACCGCGGCGGATAGCAGGATTCCGCAGTGGCGGGCATTCCCTGCCGGGCGATATAATCCGGTCCCTTGGAGGTGACGTGTGAAAGTCCCCGTCAGCATCACGGTCAACGGCCGCCGGCACGAACACGAGGTCGAGCCCCGACTGCTGCTGGTCCACTTCATCCGGGTCCTTGCCGAGCAGACCGGCACGAAGATCGGCTGCGACACGAGCCAGTGCGGCGCCTGCACCGTGCTCATCGACGGCGTGGCGGCCAAGTCCTGCACCACCCTGGCGGTGCAGGCCGACGGGGCCGAGGTCACGACGATCGAGGGGCTGGCGGACGGCGAGCAGCTGCATCCGCTCCAGGAGAGCTTCTGGAACAAGCACGGCCTGCAGTGCGGCTTCTGCACGCCCGGGATGATCCTGGCCGCCCACGAGCTGCTGCGGACGAACGCGTCGCCCAGCGAGGCCGAGATTCGCCACGGGCTCGAGGGCAACCTGTGCCGCTGCACCGGCTACCAGAACATCGTGCGCGCCGTGCAGGACGCCGCGGGCGCGGCGGCGGACCGCAAGTAACGGAGACACAGCGATGAGCACCAGAATCTTCGGCTCCGGAATCCGCCGCCGCGAGGATCCGCGCCTGATCACGGGCAGCGCCACGTACACCGCCGACATCAGGCTGCCCGGCATGGCGCATGCCGCGATGCTCCGGAGCAGCCACGCGCACGCCCGCATCACGCGCATCGACACCAGCGCGGCCGCCGCGGCGCCCGGCGTGGTCGCCGTCTACACCGGCACCGACACCGAGGGCGCCCTGCAGCCGATGCCGTGCGCCTGGCTGCTGCCCGACGCCGGCCTGAAGATCGCGCCCTATCCGTGCATCGCCAAGGACGTCGTCCGCTACACCGGCGACATCGTGGCGGTGGTCGTGGCCGAGCGGCTGCACCAGGCGCACGACGCCGTCGAGCTGATCGAGGTCGACTACGAGCCGCTCCCCGCCGTCACCGACCCCGAGCAGGCGGCCGGGGCGGACGCGCCGCAGCTCCACGCCAAGGACCTCAACGGGGACGCCATCGAGGGGAACCAGGCGTTCCACTGGACGGTGGCCGGCGGCGACGTCGACGCGGCGTTCGCCGCCGCCGAGGCCGACGGCGTCGTCATCAAGGAGCGCATCCTCCAGCAGCGGCTCATCCCGAACGCGATGGAGACGCGCGGGGCGGTGGCCCAGTACAACCGCGCCAGCGGCGAGCTGACGCTCTGGAACACGACCCAGAACCCGCACATCGTCCGCTTCCTGTGCTCGGTCGTCACCGGCGTGCCGGAGGACAAGCTGCGCGTCATCGCCCCCGAGGTGGGCGGCGGCTTCGGGAGCAAGATTGCCGCGTACCCCGCGGACTTCGTCACGGTCTTCTGCTCGAAGATGCTGGGGCGCCCGATCAGGTGGACCGAAACCCGCAGCGAGAACTACCAGGCCACGACGCACGGCCGCGACCACGTTCAGGACGTCGAGCTGGCGGCCACGAAGGACGGCAAGATCACCGGCCTGCGGTGCACCGTCCGCGCGGGCATGGGCGCCTACCTGTCGACGGCCGCCCCCGGCATCCCGACCATCCTGCACGGGCTGATGCTGTCGGGCTGCTACGACATCCCGGCGCTCA
The DNA here is from genome assembly GCA_012271165.1 of Vicinamibacteraceae bacterium. Taxonomy (GTDB): domain Bacteria; phylum Acidobacteriota; class Vicinamibacteria; order Vicinamibacterales; family UBA8438; genus JAAXGX01. Next base: position 14,128 of record JAAXGX010000047.1, on the reverse strand, counting down.
AGGAGGACGTCTACGGCGTCTACACCAACGGCGTTCCGGTGGAGGCGTATCGCGGCGCCGGCCGGCCGGAAGCGACGTTCATGCTCGAGCGGCTCATCGACATGCTCGCGCACAAGCTGGATCTGGACCCGGCCGACGTGCGCCGCAGGAACTTCATCCCGAAGTTCGACAACGGCCACGAGGTGGTCACGACGCTCAACTACGACAGCGGCGACTACCCCGGCGCGCTCGCGAAGCTGCTCGAGCACACCGGCTACCAGGCGTTGCGCGAGAAGCAGAAGGCGGGTCCCGCGAACGGCAGGTACCTCGGCCTGGGCCTCTCGTCCTACGTCGAGATCTGCGGACTCGGACCGTCGCAGGTGGCCGGCGCCATCGGCTTCCAGGGCGGCCTGTGGGAGAGCGCCATCGTGCGCGTCCACCCCACCGGCAAGGTCCACGTCTTCATCGGCGCGTCGCCGCACGGCCAGGGCGAGGAGACGACCTTCGCCCAGATCGTCGCCAGCGAGATCGGCGTCGACGCGGGCGACGTGAAGATCGTCCATGGCGACACCGACGCGACCCCGATGGGCTGGGGCACCTACGGCAGCCGGACCACCGCGGTCGGCGGAGCGGCGCTCGCGGTGGCGGTGCGCAAGATCCGCGACAAGGCGAAGGTGCTGGCGGCGCACCTGCTCGAAGCGTCCGTCGAGGACATGGAGTACGAGGACGGCAGGTTCTTCGTCAAGGGATCGCCCGACAAGGCGAAGACCATCCAGGACGTCGCCCTGATGGCGAACGTCGCGTGGGACCTGCCCGAGGGCATGGAGGCCGGCCTCGAAGCGTCGACCTTCTACGATCCGCCGAACTTCGTCTTCCCCTACGGCGCCCACCTCGCGGTCGTCGAGGTGGACGCAGCCACCGGGCACGTCGAGCTGACCGGCTACACGGCGCTCGACGACTGCGGGCCGCAGATCAACCCGGTCATCGTCGAGGGCCAGGTGCACGGCGGCGTCGTGCAGGGCATCGGCCAGGCGCTCTGGGAGGGCGCGGCCTACGACGAGAGCGGGCAGCTCGTCACCGGATCGCTGCTCGACTACGCCCTGCCGCGCGCCGACGGCCTGCCGCCGATCGACGTCATCTCGACGGTGACGCCGTCGCCGCACCATCCGCTCGGCGTGAAGGGCATCGGCGAGGCAGGCACCATCGCCTCGACCGCCGCCGTCTACAACGCCGTGATGGACGCGCTCAGGCCCCTGGGCGTGACGCGGGTCGACATGCCGTTCACGCCCGAGCGGGTCTGGCGCGCCATCCAGGAAGCGAAGGGGAGCTGACTCATGTTTGCTGCCGACTTTGACTACTACCGGGCGGACTCGGTGGCCGCGGCCGGCCGGCTGCTCGCCGAGCATCCGGGCGCCAAGCTGCTCGCCGGCGGGCACAGCCTGATCCCGCTGCTCAAGCTCCGACTCTCCGCGCCGGCGGCCGTCATCGACATCGGACGCATCGCCGAGTTGCGCGGCATCTCCGTCGACGGCGGCACGCTGCGGATCGGGGCGCTGACGACCCATGCGGAGATCGCCGCCTCCGCCGACGTCCAGCGGCATGCCCGGGCGCTGGCCGAGGCGGCCGGTCAGATCGGGGACCCCGCCGTGCGCAACCGCGGCACCATCGGCGGCAACATCGCGCACGCCGACCCGGCATCCGATCTCCCCACGGTGCTACAGGCGCTCGGCGCGACGCTGGACATCGCCGGCCCGCACGGTGAACGGCCGGTCGGCATCGACGGCTTCTTCCAGGGCGTGATGACGACGGCGCTCGCGGCGGACGACCTGTTGACGGCCATCCGCATCCCGACCGCCGGACAGTCCCAGGGCTCGGCCTACGTCAAGTTCCCGCACCCGGCCTCGCGCTACGCGGTCATTGGCGTGGCTGCTTCCCTGACCAGCGGCACAGGCGGCGGCTGGCGGACCGTCCTCACGCCGGGCGCGAGCCGTGAGACGGTCTGCTCCAACGCGTCCGTCGCCATCGGCGGGCTGGTGCCCGCGCCGGCGCGTTGCGGCGCGGTCGAGCAGGCGCTGGCCGGCAAGCCGCTGTCCGACGAGACGTTCGCGGAGGCGGCCGCGGCGGTCGGGGGCGATCTCGGCGACGACCTGCTCGGCGACGTCTTCGCGTCGGGCGAGTACCGCAAGGCGGTCGCGCCGGTCTACGTCCGCCGCGCCCTCGCGGCCGCTGCCAGCCGGGTCGGTTAGGAGTCTGCCCCGGACAACGGTGCGGGCTCCGCACGGCGCGCCTCGGCAGGCGATGGCGCCCGCGGCCGGCCAGCAGTCCCTGGACCTCGACGGCCCGCCCGAAGATTGCCTCTGTCAACGCCACGTGCCGGTAGGCGAGCTGTCGACGGGTCCGCGTGCGCGCGTGGTCGGACCGATTGCGCGTCGAGTAGAACACCTCGAGATCGATGATTGCGCAGGTCGCCGCCTCCCCCGCTTCGATGATCGGTCCGAGACGCGCCTGCACCCGTGGATCCACTGATATCATGCACCGTCCCAGTGATCATGTCTGCATCGACACCCGCATCCATCGAGGAGCTCAGGCGCCTGCTCGCCGAGCAGCGCTACATCGCCGACGACGGCCTCGCGACGTCCGTCTACCTCGCGCTGAAGCTCGCGCGCCCGCTGCTGCTGGAGGGCGAGGCGGGGGTCGGCAAGACCGAGGTGGCCAAGGTGCTCTCGGCGGCGCTCGGCGCCGACCTGATTCGGCTGCAGTGCTACGAGGGACTCGACGTCAACCACGCCGTGTACGAATGGAACTACGCGCGGCAGCTCATCGAGATCCGCCTCGCCGAGGCCGAGGGCGGCCCGGCGGGCGACCGGCACGCGCGCGCCGGGGAGCTGTTCGGTCCCGACTTCCTCATCGAGAGGCCGCTGCTGCAGGCCTTGCGGGACGGCCGCCCGCGCCCGCCGGTGCTGCTCATTGACGAGCTCGACCGGGCGGACGAGGAGTTCGAGGGCTACCTGCTGGAGCTGCTCTCCGACTTCCAGATCACGATTCCGGAGCTCGGCACCATCCGGGCGTCGTCGCCGCCGGTCGTCGTGATCACCTCGAATCGGACGCGCGAGCTGCACGACGCCCTCAAGCGTCGCTGCGTCTACGCCTGGATCGACTATCCCGGCTTCGAGAAGGAGCTGGAGATCATCACGACCCGGGTGCCCGATGCGCCCGCGACGCTCGCCGCGCAGGTCACCGGCTTCGTGCAGGAGTTGCGCCGGGCGGAGCTGTACAAGGTGACCGGCGTGTCGGAGACGCTCGACTGGGTGGCGGCGCTCGTCGCGCTCGACAAGCGGGAGCTCGACGCCGCGACGATCGAGCGCACCCTCGGCATCGTCCTCAAGACGCAGGAGGACATGCAGAACCTGCGCGGCGACCGCATCCAGGACATGCTGAACCGCGCCAGGGCGCCGGGCGCGCGCACGTCCGGACCGGCGCCCCCCGCGCGCGGCTGATCGGCTGGATGTCCTATCTGCTCCATAACCTGATCCACTTCACGCGGCTGCTCCACCGGCTGGGCCTCGACGTGCAGGCGGGCCGGACGCGGGACGTCGCGGCCGCGCTGGCGCACGTCGACGTGGGGCGGCGCTCGGACTTCTACCACACGCTGCGGAGCCTGCTGGTGCACCGCGTCGACGATCTGGCGCTGTTCGACGAAGCCTTCCGCGTCTTCTGGCGCCGGCCGCACGGCGACTGGACGGCGACGGACCTCAGCGCGATGGGCGAGACGCGCCGCTCCGGCGCGCCGGAGTACGAGTCCGAGGCGCCCCCGGAAACCGACGGGGAGGGCGGCGACGACGGCCGCCAGCCCGGCTACCGCGTGGAGCGGATGGCGGTCCTGAGCTACAGCGACCGCGAGGCGCTCTACGCCAAGGACTTCGAGCACTTCACGGCCGAGGAGGTGTCCGCCGCCGAGCAGATGATGGCCGAGCTCGACTGGGAGCTCGGCGAGCGGCAGTCGAAGCGCTGGACCGCCGGGCGGGGTCCCGCGCTCGACCTGCGACGCGCGGTGCGCGCGAACATGCGTTACGGCGGCGAGCTGATCGACCTGCCGGCGCGACGGCGGAAGACGCGGCGGCGGCCGCTCATCCTGCTGTGCGACGTGAGCGGCTCGATGGAGCGCTACAGCCGGATGCTGCTCCACTTCGTCCATGCGCTCACGGGCGGCGGACGGCTGGGCCGGGTCGAGTCGTTCGCCTTCGCGACGCGCCTGACCCGCATCACGCACGAGCTCGCGGCGCGCGCCGCGGACGCCGTGGTGCCCACGCTGCCGCGCAAGATCGACGACTTCGGCGGAGGCACCCGCATCGGCGCCGCGCTGCGGACCTTCAACGTCGAGTGGGCGCGGCGCGTTCGCGGCCAGGGCCCGATCGTGCTCCTGATCTCCGACGGCTGGGACCGCGGCGAGCCAGCGGTGCTGCGAGCCGAGATGGCGCGCCTGCAGCGCTCGTGCCAGCGGCTCGTCTGGCTCAACCCGCTGCTCGGATCGCCCGACTACCTGCCGCTCACGCGCGGCATGCAGGCCGCGCTGCCGGCCATCGACGACTTCCTCCCGGTCCACAACCTGGCGAGCCTGGCGGCGCTCGCCCGGCACCTGAACAGCCTGCCCGCGCGCCGGCCCGCGCGGCGGCAGGCAGTCGCGCCGCCGGCGGCGGATGCCGCCGGGTGACCCCCGGGAGGCGTCAATCAAACGGGGCTGCGCCCCGAACCCCCGGCGTCCGCTTGCGGGGACCCCACAGCCCCGCGCCGCTCCCGCCGAGGCGCGCCGTGCGCGCCTTGCGGATCTCTGTATCCTTTCCCTGATGGAAGTCTCTGCGACGTACCTCTTCGACGCTCCCCGCCAGCGGGTCTGGGATCTGCTGATCGATCCGGAGGTGATTGCCGGCTGCCTGCCCGGCTGCGAATCGATGGAGCCGACCGGCCCGGACACCTACCAGGCGACGCTGACGATCGGCATCGCCGCCATCACCGGCCGCTATCAGGGGACCGTGCGGATAGCGGAGAAGCAGGAGCCGGCCAGCTACACCCTCGTGGTCGAGGGCAAGGGCAAGCCCGGCTTCCTCAGCGGGTCGGCATCGGTCACGCTGGCGGAGACCGACGGCGGCGATCGGACGAGCGTCGCGGTGGCCGGCAAGGCGCACGTGGGCGGCACCATCGCCCGGGTCGGCCAGCGGCTGCTCGGCAGCGTCTCGAAGCTGATGATGGACCGCTTCTTCGCGTGCCTCAACGCGAAGGCGCGGGATGGAGTGGCCAAGTGAAACTGATACTGACGGCGCTCGCCGCGGCGGTCGCGCTGGTCGTCTTCGCGGCCGGTCTCCTCGTCGTGTTCGCGGATCTCCGCCTCGAGCTGGCGGGCAGCGGTCTGATTCCCATCGTGTCGTTCGGCGACGCGGAGGAGCACTTCGACGCGCTCGAGCTGAACCGCTCCCAGCACTACTCGCGGTTGCTGCCCGCCGGCCCGCGGCCCGTGGCGGCAGCACCCGCCGGCGCCGCCGATCCGGCGCCCCGCGCCGACGTCTACTGGACCGACTTCCGGGGTCCCCACCGGGACGGCCGGTACACGCAGACCCCGGTTCTGACGAGCTGGCCGGCGTCCGGGCTCGAGCCGCTCTGGTCGCAGCCGATCGGCGGCGGGTACGCCTCGTTCGTCGTCGCCGAGGGACGCGCGTTCACCATCGAGCAGCGCCGGCAGCAGGAAGTGGTCGTCGCCTACGACGCCGCCACCGGCCGCGAGCTCTGGACCCACGGCTGGGACGCGCGCTTCACCGAGGCCATGGGCGGCCCCGGGCCGCGGGCAACGCCCACCTGGCATGCGGGCCGCGTCTACGCGCTGGGCGCGACCGGCCGCCTGGGGGCGCTCGACGCCGCCACGGGCGACGTGCTCTGGGAGCGGGACATTCTGCGCGACGCGGGCGCGGACAACCTGACCTGGGCGATGTCGGCCTCGCCGCTCGTCGTCGACGATCTCGTGGTCGTGCAGCCCGGCGGCGCCGGCGGCTGGTCGGTCGCGGCGTACAAGCGGGCCACGGGCAACGTCGCGTGGCACGCGCTCGACGACGTCCAGGCCTATACGTCGCCGATGACCGTGACGCTGGCCGGCGTGCGGCAGATCCTGACGGTGACCGCGGAACGCGCGGTCGGCCTGCGCGTCGACGACGGGACCCTGCTGTGGGACTACGCGTGGGTGACGCCGACCGTGCCCAGCATGGCGCAGCCGATCGTGCTCGGCGGCGATCGCGTCTTTCTCTCGGCAGGCTACGGCCACGGCGCGGCCGTGATCGAGGTGGCGCGCGAGGGCCTACTGCTCGCCGCCCGCGAGATCTGGCGCAACCACCGCATGAAGAACCGCTTCAGCAGCGCCGTCCTGCACGAGGGCTACATCTACGGATTCGACGAGTCCATCCTGGCCTGCATCGACGCGGCGACCGGCGAGCTGCAGTGGAAGGGCGGGCGCTACGGCTACGGCCAGCTCCTGCTGGCCGACGGCCATCTGGTGATCCTCACCGAGCGGGGCGACCTCGTGCTCGTGCGGGCGACGCCCGCGGGCCACGAGGAGGTGGCGCGCTCGGCCGCCATCACGGGCAAGACGTGGAACGTGCCGGCGCTTGCCGAGGGGCGGCTGCTGGTGCGCAACGCCCGCCAGATGGCAGCCTTCGACCTGCACCGACCCTGAGGGAGCGCGGAGCGGCGGTCACGCGCGTCGGCTGCGCCGCGGGGCCGCCCGGCCGCCGCGCTTCGCGCCGGCCGGCGCCTTGGCCGGCTTCTTCTTCCTCTTGCCCACCGAGTCGAGGCTCTTCCGCAGCGCCTCCATGAGATCGATCACCTTGGCCGGCGCCTCGTCCTCTGCCACCACGACCTGCTCACCGGCGACCTTGGCGTCGATGATCCGCCGCAGCTCCGCCTGGTACTCGTCCGTGAACTCGGTGAGGTCGAGGCCGCCCTCGAAGTTCGCGATGACCTGCCGCGCGAGCTGCACCTCGGCCGCGCTCGCCTCCTCGGGAATCTGGTCGAGCTCCTCGATGGCCGACATCCGACGCACCTCCTCCGCAGGCCGCAGGGTGAACATCGCGAGACCGCGGTCGCGCGGCTGCACCGCGACGATGTTCTCCCGCCCCGAGAGGGCCAGCTTGCCGATGCCGGCCTTGCCGCGCAGCGCCTCGCGCAACACCCCGAACGCCTCGGCGGCCACCTTGCCGTCGGGCGCCAGGTAGTAGGGCCGCTCGACGTAGATGGGGTCGATCGACTCCATCTCCGCGAAGCGCAGGAGGTTGATGATGCGCGTGGACTCGGGCCGCGCCTTGGCGATGTCCTCCTCCTCCATCACGACGTAGCGTCCCTTCTCGAACTCGAAGCCCTTCACGATCTCGGTCTTGTCGACCTGCCGGTCACACACCGGGCACCACTTCCGCTGCTGGATCCGCGACTGGCACTCCGCGTGGAGCTGATTGAAGTGGATCGACGCCGCGGTGTTGGTGGCCGGAAAGACCCGCACCGGCACCGTGACGAGGCTCACTTTCAGGAAACCCTTCCAGGTGGGGCGTGCCGCCATGACCTGTCTAGTGTATCGGCCGCCAGCCGCGACTTCCGCACCCCGGCCCCGTGTATTCTGGGACGAGTTGCCTGGACGGCCGCCATCCCGGCGCGGGGAGGCGCACGCCACCGCGTGGCGCGAGTCGCCCGCCGACGTGCGTCCGATGCTCGCCGAGCCTGCCGACGCGGCGTCCCACGACCGCATCCTCGCGCGGCCCGACCTGATCTTCGAGCCGAAGTACGACGGCATCCGGGCGCTCGTCCAGGTGGATCCCGACGGCCCGGACGGGCCGCTCGTGCGCATCTTCTCGCGCCAGGGCAACGACAAGACCGGCGAGTTCCCGGACGTGGCCGAGCCCCTCGCGCGGTTCGCCCGGCGCCTCGACGGGCCGCTGCTGATCGACGGTGAGATCGTCGCCGTCGACGGACGCGGCACGCCGGTCGGCTTCCAGCACCTGCAGGGCCGCCTGCAGCGGCGCGGCGCGGCGGCGCGGCGCTCGTCGCAGGCCGTCCCGGTGGCGTTCATCGCCTTCGACCTGCTCCGCGACGGCGCGGACGACCTGCGCGCGTGCGCCTTCACGGAGCGGCGGCGGCGGCTCGAGGCGCGCCTGCGGCGCACCGGGTCGCGCACCGTGCGGGTGGCCCCCAGCACGAGCGGGGGCGGAAGCCGGCTGCGCCGGCGCGCAGAGCGCCGCGGCTGGGAGGGGCTCGTCGCCAAGGAGCCGCAGTCGCGCTACCTGGCCGGCCGGCGCCACGCCGCGTGGCGCAAGCTCAAGTTCACGCGCACGGCCGAGTTCGTCGTCGGGGGCTGGACCGATCCCGCGGGCGCGCGCTCGGGATTCGGGGCGCTCCTGCTGGGCCGCCGGCCCGAACCCGACCCGGCCGGCGTCGCCGACCCGCGGTCGGCGGCGACACCGACGCCGCCGCTCGTCTTCGCGGGACAGGTAGGCTCGGGCTTCACGCAGGCCGACCTCGAGCGCATCGCGGCCCGTCTGGCCGAGCTCGCCGCGGACCGGCCGCCGTTCGCGGACACGCCGGCTGCGAGCGGGGGGCGCCACTGGGTCCGGCCCGTGCTGGTCGCGGAGGTCAGGTTCACGGAGCAGACCTTCGACGGCCTGCTGCGCCACCCCGTCTACCTCCGCCTGCGCGACGGCGAGTCGGCCGCGGGCGGCCCGGCGCCGCCGTCCGACCCCGCGCTGGGGAGGCTGCTCGACACGGTCGCGGACCTCGAGCAGCGGCGGGCGCGGGGCGCGCTCGTGCTGCCGGACGGGGCGCGCGTGCCGGTCGGCAATCTCGACAAGGTGTTCTGGCCCGAGCCGGGCATCACCAAGGGCGAGCTGCTCCGCTTCGCGCTGCGCATCGCGCCGTACCTGCTGCCGGTCGTCACCGACCGGCCGCTCGTCATGAAGCGGTTCCCGAACGGCATCCAGGGCAAGTCGTTCTACCAGCACCGGGCCCCGGACACGCTGCCCGACGGCGTCCGGGCGGCGAGCGTGCCGGAGCACGCGGAGACCGCCGGCTCGGAGGTGCCGTACCTGATCGGCGGTCAGCTCCAGACCCTGGCCTACATGACCCAGCTCGCCGTCATCTCCCAGGATCCCTGGTTCTCCCGCCTGCCCTCGCTCACGGCGGCGGACCACGTCGCCCTCGACCTCGATCCGCCGCCCGGAACGCCGTTCGCGCGGGTGCTCGACGTCGCCTGCTGGTTGCACGACGAGCTCGAGACGCTGGGCACGCCCAGCTTCCCGAAGACGTCCGGCGCGAGCGGCCTCCACATCCACATCCCGCTGCCGCCGGACACGCCCTACGAGGCCGGCCAGATCTTCTGCCAGATCGTGGCCACCATCGTGGCCGGCAGGCACCCGGACGCCGCCACCGTCGAGCGCAGCGTCCGGCGCCGCCGGGCGGGCGCCGTCTACATCGACTATCTCCAGAACATCTACGGCAAGACGCTGGCGGCCGCCTACAGCGCCCGCGCGAGCGCGTTCGCCGGCGTGTCCACGCCGCTCACCTGGCGGGAGGTGCGCGAGGGCGCGCGGGGCGGCCTCGACCCGGCCGACTTCACGGTGCGGTCCATCTTCACCCGCCTCGAACAGGTGGGCGATCTGTGGGCCGCGCTCCGCGCCTCGGAGCCGGCGCGGCTCGAGGCGGCGCTCGCCTACGACCGGCGGGCCAGGTGATCCCGCCGGCCGGCCGGCCGCGGGCCCGTTGTACGATGGGGCCGAGCCATGAGGAAACCCCGCCGGGCCCGGCTGCCCCTGCTCGCCGCCGCGGCCGCCGCCGTCGGGCTCGGCGCCTGGGCGCTGGCCGCCCGGCCCCTCGACACCGCCACCGGCCACCCGCCGCCGCCCCGCCGCGTCCGGACCGAGGTCGTCGGCGCGGTCCACGTGCACACGACGCACTCCGACGGCGCCGGCAGCGTGCAGCACGTCACGGCCGCGGCCCGCCGGGCCGGGCTGGACTTCGTCGTCGTGACCGATCACAACACGTTCGGCGCCAAGCCCGCGGAGGGCTACGCGGGCGACCTGCTGCTGCTCGTGGGCACCGAGATCTCCACGCACGCCGGCCACCTGCTCGCGCTCGGCCTCGACGAGCCCGGCTATCGCTTCCCGCCCACCGCAGCCGACGCGCTGCGGGACGTCGCGGAGCTGGGCGGGACGGCGGTGGTCGCGCACCCGACCAGCCCGCGGGAGGACCTCCGCTGGAAGGCGCGAGCGCTGCCCGGCGGGTGGGGCCTCGAGGTGCTCAACGGCGACACGCAGTGGCGCTCGGCGCCGCGCCTGAACCTGCTCTCCAGCCTGTTCGTCTACCCGCTGCGAAGCGAGCGCGCGCTCGCGAGACTGCTGACGAGGCCGGCCGCCCTGGCGCTGTGGGACGAGCTCCTGAGCCGGCGCCACGCCGCGGGCATCGCCGGGGCCGACGCGCACACGCGCCTGCCGTCCTACGAGTCCGTTTTCGGTGTGGTCCGGAACCACGTGCTGCTGGATACCCCCCTGACCGGCGACGCCGCCCGCGACAGCGGGGCGATCGTGGACGCCCTGGCCCGCGGACGCCTGTTCGTCGGTATCGACGCAATCGCCCCGGCCAGCGGCTTCGTCTTCGCCGCCGAGCGCGGCGGGCGCACGTGGACGATGGGCGACACCGTCCCGCCGCATCCAGCCCTCACGCTGCGCGCGGGCGGCGTGGGGGGCGCACGCGCACGGTTCAACCTGCTGAAGGACGGCGCCGTCGTGGCGGCCGGGAGCGGCGCGGTCGAGGCCGCGGCGGCGGGCAGCGGCGTCTACCGGGTCGAGGTGAGCCTGCCCGGGTGGGACGTGCCCTGGATCCTGTCGAACCCGATCTACGTGTTCGACGAAGCGGAGAGCCGCCGGCGCCGGGCGCGCGCCGCGCTGGCGCCGCCCCCGCCGGCCGTCGCCGCTGCCGCGTACCTGGACAGGTTCGAGAACGGATCGATCTTCGCGGCGGCGTCCGATCCCGCGTCGTCGATCGCCGTGTCGATCGAGCCGCGCGGCGCCGGCGCGGACGGTGCGGCCGCGCGGGTCGCCTACCGGCTCGGCGCGCGCACGCGCGCCACTCCGTCGCCGTACGTCGCGCTCACGAGCCTTGCGCCGCGGGACCTGTCGAGCTACGCGGGGCTTGCGCTGTCCGTGCGGGCCGACGGCGAATACCGCCTGTGGGTCCAGCTCCGCGACCGCAATCCGCGGTCGGCCGAGGGCAGCGAGTGGTGGTCGGCCTCGCTGAAGGCGACCCCCGGGTGGCAACAGCAGACCGTCCCGTTCCGCCGCCTGCGGTCGCGGGATCCCGCGACCGACGGCCGTCTCGACCTCGACGAAATCGAGGCCGTCATCTTCATCGTCGACGTCGATTCCGTGCCGGCCGGCACGGCGGGCACGCTGTGGTTCGACGACGTGGGCCTGTACCACCAGCCTGAGGGCGAGGAGCAACGACCATGACCTGGACGCACATTGCAAGAACAGCCGCCGCCGGCGCCGTCGGGCTGCTCGCCGTGGGCCTGCTGGCCGGCGGGGCCGGCGCCCAGTCGCGCCAGCCCGGACTGCACCTGGACGTCGACGAGGTGCGGGCCATCGCCGGCCGCGTAACCGCCGGCCGCAGCCTGCAGCCCGCCGCCTGGCCGCACGGCGCCCGGGTCGCGGTCATGATCTCGTTCGACGTCGACAACCACACCACCACCATCGTGCGCAACGCAGCGCCGTCCATCGGCGCGCTGTCGCAGGGCGAGTACGGGGCGCGGGTTGGCCTGCAGCGCGTCGTCGACCTCATGGACCGCCACGCGATCCCCGCGTCGTTCTTCATTCCGGCGATGAGCCTCGTGCTGCACCCGGAGATGGTCGAGGTCATCCAGGCCTCGGGCCGGCACGAGTTCGGCGTGCACGGCTGGATCCACGAGCTGAACAGCGCCCTCGACGCGGAGACCGAGCGCGAGTTCGTCCGCCGCGCGACCGACTACCTGGAGGAGGCCACCGGACGCCGGCCCGTCGGCTACCGCGCCCCGTCGTGGGACTTCAGCCCCAACACGCTCGACATCATCAGGGGGCTCGGGTTCCTGTACGACAGCTCGCTCATGGCCGACGACCGGCCCTACGAGCTGCTCCAGCACGGCGAGCCAACCGGCATCGTCGAGCTGCCGGTGGAGTGGATCCTCGACGACGCGCCCCTGCTGAACCCCCGCGGCGCCAGCTACACGCCGCCGCGCGAGCTGCTGCAGGTCTACATCGACGAGTTCGACAAGGCGTACGAGGAGGGCACCATGTTCCTGCTCACGACGCACCCGCACATCATCGGCCACCGCTCGCGCATGGTCATCCTCGAGGAGCTGATCGAGCACGTCAAGGCGCGCGGCGACGTCTGGTTTGCCACGCACGAGCAGGTGGCCCGCTACGTCAAGGCGCAGGCCGGGCTGTGAGGGCCGGCCGCGGCCGGCGGTCGTGGGGCGGTCGTGGGGCGGCCGCGCGACGGGTGGACGCCCGTTGCGGGACGCGGAGGGTTCGGCCTAAGATGGGAAACGACGATGCGCGCCCGTAGCTCAGCTGGATAGAGCGCCGGGCTTCGAACCCGTAGGTCGGGGGTTCAAATCCCTCCGGGCGCGCCACCTCGCCGCCGCCGTCACTCTCCGATCCCCTGGGGATGAACAACGAGGTGCCGTTGACGCTCGAGCAGGACGGGCGCGACGCTCACCGGTCATGCCGGCGAGTCTCCCCTCGAGGGGACCGTCGACGGCGACCGCATCACCATGTCCTACGAGGCGTCGTCGCAGTCGGGTTGGTTGGCCTGCTCGCCCTCGCGCAGGCCGATGTCGGCGGCAGTTGGACGCTCACCATCTCCGGCGATCATCGATGAACGAAGCATGCCTCTCCTCCTGGGCGCACGCCGGCATGGGCGGACGAATCCGTGACACGTAGAGATACGTGGAGAACAGCCGGTGTGTTCCCTGGAATCGTCAGCGGCGGACGGCGCCGGCCGGCACGTGGCCGCGCATGCTAGAATCGCTCTTCTCCACCCAGCGCCCGTAGCTCAGCTGGATAGAGCGTCGGCCTCCGGAACCGATCCCGTAAATGCCTAAACCCCAATAAACCCCGGTTTTATTGGGAACTTCGCGATCAGAAACCGTCAGAAACCGTCAGGAAACGGCTGGCAGTAGCAGAAACGGCTGGCAGTACCGCTGGCAGTACCGGCCGGCAGAAGCTCACCCTCGGGTGCGCCTCCCCACTGAGGCCGATCTGCTCGGGTCGACTGCGCAGGTCGCATGGAGCTACAGTGGTGGCGAGAGGTGGCTCGGAATGAACGTGACGCTGAACTTGACGCCGGAACTCGGACACCGCCTGCAACGGGCAGCTCAACACCACGGCGTCTCTGCCGATGCGTACACGCTGCAGTTGCTCGATCGACACCTCCCGTGCGACGGCCAAGCATCGGACCTCGTGTCTCTCCTTCAGTCCTGGATCGACGGGGAGGATGACGCGGGCGAGCAGCGAGAGACCGGCGAACACCTCGTTCGCGCCCTCGACGAAGACCGTCTGTCCGGCCGTCCGTTGTTCCCGACCGGGCACAAGGGCGTCACCTGGTGAGTCTGGTGGTCGCGCTTGACGCTGGACCGCTGGGTTTGGTGACGAACCCGAAGCGGTCGCCAGAGAGCTTGGCGTGCGCCCAGTGGCTTCAGGGACTAGTCGCGGCCGGCTCGCGCGTCGTTTTGCCCGAGATCGCCGACTACGAAGTACGACGCGAGCTGTTGCGAGGCCGCCGCGAGCAGGGACTCCGACGGCTCGATGCACTCGCCGAGATTGTCGAATAATACCTGCCGCTCACCACCGCCGCCATACGGCAGGCGGCAGCTTTCTGGGCAGACGCTCGTCAACGGGGTCGACCTACCGCCGACGACAGGGCACTCGATGGCGACGTCATCCTCGCGGCACAAGTCGCGACCATGGCATCAGCGGACGGCATCGTCGCCACGACGAACGTCGGGCATCTGTCACGCTACGTGCAAGCAGCGCTGTGGCGAGACATCCGCAGCGCATGAACCGCTCGAGTAGCCGGCTCGCCGGCGAAGGCCCGAACG
>JAAXGX010000027.1:379-37016 GCA_012271165.1 Vicinamibacteraceae bacterium | reverse complement strand
GTGAACTGGAACGGCACCGCCTACGATCCCGAGCTCGGCTACATCTTCGTGAACTCCAAGGACCGGCCGCTCAACGGCTGGATGGACGAGAACCCGCTGTACGGCCCGGATACGGACGACCAGGTGGCGTACGTACGCGTGCCGGGCCCGCCGTTCGAGGCCGCGATCTTCGACGAGGACGGCACGCGGCTCGGCGCGCTGCCGTGCTACAAGCCCCCCTGGGCGCGCCTGTACGCGGTCCACGCCGCCAGCGGCGAGATCGCCTGGGAGGTGCCCCTCGGCATCAACACGCTGCTTCCGGAAGAGAAACAGCGCGTCGGCAGCCCGCACGTCGGCGGCGGGATCGTCACCGCCGGCGGGCTCGTGTTCATCGGCGCCACCACCGACCGCATGTTCCGCGCGTTCGACTCCCGCACGGGAGAGGAGCTCTGGGCCGCCGCGTTCGACTACAACGTCGAGGCCGTGCCCATCACGTACGAGGGGAACGACGGCAGGCAGTACCTCGCGGTCAACGTCTCGGCGCCGGCCACGGCCGAGCCCCGCGGGAACGAGCGGCTGGTCGTCTTCGCGCTGCCGTAGGCGTCCCGGCGCGCCGGCTTGGACCACTCGGTCCGGGGGGTGCCCCCTGGAGCTTGACGACTGGTTCCGCCCTGGATACTGTTTGGAAAAACTGCATGAATCCAGCCCGGCTGGAGGGCCAACCGGCCCAAGGCGGGGCGAAAATCCGCCGGGCCCATGGCAGGCGAGAGTTACCGCTAGGCGCGTGCGGACCACAAGGGGGTGCGTTGTGGCTGCTAGGTTCATGTCAGTTCTGACCTGGGTCGCCATCTCCTCGGTGGCGCTGATGGCTGCAGAGGAGGCCCCGGGTCGCATGCTCGAGCCGAGCGGCAATCCGCTGCCCGAGGCTGCGAGAGCCGCAGGTCTGGGCGGCCGACTGTCGGCGCAGCAGGGGGTATCGGGTGTCTCGGCGCCGGCCCAGGCGCCTCGGCAGGCATTCCTCAATCGTTACTGCATCCGGTGTCATAGCGAGAGACGGCAGGTTGCCGGCCTGGCGCTGGACAACGTCGACCTGGGCAACGTCGGCGCGGAGGCGGAGCTCTGGGAACGGGTGGTTCGGAAGCTCCGCGTTGGCGTCATGCCCCCATTCGGCCAACCGCGCCCCGACGCGGCTGCCCGTGACACCTTCGTGTCGTGGCTCGAAGGCGCCCTGGATCGCGCGGGGGCTGCCACACCGAACGTGAGCCGGCCATTCATCCACAGGCTCAATCGGCTCGAGTACGCCAACGCCGTTCGCGACCTGCTTGCCCTGGAGATTGACGGCCGCGCGCTGCTTCCGGCGGACGAGTCGGCGTATGGGTTCGACAACATCGCGGATGTCCTCACGGTCGGTCCCGCCCTGCTGGAACGCTACCTCCTGGCCGCAAAGGAAGTCAGTCGTCTCGCGATTGGCACCGCGGGCAATCGCGGCGACAGAACCTACGACATACCGTTGGCGCTGTCGCAGGATGGCCGCATGAGCGAGGATCTGCCGTTCGGAACCCGCGGGGGAGTCTCGATTCGCCACCATTTCCCGCTTGCCGGCACGTACGTCATCAGCGTCGGCCTCCGAAGGCAGGTGATCGGCCTCGGCGGCGATATTCGAGGTCTCGACCCGAACGAGCAGATTGATTTCTTTCTCGACGGCGTCCGAGTCCAATCGTTCGACTTTGCGGACGAGCGGTTCGAGCTCAGGCGCACCCGGGCCCGAGGCGTCACCGGCAGCCTCGAGGGCACGGACGACAGGGATGCCTTGCTGCACGTCCGACTCCCTGTCTCGGCTGGCGCGCACCAGGTAGGCGTAGCGTTCGCACCGGCCAGCAACTGGTACGTGGAAGGTGTCGGGCCCTCACGGCTGCCCCTGGCCAGCTACAGCTACAACACGGGCATCGACACGAGCGTCGAGCACGGTCGGATCAGGTCCGCCATTGCCCGTCTGCGGATCGCCGGACCCTTCGCCGCCCACCTGCGGGCGGAGAGCCCGAGCCGCCGCCGCGTCTTCGTCTGTTACCCGGCCGACGACGCAGGGGAAGAACCCTGCGCCCGGGAGATCCTCTCCGGCCTGGCCCGCCGCGCCTATCGCCGCCCCCTCGGTGACGGGGATCTCGACGAGCTGATGGCCTTCTACCGCACTGGCCGTGCCGAAGCGGACTTCGAAGCGGGTGTGCGACGCGGGCTCGAACGCATCCTGACCGATGTCGAGTTCCTGTACCGCATCGAGCGGACTCCGCCGGACGCCGCGGCCGGAGAGGTCTATCGCATCACCGACATGGAGCTCGCGTCCCGGCTGTCCTTCCTGCTCTGGAGCAGCATTCCCGACGATGGTCTCTTCGAGCTGGCGGACGCGGGGATGTTGCAGGACCCGGCGGTCCTGGAGCAGGAAGTGCGGCGGATGCTTGCCGATCCCCGCTCGGAGGCGTTCGCAAGAAGCTTCTTCGGCCAGTGGCTGCACACCCGCAATCTGGCAGCCGCCGTCCCGGACGTGAACGTGTTTCCCGAGTTCGACGAGAATCTGCGGGCCGCCTTCCGGCAAGAGACCGAGCTGTTCCTCGAGAATCAACTGCGCGAGGACCGGAGCGCCCTCGAGCTCCTGAGCGCCGACTACACGTTCGTCAACGAGCGGTTGGCTCGCCACTACGGGATCCCCGGCGTGAACGGCAGCCACTTCCGGCGTATCGAGCTTGCCGACGACCGGCGCCGCGGCCTGCTCGGCCAGGGCAGCGTGCTGACGATCACGTCGTATGCGCACCGCACGTCTCCCGTGCTGCGCGGCAAGTGGGTGCTCGAGAACCTGCTCGGGATGCCGCCGCCGGCGCCGCCGCCCGACGTGCCGCCGTTTCCCGAAGCCGACGAGGCGAGCGAACCTCGCTCCATCCGGGAGCGTTTGGAACGGCACCGCCAGAACGCGGTCTGTGCGAGTTGCCACGCGCAGGTGGATCCGCTGGGGTTCGCCCTCGAGCACTTCGACGGGATTGGAGGCTGGCGCGATACCGAGGCGGGCAGGCCCGTCGATGCGTCGGGAGAGTTTCTCGGCGCAGCCAGGTTCGATGGGCCCTCGGGCCTGCGGCGGTTGCTGCTGCAGCACCGGGAGGAATTCGTTCGCACGTTGACCGAGAAGCTCCTGACGTATGCACTCGGGCGGGGCGTGGAGCATGCCGACATGCCGGTTGTGCGCAGCATCGTTGAGGATGCGGAGTCGACGGGTTACCGCTGGTCGTCGCTGATCCTGGGGGTTGTCCACAGCCCCTCCTTTCAGCTGAGGAGGTTCGAGCCATGATCGTCACGAAGAAGTGCCTGCCACGTCGGACGATATTGCGCGGCCTCGGTACCGCGCTGGCGCTGCCGCTGCTGGACGGGATGGTGCCCGCGGTCGCCGCGCTCCGTCGAACGGCGGCCAGGCCGGTGCGCCGCTTCGGCGTGGTCTATAGCGGCCACGGGGCCAACATGGCGCGGTGGACACCGGCCGCCGAGGGTGTGCTCGACCTCTCGCCGACGCTGCAGGGCCTGGCGCCGTTTCGGGATCGGCTGCTCGTGATAACCGGACTCGGATCGAAGCCCGGCGCCGGTGTTCACGCCCAGATTCAGGCCGCCTATCTGACGGGGGTGAGTCCAAAACGGACCGACGGCGCCGATGTCGCCGCCGGTATCTCCATCGATCAGATCGCAGCCCGGGCGATCGGCGCCGGGACCCAACTGCCCTCCCTTCAGCTCTCGGTCGAGCCAGTCGATTTCACCTCGGGCGCGACCTGCGCGGTCGGTTTCAGCTGCATCTACAACAACACGCTCTCGTGGCGTACGCCGACGACCCCGGTGCCCATGGAAAACAATCCACGGGCACTCTTCCAACGTCTGTTCGGCGCCGCCGACAGTACGGAGCCGGCGGCCCGTCTGGCCGACATCCGCACCGACCGCAGCATTCTCGACTCGGTCACCGACAAGGTGTCGGATCTGCAGCGAACGCTCGGGACGGGCGATCGAACGAGACTGGACGGATTTCTGGAGTCGGTACGCGATGTCGAGCGGCGGCTCCAGATTGCCGAGCGCCAGGCGTACCGGGAGGTGCCGGTCGTCGACCGTCCTGCCGGCGTTCCCGCCACGTTGCGCGAGTACACGGCGCTCATGTTCGATCTGCTCGCGCTTGCATACCAGACGGACCTGACGCGCATCGGCACGTACCTGCTCATTCGCGAGAACAGCATCCGCGCGGCCCCGGAGATTGGCGTGCCCGAGCCGTACCATCCGTTGACTCATTCGGGCGCCGCCGACTGGGAGGAGAAGCACGCGAAGCTCAACGTGTACCACCTGGAGCTGTTTCGCCACTTTCTGGAGAAGCTGGCGTCCACGCCGGATGGCGATGGCTCGCTGCTCGATCACACGCTGTTGCTCTACGGATCCGGCATGAGCAGACCGGACGTTCATTCGCCGTACAACCTGCCCACGCTGCTGGTGGGAGGGAAAACGTTCTTCAAGGGCGGCCGTCACCTGCGAGTCTCCGACGAGACGCCGCTGACGAATCTCCAACTGACCCTGCTGGATCGCATGGGGGTCCACCTGGATCGTCTTGGCGACAGCACGGGTGAGCTGAATCTTCTTTCCGGCGTCTGAGGTGGACAGGGTTCAGGGGAAGCAGCCATGCGAGTTTCCGCGAAACGGCGAATGCTGGCTCTCGTCGTTCTTGCAGCAGGCCAGTTGCTGACACTCGATCCGGTCGCCGCAGGCGGCGATCTGCGGCTGGTGGACGCGGCCAGGCAGCAGGAAGCTGCCCGGGTGGGCCTTCTGCTGAGCGAGGGTGTCGATGTGAATGCCGCGCAACCGGATGGTGCGACGGCGCTCCACTGGGCCGCCCATTGGGATGACCTGGAGACCGCGCAGCACCTGATTGTCGGCGGCGCCGACGTGAATGTGGCCAATGACTACGGGATAACGCCATTGTGGTTGGCGTCCGTGAACGGAAGTCGCGTGATGCTCGAGACGCTTCTCTCCGGGGGAGCGGATCCGAACTTCAGGACGCCGAACGGAGAGACGCCGCTCATGACAGCCGCCCGGACCGGAGCGACCCCCGCCGTGCGGGCGCTCCTGGAAGGCGGCGCGAACGTCAACGCGAGCGAAGCGATCCGGGGTCAGACGGCTCTGATGTGGGCCCTGGCGGAAGGGCACGTGGACGTCGCGCGGGTGTTGGTCGAGCATGGCGCGGACATCTACGCGCGGACGTTTTCGAGGCGGGGTGCTCCGACTCTGCTCCCGCGTGGCGAGCCACCGCGCGAAGAAGGACGTTCCAATCCCTTGCTGTTTGCGGCTCGCCGAGGAGACGTCTCCGCTGCGCGCCTCCTGCTGGGTCACGGCGCTGACGTCAACGCGATGGCGATAGATGGCACGAGCCCGGTGCTCGTGGCCGCCATGCGAGGTCATGTCCAGTTCGCGAAGCTCCTGTTGGAGGAAGGCGCCGACCCGGACGCGTTCGGACTCGGCTTCACCGCGCTGCACTGGGCGGCGGGGCGGTGGGAAACCACCTTCACGCAGGATTATCCCGTGGAGTCCGGCGAGTGGAGCGTGCTGGGCGGCGTGCCGTCGGCGTCCGACCGCGTGGCGCTGGTGACCGCGCTGCTCGAGCACGGCGCGGATCCGAACGCGCGTCTTGCGAGGCGCCCGCCGCGATTCGGCAGCGCGATCGGTGGGGCGACGCGAGTCGACATCCGGGGCGCGACGCCGCTTCATCTGGCGGCCGGCGCAGGTGACGTCGACGTCATGCGCGTCCTGCTTCGCTACGGCGCCGATCCGACCCTGCGTACCGAGAGTGAGGCCACACCTCTCATGGCCGCTGCGGGCAGCATGTTGCTCTTGCCCACAGGACAGAGCGTTGGTTTCAGGAGGCCGGAGAGTCGCCACCTGGATGCCGCGGCGCTCTGTCTGGAGCTCGGCCTCGACGTCGACGCGCGCGACGCGGCAGGCAATACGGCTCTCCATGTGGCGACCGGCAAGTCCTTCGATGCCATGATTGAGCTCCTCGTCGACCACGGTGCGTCAGTCGGCGCGAGAAATGATCTGGGTGATACGGCGCTGGGCACCGTGTTTCGCCAGAGGGGCATCGTGCGAGTGGTGAGCCAGAGCACGGTCGATCTGCTGAGGAGACTCGGCGTCCCCGAGTGAGCGGCGGGATCGACGTGTCCGGCGACCGGTCCCGAGCATCCGGCCAGGGGGGCGCCGTTCCTCACGGAGCCGCCGGGTCGGCGGCACGCGCCGCCCGCTCCTCGGCGCGCGCACCTCCCAGCATGTTTGGCATGGCGTGGTTGCCCTCGTGGCACGCGTACTCGTAGATCGGCTCGGCGGACCGCCGCATCGGGAGCTGCACGGTGAACGGGCGGGTGAACGTCGTCGGGTCGTCCACGGTGTACTCGAGGAGCAGCGTGTCCGCGTCGAGGCGCCGGTAGCGCTCCGTCAGCGTGAGGTACGTGCCCTCGCCGATGCTGGTGGAGAAGAGCGGGTCGAAGCTGCCGGTCTTGTCGGTGAAGTTCGTCGTCTCGACCACCAGCGTGTCGCCGTCCCAGTGCGCGCGCGCGTCGCCGAACCACTGCCGGATGGCCGGCGACAGGTGCGGGCGTCCGTCCAGCGGGATGATCCGGGCGTCGTGCACCATCTCGACGAGGATGACCACGTGGTCCTCGGTCTGGAACACCTGGATGTTGTTGTTGTAGGCGCTGGGCATCACCGGCGGGCCGCTGTTGAACCCGAGCAGGCAGCGCTCCGAGAGCCCCCGGTCCTCGGGGCCGTCGGTGCCGATCCCGCCGGCCCGGAACCGCGCGGGGCGCGGCCCCAGCACGTCGTCGCCGTCCGGCCCCATGCCCTGCTGCGTTCTGACTCCAGGCTGCACCGGGGGCAGCCTCCCGTCGGGCGGGTCCACGATCAGCGACGTGCGCCGGCTCTCGAGGACGTTCGTGCCCCAGTCGAGCCAGAAGTTGTTGTAGGCGCCCGTGTTGCCGCCTGCCGGCAGCACGGGCCGATCGACGTCGCTCGGCTCGTTCAGCCGCTCGTCCTCGTCGATCGCTTCCTGCTCGAGCTGGGCCGCTTCCTCGTCCGTCAGGAACGCCTGTCCGGCCCGGTCGTCGGGGCGTTCGAGCGGGATGATGGTGCGGAAGTCCCACACGCCCTGGAGGTCCGGATCGCCCCACGGCGTCAGGGGTGTCGGCGGCTCCGCGGACTGGCCGGCCGAGAGTGCCGGCGCCAGGGCGCCGACCGCGATCACGGTGAACACGACGGCGAGCAGGCGTGGGTTCATCTCACAACTCCCTTCCCCATGGCCGATGCTACTACAGGTACAGGTGCAACTGCGCCAGGAGCGTCTGCGTGTGCAGGTCGCCGAAGCGGCGGTGGTCCCGGTAGTAGGAGAGGTTCACGTGCCAGTGCGTCCGCGGATAGAAGTCCAGGCCGTACACCATGCGGCGCACTTCGCCCCGCGGATCCCCGGCGGTCCAGCGCACCTGCGGCGACACTCGCAGCCAGATCCCCCGCCAGGCTTCCACCGACGTCTGGTGGGCGACGATGTACGAGCGCTCGCTCGCCGCCAGCCTCTGGAGACGGAGGTCGGCGTGGGTCCAGGTCGCCAGCCAGCGCGCCGGGGCGTAGCCGAAGGACACGCCGGTGTCCGTACTGCGGGGACCGACGTCCGTCGCGCCGCGGTACAGCATCGAGCCCACGACGACCGTACGCGGGCTGAGGTCGACCTGGAACCGGCCGCTGGCGGTGAGCGCTGCCTGCCGGTGGCCGGCCATGAGCGAATCGGCCCGTCCCGGACCGACGGAGAGCTGCAGCAGCGATCGATCCGTCGATACCCCCAACTCGACCCCGTAGACCTGATCGTCCTGGGCGAGGTCCAGACCCTCGCGTGTGAACGAGGTGTGATCGGCGAAGCGCACGCCGTAGCCGGGCAGGAAGCGTCCGCCCCGTACGCTCAGCGTGTCGCTGACCTGGTAGGCGACCCAATGCTCGTAGGAGACGAGCTCGCCGCCTCCCGTCGGCTTGCGTCCGACGCTGCCGTAGGCCGTCCAGCGCGCTCGCTGCCAGGCGGCTTGCAGGTCGAGGTTCATCAGGAAATTGCGGTCGGCGACGGCGCGTCCGGGCACGTTCAGATTCAGGTGCGAAGGCCGGATGTCGAGGCCGAGCTGCAGGGGGCTGTCGCTTCCGAGAGCGCCGAACAGGAACGATTCCTCGCTCCGGGAGGCTTCCGCCGGCGTGGCTCCGGCCGCGCCGCGCCGGCCGAACGTCGAGATCTCCTCCCGCGACAGCGACCGGCCGTACGGCGTGAGCAGCCCGCCGCCCGACGGCGAGTAGTGACAGGCCGTGCAGCGCGGATACTGCTTGGAAAGGAACATGGGCTCGGCGGACGCGGGTGCGGTGCCCAGGCCGCCGGCGAGGGCCGCGGCCGCGAGACCCCTTCCCAGGCTTCGGCGCAACGTTCCCGTGCCGATCATCGTGAGCCGCCGTCGGCCGCCTCGCCGCTCACCGCGTCGAAGGTGACTCGTATGCCTACCTCGTCGCGCACGCCGACGCCCAGATAGCGGGGGGGCGGGATGTCGAACGCCTCCAGGCTCAGGGAGAACGTCGCCTGCACGCCAATCCCTCCGTCGCGTCGCCTCAGCTCCGCCTCGCCCGCGATGGCCCGTTCGACGCCGTGCAGCGACAGCGTGCCGGAGAATGGTGTCGCGTGGCGAGCGGCGTCCGGCGGGAGCGGAGCGGCCAGCGCGATGCCGGTCAGGGCGGCGTAACGATACTGCTCGCCGCGGGCCACCTCGAGATAGTTCTCCCGCAGGTGGCTGTTGCGCAGCTCGATGCCGGTGTCGAGGGGAACGAGGTCCACCCGGAGTGCGCCGGCGTAGGACGCGTCAGGCCTCGCTTGCCGCAGGGTGCCGGAAATGGCCGACGTGGCGGCGTCGAAGCTGCCGCCCACGGTGAGGCGGCAGCGGACCCGTACGGTCCCGGAGGTCAGACGCCAGACTTCCTCGGCGCCCGCCGGCCGCGCGCCGACCGGGTCGAGCGTGGCCAGGAGGAGCGTCGCGGCGGCGGTGGCGATCGAGGCGACCCTCCGCGACACCCTCTTCACGGTCGGCTCCCGCCTCAGTTGTTCCGGGCGCCGTCGTTGATCCACTGCTCGATGACGTCGATCTGCGCGGGCGTCAGGAACGGACCGTTCGTCGGCATCCGGTCGCCCACGATGCCGGAACGGCCGTCGAGCTTGTGAATCAGGTAGCTGTTCTCCGCATTGCCCGGCGTCACCCGATTGAGCGCCACCTGAACGCTGGCCACGTTCACCAGGTTGGAGTAGGCGTTCCCGCTGGTGAGGTCCAGGCCGGCTTCCGTCGCGTGGTCGCCGTGATGCTCGATGCACGACGGGTTGAAGATGATGCTCTGGATGCTCGACAGCCGCGGCAGCAGCCCGCCCGGCGCTGTCGGTGTCGGACTCGTCGGCGAGTCGCCGCCGCACGCGGCCGCGCACCCGACGAGCAGAAGCAGCGAGACACGAATCGAAGCGTTCATGACAAAAGCCCAACTGCAGGAGCTACGGCAGCGCGAAGGCGACGAGCTCGCCGTCGCGGCCCCGCTCGCTGACGGCGACCACGATGTACTGCTTGCCGTCGTGCATGTACGTCATCGGCGCACCGGACGTCCCGCCTTCGAGCTCCGTCTGCCACACCACGCGGCCGGTCGCCTTGTCGTAGGCGCGGAACATCCGCCCGCCGGCGTGCGGCGGCAGCACCTGCATGGACCGCGAGCCGTCGCCGAGGAACAGCAGCGTGCCGGTCAGCAGCGGCGCGGCCCGCCCGGGGGCGCCCAGCCATGGCAGCGTCAGGTCCTGGAGCGCGCGGTGGTCGCGCGGCCCGGGGCCGTTCGGCGTCATCCAGACGTGCTCGCCCGTGTTGAGGTCGATGGCGGTGATGCGGCCCCAGGGCGGCTTGATCAGCGGGAGTCCGCGCGGGCCGTCGATGTACACGTTGGGCGAGCCCTGCAGGTAGCGGAAGGGCGACACTTCGGGGTCGGCCTCGCGCAGCCAGATCATCGTCGGGGCGGTGATCGACGGCACGTAGAGCATCTGCGTCTCGGGGTCGTACGCCGCGCCGTTCCAGTTGGCGCCGCCCACCCAGCTCGGCACCTGCAGCGTGCCCAGCGTGCCGCCCGGCGACTCGTCGCGCACCGAGGGGGGCGTGAAGAGCGGCCCCGAGCGGTACTGCCGGAAGATCTCCAGCGCCTCGGCCCGGAGCTCCGGGGTGAAGTCGATCAGGTCGTCCTCGGTGAAGCCCTGCCGGTCGAACGGCGCGGGCCGCGTCGGAAACGGCTGGGTGGGGGAGAGCCGCTCGCCGGGGACGTCCGACTGCGGCACGGGCCGCTCCTCGATCGGCCACACCGGCTCGCCGGTGACGCGGTCGAAGACGTAGGTGAAGGCCTGCTTGCTCACCTGGGCCACGGCCTTGATCGGCCGCCCGTCGACGGTGATGTCCGCCAGGATCGGCGTCGACCCGAGGTCGTAGTCCCAGACGCCGTGGTGAATCATCTGGAAGTGCCACACGCGGCGCCCGGTCTCGCACTCGAGGCAGAGCAGGCTCTCGGCGAACAGGTTGTCGCCCGGCCGGTGCCCGCCGTACCAGTTGTGGGTCGGCGTGGCGGTCGGCAGGTAGGCGTAGCCCAGCTCCTCGTCGGCCGCTCCGACGGTCCAGGTGTTGCTGGCGCCGGTGTGCTCCCACGAGCCGTCCTCCCACGTCTCGTTGCCGAACTCGCCCGGCCGCGGGATGGTGTTGAACGTCCACCGGAGCTGGCCGGTGACCGCGTCGAAGCCGCGGATGAGGCCGGGCGCCTGCTCGCGCCGGTCGAACTGATCGATCGTGAAGATGCCGATGATGAGCGTGTCGCGGCAGACGAGCGGGGCGGCGGTCCAGTTGTACGTCTCGAGGTGCGGGACGCCCTCCGTCAGGTTGACCATGCCGCCCGCGCCGAACTCGCGCAGCGGATCGCCCGTCTTCGCGTCGAGCGCCACGAGCTGCTCGCCGCTGATGATGAAGATCCGCTCGTCGTCGCGCGCCGGGTCGTGCCAGTAGCTCACGCCGCGCGTCGAGCCGCCGCGCGGCCGGCCGGCGCCGTCCTCGAGCGCCGCGTAGACCCACGCGGTCTCCCCGGTGGCGGGATCGATGGCCGCCGCCTGTCCGAGGTTCGTCCCCATGAACAGGCGGTCGCCGATCATCAGCGGCGTGGCCTGCAGCGTCGGGTTGAACTGCAGCTCGGGGTCGCGGTCGGCCAGCTCGTGATCCACCGAGCGCCAGCGCCAGGCGACGCGCAAGTCCTGCACGTTGTCGGGGCCGATCTGGTCCAGCGGCGAGTACTTCGAGCCGCCCACGTCCCCGGCGTAGCTGCGCCACTCGCCGGCCGGCGCGCCCTGCTGCGCCGACACGGCGCCTCCAGCGAGGAGCACCACGCCGAGGACGCACGCGCCGGCCAGCGACAACCAGTCTGTCCGCATTCCGTTGTCTCCTTTGGCAGCTTCCATCAGATGGGGCTTCGCCCCAAGCCCCCGGCGTCCGCTTGCGGGGACCCCTGCGCCCCGCGCCGCTCCCGCCGAGGCGCGCCGTGCGCGCCTTTGCGGTGTCCGCATCGTTCTATGGTGCAGGGTCGTCGGGCAGCGCGAAGGTGACGAGGACGTTGCTGCCCAGCGGGGCCTCCATCTCGGCCGCGTAGTTCGTCAGCCGGAAGATCGACGAGCCGCCCACCGGCACCGTGAGGTACTGCCGGCCGCCCGCGCGGTACGTGACCGGAAAGCCGGTGATCTGGCTGCCCAGGATCGTTTCCCAGAGCACGTCCCCGGTCTCGGCGTCGAAGGCGCGGTAGCGGCGGTTCAGGTCGCCGTGGAAGACGACGTTGCCCGCCGTCGCCAGGGTCGAGCCGGCGTTCGGCGCGCGCTGGCTGTAGCGCCACACCTCCCGGCCGGTCGAGATGTCGACGGCCCGCACCTCGGTCAGGTCGCCCTCCTCCTCGTAGCCCGGCTCGGGCTGCGTGAAGCGGGGGCTCGCGCCCGAGATCGACTGGTCGTTGGCCGTCTGGTTCAGGCAGGAGCGGTTGATCGGGATGTAGAGCATCCCGGTCTGCGGGCTGTACGACCAGGACCACCAGCCCTTCACGTTGTGGCCGCAGATGATGAACTGGTCCCCGATCTCGCGCGCCACCAGGTCCATGTTGATGAACACTTGGCCCGTTGCCGGGTCGATGTCGCTGATGACGAAGCGCTCTGTGCTCTCGTAGGGCAGCGGCGCGCCCCACAGGAACTCGCCGGTGGCGCGGTCGAGGACGAACAGCCCGCCGGGCTCGCCCATGGTCACCAGGACCTTGCGCTCCTCGGCGGTGCCGGCGAGGCGGGGGTTGATCCACATCACCTCGTCGGGATCGGGATTGATCACCGTGTCGATCAGCGTGCGCTCCTGCACGAAGTCCTGGTCCCAGTCGTCGCAGGGCAGGTGCTGGTAGTACCACTCCATCTGGCCCGAGTCGACGCCGACGGCCACCGTGGAGTTGGAGTACAGCTCGCACGGCGTGCTGTCGCCCACATCCCAGGTGCCGCGCCGGACGATGCGGGGATAGGGCAGGGGGACGGCGATGCCCCAGTAGACGAGGCCGAGCTCCGGGTCGTAGCTGCCCGGCGTGCCCCACGGCGAGACGTGCACGCGGCTGCTGGTCGGCACGTTGCCCCAGGTCTGCCCACCGGGATCGTCCGCGCCGGCCGCCGTGTACACGCGCCACAGCTCGCTGCCGTCGTCCGTATCGTGGGCCGAGATGAAGCAGCGCGCCAAGAGGCTGGCGGGGCTGCACGTCCGGCCGGTAAGCACCTTGCCGTCGATGATCATCGCGCCGGAGGAGTGCGTGATCCCGTCGCGGTAGTCGGCCAGCTCGTTCTCCCAGGCCGCCTCGCCGGTGCGCGCGTCGATGGCCACCAGGTGCGCGTCGGCCGTCAGGTGGTAGATGTGGTTGCCGTAGATGGCCAGGTGCCGCGTGCGGTTGCCCAGCGTGGCGTACTGCCGCAGGTCCGCGGGCGCCTCGCGCCGGTAGTCCCAGAGCATGTCGCCGGTCGTGGCGTCCAGCGCCTGCAGGTGGTCGTCGTTGTTGGCGATGTACATCACGCCGTCGTACACGAGCGGCTGGACCTGCTGGGGCCCGTCGTCCATGGCCCGCATCCAGACGAGCTGCAGCTCGTGCACGTTGTCGCGGTTGATGTCCGCCAGCGGGCTGTAGCCCTGCAGGTCGTACGTCCGGTGCGCCATCAGCCAGTCCTCGGGGTCGGGGTCCAGCAGCATCGCGTCCGTCACCGGCACGAACGGCCGCACCTCGCGGGTGATCGTCTCGCTCTGCTGGGCGCTCAGGCCCGCCGCGAGGATCAGCACCGCGAGGCCGGATACCGCGCTCGCGCACGCCACGTATCGGTTCGGCATGATAGTCTCCTGACCGCGCATCGACGCCCCTACCGTTGCGTTCAGCCTACCGGAACCCGCAGCCGGATCCAACGCCTCGTCGTCCGCGGCCGGCGCCATCGAGACGATCCAACGCGGGCGAAGTGGGGTAGAATACGCACGGGCCGGATTGCCCGCATGCTGGAGGCCTGGAACGGATGCCCAAAGGTCGCCTCGGCCGGTGCGCTTTCGTCCTCGTCGCGTGTCTCGCCCTGGCGCCCGCCGGCGCGGACGCGCAGGCGGTCTCGTCCGGGTCCGCGGGCGGCGAATCGTCCGCCTCGGAGCGGGCCGTCATCGACCGCTACTGCGTCACCTGCCACAGCGACCGCCTGCAGACGGGCGGCCTGTCGCTGGAAGGCGTGGATCTCGCCGACGTCGCCGCGCACGCGGAGGTGTGGGAGAAGGTCGTCCGGAAGCTGCGGGCGGGCGCGATGCCGCCGCGGCCGCGCCCCCGCCCCGACGCCGAGACCCACGCGCGCCTGCTCACCCATATCGAGACCGCCCTCGACAGGGCGGCCAGGGACCATCCCGACCCCGGCCGCACCGAGACCTTCCGGCGGTTGAACCGCACGGAGTACCAGAACGCCATCCGCGACCTGCTGGCGCTGGAGATCGACGTCACCGCGCTGCTGCCGCGCGACGACGCCGCCTTCGGGTTCGACAACGTGAACACCGGGGGGCTGTCGCCGACCCTGCTGGAGCGCTATCTCGCGGCCGCCCGCACGGTCAGCGAGCTGGCCGTCGGCAGCCGGGCCCCGGCCCCCGGGAGCCGGGTGGTCGTCGTGCCGGCCGACCGCACCCAGGAAGACCACGTGGACGGCCTGCCGTTCGGGACCCGCGGGGGGATCGTCGTCGACCACGTCTTCCCGTTCGACGGCGAGTACGAGCTGCAGATCCGCCTGCAGCGCAACCGCAACGAGAACGTCGAGGGGCTGACCGAGCCGCACGAGGTGGAGCTGACCCTCGACGGCGAGCGCCTGGGCCTGTTCACCATGGAGCCGAGCACGAACACGGTGATTCAGGCCAACGCGACCTACTACGCCGACGAGGGGATCGACAACCACCTGAACGTCCGCGTGCCGGTCACGGCGGGGCCGCACCGGGTGGGCGCCGCGTTCATCAAGAAGAACTCGGCCCTGCTCGAGACGACCCGGCAGCCCTACGACGCCCACTTCAACATGGACCGCCACCCCCGGCAGCAGCCGGCTGTGCGCACGGTCTCGATCGCGGGGCCCTTCAACCCCACCGGCATCGGCGGGACGCCGAGTCGCGAGCGCATCTTCTCGTGCCGTCCCGCGGACACCACGGCCGGGGAGGGCGAGGCGTGCGCCGCCGCGATCATCGCCTCGCTGGCCCGGCGCGCCTACCGGCGTCCGGTCACCTTCGCGGACATCGAGCAGCTCACCGGGTTCTATCGCGAAGGGTACGCCGAGGGCGGGTTCGAGGCCGGCGTCGAGACCGCCCTGCGGGCGCTGCTGGCGAGCCCCGAGTTCCTGTTCCGCATCGAGCGCGACCCGGCCGGGGTCGCGCCCGGCGCCGCGTACCGCGTCGGCGACCTCGAGCTGGCCTCGCGCCTCTCGTTCTTCCTGTGGAGCAGCCTGCCCGACGACGAGCTGATCGACGTGGCGGCGGCCGGCCGCCTGCGCGAGCCCGGCGAGCTGCGGGCCCAGGTGCGGCGCATGCTCGCCGACCCGCGGGCCGGGACGCTGACCACGAACTTCGCGTCACAGTGGCTGCACCTGCGGAACCTCGACGCGGTCACCCCCGACGCCCGCGCCTTCCCCGACTTCGACGACAACCTGCGCCAGGGGTTCCGCACCGAGACCGAGCTGCTGGTCCGGAGCGTCGTCGACGAGGACCGCAGCGTGACCGACCTGCTCACCGCGGACTACACGTTCCTCAACGAGCGGGTCGCGACGCACTACGGGGTGCCCGGCATCCACGGCGACCACTTCCGGCGCGTCGCCCTGCCCGCGGGCAGCCCGCGGGCAGGCGTGCTCGGCCACGGGAGCATCCTGACCGTGACGTCCTACGCCACGCGGACCTCGCCGGTGCTGCGCGGCAAGTGGATTCTCGAGAACCTGCTGGGGACGCCCCCGCCGCCCCCGCCGCCCAACGTGCCGCCTCTCGAGGAGAGTGCGTCGTCGACCGGCGTCATGTCGATGCGCGAGCGGATGGTCGCCCACCGGCAGAACCCCGCCTGCGCGGTCTGCCACCGCATCATGGACCCCGCGGGGTTGTCGATGGAGAACTTCGACGCCATCGGCCGCTGGCGCGACGCCGAGGGCGAGGGCGGGGCGCCCATCGACGCGTCCGGGAACCTGCCCGGCGGCGAGCCCTTCGACGGCGTGGCCGGCCTGCGGCAGGCAGTGCTCGACCGCCCGGAGGTGTTCGTCGGCACGCTGACCGAGAAGCTCTTGATCTATGCGCTGGGGCGCGGCATCGAGCCTGCCGACGGCCCGGCGGTCCGGGCGATAGTCACCGCCGCGGCCGGCGACGGCTATCGCTTCTCGTCGCTCATCCTCGGTATCGTCGAGAGTCCGCCGTTTCAGATGAGGAGATCGCAGTCATGATGATCACGAAGATGGCTTTGCCGCGGCGGACGTTCCTGCGCGGCGTGGGAGCGACGTTGGCCCTGCCGCTGCTCGACGCCATGGTGCCGGCGGCGTCCGCGCTGGCCAATACGGCCGCGGCGGCCCCGCGGCGCCTCGGCTACGTGTACATCCCGATGGGCATGAACCCGGTGCCGTGGACGCCGGCCGAGGTGGGCCGCCTGACCACGCTGTCGCCGTCGCTGTCGCCGCTGCTGCCGAACATCGAGAACGTGACGGTCGTGACCAACCTGGAGATCAACGACGCGCACATCTCCGGCAACCACGCGTCGGCGAACTCGGCGTTCCTGACCTGCGTGCGGCCGAAGCGCACCGAGGGCAGCGACTACGTCAACGGCACCTCGGTCGACCAGATCGCGGCGCGCGAGGTCGGCCGCGACACGCCGCTGCCGTCGCTCGAGCTCGGCACCGACCTGATCGCCCAGGTCGGCAACTGCGACAACGGGTTCGCCTGCGCCTACATGAACAGCCTGTCGTGGGCGTCGCCGACCGCCCCGAACCCGACCGAGGCGGACCCCCGCATCGTCTTCGAGCGTCTGTTCGGCAAGGGCGGCACCCCCCAGCAGCGGAAGGCGCAGCTCAACCGCGACCGGAGCATCCTCGACTGGGTGCTCGACGACATGTCCCGCCTGCAGTTGGAGCTCGGCGCCGGCGACCGCAACAAGGTGGGCGAGTATCTGGACACCGTCCGCGAGGTCGAGCGGCGCATCGAGCGCGCCGAGGCGTCGGCGGCAGCCTCGCCGCTGAGCGACCTGTCGCGTCCCACGAGCGTCCCGGACGTCTGGGAAGAGCACGTCAAGCTGATGTTCGACCTGCAGGTGCTCGCGCTGCGGGCGGACCTGACGCGGGTCGTCACGTTCCAGATGGCGCGCGAGGCGAGCACCCGCACCTATCCGCAGATCGGGGTGGCCGAGCCGCACCACCCGACGTCGCACCACCTCGACAACCCCGAGAAGCTGGCCCAGCTCGCCAAGATCAACCAGTACCACGTGTCGCTCTTCGCCTACATGGTCGACCAGCTCGGCGCGACCGAGGACGGCGACGGCAGCCTGCTCGACCACACCACGTACATGCTCGGCAGCGGTCTCGGCAACCCGAACGTGCACGATCACCGCAACCTGCCCATCGTGGTGGCCAGCGGGGCGGGGTCGCGCATCGCCGGCGGACGCCACGTCAAGTACGCCGAGCTGACGCCGATGGCGAACCTGCACCTGACGCTGCTCGACGACGTGGGGGTGCACCTGGACGACTTCGCCGACAGCACCGGCCGGGTTGGCGAGATCGTCGAGCCGTTGACGCTGTAGAGGTACTCCATGCACTGCTCGATTCTCCGGCCCTGGATTCGTCCGATCGCCGCGGGCCTGTTCGTTGCCGGTGTCGCCGTCGCCGGCGCGGCGAGCGCCGCCGCGGCCGAGGCGGTCGACGCCGGGCTGCTCGACGCCATCAGGGCGGGCGACGAGGCCGGCGTGCGGGCGGCGCTCGAACGCGGCGTCGACGTCACCGTGGCCGAGCCCGACGGCACCACGCCGCTTCACCGGGCGGTGCACGCCGACGACGCGGGCATCGTCGAGCTGCTGCTCGCGGCGGGCGCGGACGTGGCGGCGACCAACCGCTACGGGGTGGCGCCCGTCGCCCTGGCCTGCGTGAACGGCAACGCCGCCGTCGTCCGGCTGCTCCTCGACGCGGGGGTGGATCCGAACACGACGCTGGCCGAGGGTGAGAC
Source organism: Vicinamibacteraceae bacterium (assembly GCA_012271165.1). Classification (GTDB taxonomy): domain Bacteria; phylum Acidobacteriota; class Vicinamibacteria; order Vicinamibacterales; family UBA8438; genus JAAXGX01. The sequence continues at coordinate 19,170 of JAAXGX010000027.1, read as the reverse complement.
GGCGCTGATGACGGCGGCGCGAACCGGGGCGCTGGACGTGGTGGAGCTGCTGCTCGACCGCGGCGCCAACGTGAACGCGGCCGAGGCGTGGCGCGGGCAGACGGCGCTGATGTGGGCGGCGGCCAAGGGGCACGCCCACGTCATCCCGGCCATGCTGTCCCACGGCGCCGACGCCAGCGCCCGGTCCGAGCGCGGTTGGACCCCGCTGCTGTTCGCGGTGCGGGAGGGAAGGATCGGCGTCGTCCAGACGCTGCTCGAGGCGGGCGTGGACGTCGAAGAGGCGCTGCCGGTCATCGAGGAGCGGCGCCGGGGCGGCACCAGCGCCGGGGCCGAGGCGACGGGCCTGAACGCCTTCCTCCTCGCCGCCGCCAACGCCCACTACGAGATCGCCGCCCTGCTCGTCGACCGGGGCGCCGACGTCAACGTGGACTCCCGCGGCTGGACCGCGCTGCACCAGGTCTCATGGGTGCGCAAGGCGGGCATCGCCGGCAGCAACAACCCGGCGCCCAAGGGCTCCGGCAACATGACGAGCCTGGAGTTCGTGAGGAAGATCGCCGCGGCCGGCGCCGACCTGAACGCCCGGGTCACCATCCGCCCCCCCGCCGGCATCACCCGCCTGAACTTCATCGGCGGCACGCCCTTCCTCCTCGCCGCCCGCACCGCCGACGCGCCCCTGATGCGCCTGCTTGCCGAGCTCGGCGCCGATCCGCTGCTGCCGAACGAGGACGGCACCACCCCCCTCATGGTCGCAGCCGGCGTCGGCACCTCGTCGCCGGGCGAGGACCCGGGCACCGAGCCCGAGGTCCTGGAGGCGGTCAGGGCGGCCCTGGATCTCGGCGGGGACCTGAACGGGGTCGACGACAACGGCGAGACCGTCATGCACGGCGCCGCCTACAAGCACGTGCCGGCGGTCGTGGCGTTCCTCGCCGACGCCGGGGCCGACCCCGCGGTCTGGAACCAGCCGAACTCGCGCGAGTGGACCCCGCTCGACATCGTCGAGAGCGTGCCCCTCGGCCGCGGCATCCAGGACAACCCGGCCACCGCCGCCGCCGTTCGCGCGGTGATGGAGCGGGCCGGCGTGCTGCCCTCATCGTGACGGGCGGCCCGCTTCACCACGGAGTCGCCTACTTCGAGCCGCCGGCGGCCTTCGCCGCCGCCTGCCGGTCGAGGTTCCGGGACATCGAGAGGATGTTCACGATGTCGTGGTTCCCTTCGTGGCAGGCGTACTCGAACATCAGCTCGTCGGTCCGCGTCATCGGAATCTCCGCGCTCCAGGGGCGCATCCAGGACGTCGGATCCGCGACGGTGAACTCGTAGAGGATCTCGTCGGGGCCGACCGGCGTGAAGCGCTCGACGACGTGCAGGGCGTCGCTGGCGCCCCGGAAGTGCGTCTTGCGCGTGAAGTTCCTCGTCTCCACCACCAGGGTGTCGCCCTCCCAGCGCCCGCGCCCGTCGCCCGGCCACTGGCGGATGCGCGCCGGCAGCGGCGGGCGCCCGTCGAGCGGCACGATGCGCGGCGGGTTGTTGCTCATCTCCTGGAAGATGACGACGTGGTCCGGCGTCTGGAAGATCTGCAGGATGTCGTTGTAGGAGGGCGGCAGCATCGGCGGCCCCTCGTGCCGCCAGACCAGGCAACGCTCCTGCACGCTGCGCGTCTCGTAGCTGTCGAAGACCGGATTGGGCCGGCTGCGCGCCAGGTACTCGCGCGTGACCAGGCGGCGCTCCTCGCGCCGGCTCGCGGTGGGCGTCAGGGCCGGAATGCGGCCGTCCGGCGGGTCGACGATGAGCGACGTGCGCAGGCTCGACAGGCTCTTGCGCCGCTCCTCCGTCAGCCAGATCGCGTTGTCGTAGTGGATGTTCTCCTGCGACTGGATGGTCTTCTGGCGCCGCAGCTCGGGATCCGGCTCGGCGAAGGCGGCGCGCCCGGAGGGGTTGGCGCCGTCCGCCGTGAAGAGGGCGCGCAGCTCGGCGGCCTCCTCCTCGGTCAGGAACTCGCGGCCGGCGAACCGCGGGGGCCGCTCCAGGGGCGTGAACGTCGCCATGGTCCAGTGTCCCTGCAAGTCCGGCCGCCCGTCGGGTGTGCGCGGAAGCGCCCGGCCTTCCTCGTCCTGGCCTGCGGCGGGCGCCGCCGCCAGGCACAGCAGCGCCGCGCCGGCGAGCAGCATGCCACCGTGTCGACACGTCATCTCCAGCCTCCTTCCGATGAACCGGCCGCAGGATCGGGTCGGCCGGCCGCCGCTCAGCGGTCGGCGGCCGCGGCGGCGCGCCGCTCCTGCGCCCGCGCGCCGCTGAGGATGTTGCGCACCGCCTGCTGGCCCTCCTGGCAGGCGTACTCGAGCATGTGGTCCGGGGCGCCCGCGCTGGTCAGCGGCAGCGCCACGGTCCAGTCGCGGACGAACGTCCGCGGATCGTCGATAGTGACCTCGTACTCGATGGTGTAGGGATCGACCCGCGTGAAGCGCTCGACGACCCGCAGGTCGGCGCTGTGGGCCACCTGCGAGGGCTCGCCGCGCACGGGATGCAGGGGTGTCTGATCCGTGAAATTCCCCACCTCGACGACGAGCGTGTCGCCGTCCCAGCGGCCCCGCGAATCGCCCATCCACTGGCGGACGCTGCCGTCGAGCGCCGGCCGGCCGTCGACGGGGATGATCCGCGCGTCGTGGATCATCTCGTAGAGGATCACCACGTAGCCCGGGATCTGCAGGATCTGGTAGTTGTTGTTGTAGAAGGTGGGGAACATGGAGCCGGGGATGCTGCGTGTGATGCAGCGATCCCACGGGCTCAGGTCCTCCCACGAATCGAACGACATCGCGAACCGCTCGCGGTTCACGGTCCCGATGATGTGCCGTTCGCGCGCCTCGGCCGTCAGCGCCGGCACCTGGCCATCGGGGGGATCCACCACCTGCGACGTGCGGTTGGACACCTTGCCCAGGTGCTCGTACCAGTGATCGGGCCCGGCCGTCGAGCCCTCGTTCGAAGAAACCTCCGCGGCCTGCACCCGCGCGACGGCCTCGGCCTGCGCGGCCGCGAACTCCTCGTCGGTCAGCAGCTGCCGCTCGCCGAACTCGGCCGGCCGCTCGAACGGCGTCGACGTGGTGTTCGACCAGATGCCCTGCAGGTCCGGGTCGCCCCACGCGGTGCGGGGCGCCGCGTACGGCTCGGCCGCGCCGCCCTGGCCGGCGGCCGGCAGGGGCGCGAGCGCGAGCCACGAGGCCGCGGCGAGAACGACAGCGACGACGCGCGCGCCGGTGGCAAGAGGCATCTGACCCTCCTTGGCGATGGAACGGGAAGTGGACCGATTATAGGCCCTTGGCCGAGATAGCACGCCGTGAAGCTACCGGCCACGAACAGAGTGTACAGGGGCATGTAGAGGGTCATGTAAGGAGGCGGGTTCATGCCGATACGGTCACGCTGACCACGATACTGCCGGCGACGCGTCGCAGCGTGAATATCCTGACCGTCAATCAGCTACCCCGTGTCCGTCGCAAGACGTCACCGATGCGGCGAGCCCCTTGGGAGCCGCTCCCTGCGCCGCGCTCAGGAGGACGGGCGTCCGTCGTCGGGCGCCGCGGTGATGCTGTACCGGTTCGCAGTCGGCGGCGCGTCGTCGCCCTCGATCTGGTTCAGCGCCCCGACGATGACGCCGAGGCTGTACGCGGCAAATCCGGTGAGCAGGATCAGCACGCTGATGACGAACGGATGGACGGCGTCAGGGGCATGGCGTAGCGCGCTGCCCAGGTTCAGCGCGGGGGTCAGTATCACGATGCTGGCGACTACCCAGGGACCCCGTCGGCGGGGCGTCATGTCGAACCGTGGGTCCAGACCGGTGCAGAACGCCAGTGCAAAGGCACCGGCGGCCAGCTCGGTCATGCAGGCCAACACCCAATCGATGCCGAACGCGCCGAGCATGACCGAAACGACCATGCCGGTGGCCAAGCCGAGAGACACCGAACGCCCGGTGAACACGCGTTCCTTCATCAGTCGCCTCCATTACGTGCGTCGCTATGCTTCCCGCAGGAACTCCAGCAGCAGGCGGACCGTCTCCTCGGGCCGCTCCTGCTGCACCCAGTGGCCGGCGCCGTCGAGCAGGTGCGCGCCGCGAAAGTCCGTGCAGGCGCTCTCCTGCATCCGCTCGAACGCGCCCGGGCGCTGGTACACACCCCAGTCGCTCGCGCCGCCGATGAACAGCGACGGGATGTCGATGGTGCGGCCGGCGAAGGTCAGCGGCTCGTCCGTGATCACGCCGGAGCGGTACCATTGCAGGCCGCCCTGGAACCCGTTGCGCTCGTACTCCGTGCTGTAGACGTGGAGCTCGTCGTCCGGCAGCCAGCGGTTGGCCGCGATCTCGGCAGCGGTCGGCATCTCGCGGGCGACCGTCTCCGCCATCCCCATGTCGAGGTCCATGATGTAGTAGGTGGGCATCTGCGCCACCTCGGTGGCCGTCCACGCCGCCAGCCGGTGCGGGCGGTTGGCGGCCCAGTCGGCGCTCTTGTGGTGGTAGTAGGCGCGGAGGAACGCGTGGACGCCCTGCGGCGCGCGCCACATGTTGGGGTTCGCCTCGCGCGTCCGGTAGTAGCGCTGGTAGTGCTTGCGCGGGCGGGGCAGGCGCGCCAGCTCCTCGTAGATGTCCGGCGCCGCGGGCGGCTCGGCGCGCGGGCCGTCGTCCGCCGTCCCGAACGGGAACGTCGGCGTGCCGCCGAACGGGGCGCTCATCAGCGCGACCGCCCGGAACACGTCCGGCCGCGCCACGGCGCACCAGGCGGCGATGGGCGATCCGAAGTCGTGGCCGATGACGGCGTCCACGGTGCGGTAGCCGAACGCCGACACCAGCGCGAGCGCGTCCCGCACGGCGTTCATCCGGCTGAAGGGCCGCAGGCTGCCGTCGTAGTCCGCGCTCCAGCCCGTGGTGCGGCCGTAGCCGCGCTGATCCGGCGCGATGACGTGGTAGCCGGCCGCCGCCAGCGGCGCCATCACGTGCCGCCAGCTGTAGCCGAGCTCGGGGAAGCCGTGCAGCAGGAGCAGGGCCGGGCGCCCGCCGGTCTCGAAGCCGGCCTCCAGCACGTGCATCGTCAGCCCGTTGACGCCGTGGACGAAGCGCGAGCGGACGCCCGCGGGCAGCCAGTCCGGGTCGTAGGGGCCCACGGACGCGGTCTGCCCCGCGGCCGCGGGCGGGGCCGCCAGCGCTTCCGCCGGCAGCTCCCGCATGACCGCCGCGGATCCGAGGACGGCGCCGACACCCTGCATCATGCGGCGGCGGGTGACGGCGCCCCGATCGGCGTGCTCTGTCGTCTGCGTGCGGGTGGTCATCGCTTCACCTCCGTGCGGCGGCGCCCCGGCGCGGGCCCGGCCGTGCTCCATCTGTTATACATTCGAGCGTACCTGGAATCCACGTCGATGGAGCGTACCCGTACCTGCCGTGCTGGAGGATCCAAAATGATCAGGCGCTTGCCGCTGCTTGCCCTCGGCCTGCTGGTTGCAGCACCGGCAGCCATTGCCCAGGAGACCCCCGTCACCATTCGCGCCGCCCGGCTCATCGATGGCGCGGGCGGCGTGCACGAAGGCGTCACGATCACCGTGCAGGGGTCTCGAATCACGGATGTGAGCGCCGGTGGGGCCGGCGTCCGGGCCACCTACGACCTGTCGGCGCTGACGGTGCTGCCGGGGCTGATCGACACGCACGTCCACCTGACCGCGCACTTCGACGCCGATGGACGCACCCACGACGACCCCGACGAGTCGCCGGCCCGGACGATCCTGCATGCCGCGGAGAACGCCTACGCCACGCTGATGGCGGGCTTCACCACCGTGCAGAGCCTGGGCAGCCCCCTGGACCTGGACCTGCGCGACGCCATCGCGCGCGGCACGCTGCCGGGCCCCCGGGTGCTGACCTCGGTGCGGCCCGTCACCGCCGGCACCGGCTCGCCCGCGGCGATCAGGGCCTTCGTGCGCGAGCTGGCGGCCGACGGGGCCGACGTGGTCAAGGTCTTCGCCTCGGCGAGCATCCGGGAGGGCGGAGGCCTGGTGATGACCGACGCGCAGTTGCGGGCCGTCTGCGGCGAGGCGGCGGCGCAGGGCCTGCGCACGGTGGTCCACGCCTACGGGACCGACGGCGTGACCGCCACCGTCGAGGCGGGCTGCGGGGGCATCGAGCACGGCAACCGCTACAACGACGCCACGATCGAGCTGATGGCCGAGCGCGGCACGTATCTCGACCCCCACGTCGGATCGCTGTGGGCCAACTACTTCGAGCACCGGCCGCGGTTCATCGGCCTGGGCAACTACACGGAGGAAGGCTTCGCGCTGATGGAGGAGGCGCGGGTCGTCGGCTACGACACCTTCCGCCGCACGCTCGCCCACGGCGGCGTGCGCGTCGTCTACGGGACCGACGCGGTGGCCGGCGCGCACGGGCGCAACGCCGAGGAGCTCGTCTACCGGGTCCGCGACGGCGGACAGGATCCGCTGGACGCCATCGTCTCGGCGGCCTCCCTGGCCGCCGAGTCGCTCGGGCTCGCCGATCGGATCGGGACCGTGCGCGCGGGCTACCAGGCCGATCTCATCGCCGTTGCCGGCAATCCGCTCGACGACATCATGGCGATGCGCGACGTGCGCTTCGTCATGAAGGGCGGTGTCGTCTTCAGAAACGTCGCCCGGTAGATAGGCATCCGCGCCGCGCGGCCGGCCGCCGCTCGCCGTGCTACCGGTGGCTGCGAAGCGGCGCGCCGCCCGCCGGGAGCCTGCGCGAGGCTTCGTCGCCCGCGCTACAGCACGCGCCACCAGGGCACGCCGAGCACACCCTCCGCCATCCACTGCGTATCGCTACCGCCGTGGAGCAGCAGGGCACCGGCGAACCGGTCCGGGTATTCCTCGCGAAACAGGCGCAGGCCGCGGGTGTCCGCCAATCCGGGAGTTGCGGCGGCCTTCACCTCGATCGCCAGCAGCCGTCCGCCGGCCTCGACGACGAAGTCCACCTCGCGGTCCGTCGTCGTCCGCCAGAAGAGCACCTCCGGCGCCGGCGCCTGGCCGTCGCGCCACACCAGCAGGTCGAGCAGCACGAGATTCTCCAGGTGCTCGCCCGCAACGGCGCTTGCACCGCTCAGCCAGAGCGCCAGGGCCGGGTCGCTCCAGTAGAGCTTCGGACTCTTGACCAGCCGCTTGCTCCGGTTCACCGAGTACGGCGGCAGGCGCACCAGCTGGAAGGACGTTTCCAGCAGGTTGAGGTGGCGTTGCACCGTGGTGCGCGGCAACTGGAGGTCACGGCCGATGTCGGCCTGGTTGAGCAGGCCGCCGAGGCGCTGGCTCGCAGTGCGCATGAGCCGGCGGAAATCGACCAGGTTGCCCACCGCGGACAGGGATTGCAGATCGCGCTCCAGGTAGGTGCGCACGTAGCCGTCGAACCACAGCGACCGGGCGTCGTCGCCGCCGAGCTCCATCGCCGGCGTGGGATAGCCGCTGGCGCGCACCTCGGTTCGCCAGTCGGCGGCAACCTCCTCGTGGGGCGATTCGAAGAGATCCGGCCAGTCGACAACACGGGTCGCCAGCAGCCTGGACCAGATACCCGGCGTTCCCCGCCCCAGGAGTTCCCGGCGGCTGAGCGGCCAGAGGTTCACGTACGCCGCCCGGCCCGCCAGTGTTTCGGACACACGCTGCATGAGCAGCAGGTTTGCCGAGCCGGTCAGCAGGAAGCGGCCGCTGCGGCGCGGCCGGTCCTCGTCCACCGCGCGCTTGACGGCGAGCAGGAGGTCGGGCTCGCGTTGCACTTCGTCGAGGGTCAGCCGCGGCGCGGTGCGGACCAGATCCCGCGGCGCGGCGCGCGCCCGCTCGTGCGTCTCCGGATCGTCGAGGGTGAGGTAGAGCCGGTCAGCCAGGAACGGCTCGGTCCGCGCGAGCGTGCTCTTGCCGGTCTGACGCGCACCCATCAGCACGACGACGGGGAAGGCCTCCAGGGCCCGCTTCAGGAGGCTGGCCGCATGGCGTGGCAGGTAGCTGGGATCGTCCACGGCGCAGGCGATTATCGCCTGTACCGTGGGCGATTTACAACCCGCGAAAAATCACGGTTTTCCTGAGCCAGCCGGCTACTCGTAGTAGCGCTTGTACAGCCCGCGCCGGAACAGCAGGCCGCCCAGCGGGCCGAGCCAGCCCAGCACGTGGTACATGTAGCGGAGGTCGGTCAGCTCGATCAGGTTGCCGTCCGGATCGCGGACGAAGAACAGCGTGTGGCCGCGGGGCGAGCGTTCGGGTGGGCAGACGCATTCCACCCCCTTGGCGACGAGGTAGTCGTACCACCGCTGCGTGTTGCGCACGTTGAAGCAGATGTGGGTCAGGCCGACGCGGTTCCACGGAACCTCGATCGGCGGCTGGCGCGGCTCGAACCCGAATATCTCGATCACCGCGCCGCCCGGGACGCGGATCCACCCGATCTTGCAAGACGGCGCCTCGGCGTCGACGCCGAAGAAGCCGCGCACCCGCTCGACGGGCGCGTCCGAGACGCCCACCAGGGGGCAGCCGAAGACCTCCCAGTAGAACTTCACGGCCGCGTTGAAGTCGGACACGGTGATGCCGGTGTGGCTGAACGATCGGACCTTCACGGGGCTCTCCTCAAGTCGGTTTCGACGATGTGGTCCGCCACCCGCAGCGCCTGCGCCGCGATGGTCAGGCCCGGGTTGACGGCTGCCGACGACGGAAAGAAGGACGCGTCGACGACGAAGAGGTTCTCGATGTCGTGGGCCCGGCACCAGGGATCGAGGACCGACTCGCGCGGGTCCGTGCCGAAGCAGAGCGTGCCGCACTGGTGGGTCGTGTTCTTCTGCTCGTGCGAGTGGCGCATCACGACCCAGAAGCCCAGCCGCCCCAGGATGCGCCGCATCTCGACGACCAGCCGCCGGTGGGCGCCGCGGTTGTTGGGCCGGTAGCGCAGGCGGATGCGGCCGTCCGGCTCGACGGTGACGCGGTTGTCCCGCCGCGGGAGATCCTCGGTCAGTGCCAGCCAGTCCACGCCGCGCGCGACCCAGGCGTCGTACGCCCACAGCGGAATCCAGGGCACGACGGTCTGTGCCATGACGCCGTGGGTGCGGCCCTGCGACTGGATCTGGCCCAGCGGATAGTCGGTGTCCGGGCCGCGCAGGTAGAAGTCGTTGATCGCGACCGTCTTCTGGAACACGGCCCGGTTGCGCCGCAGCGGATGGAAGCCCTGCATCATGGTGGCGAGATGCGCCATGTAGCGCGCGCCGACCAGGCCGGACGAGTTGGCCAGCCCGTCGGGATGCCTGTCGCTGGCCGAGCGGAGCAGCAGCGCGGCCGAGTTGACCGCGCCGCAAGCGACCGCCACGAGCGGCGCCCGCGCGCGGACGATCTCTCCCTCGCGCTCCACCTCCACCGCCGCAATCCGCCGGCCGGCGGCATCGGTGAGCAGCCGGCGCGCCCGCGCGCCGGTCCATAGCGTCACGTTGTCCCGCGCGAGTAGCGGGCGGACGCAGCAGCTCTCCGCCTCGCTCTTGGCGTGACGCTGGCAGGGGAACGAGTTGCACGTGTTGCAGAGGATGCAGCCGTCCGGCGCTCCCGGCCGCCGCAGGCCCAGCGGCAGGGGCGACGGATGGAGACCCTGCTCCCGCAGCCGCTCGACCACGTCCGCGATCTCGTCGGCGTGGGGTATCGGCGGGTGGGGGAACGGGCCGCGCGGCGGCTCGGTCGGATCGTGGCCCCGCTCGCCGTGCACCTCGTACAGCCGCTCGGCGCGGTCGTAGTACGGCGCGAGGGTGTCGTAGTCGATCGGCCACGCGGGCGAGAGCCCGTCGGCGTGCTCCGTCGCCTCGAAGTCCGCCTTGCGCAGCCGATACAGCACGCTGCCCCAGAACTTCGTGTTGCCGCCCACGCAGTAGTGCATGTACGGGCGAAACTCGCGGCCGGCGGCGTCCAGCCAGCGCTCCGTCGTGCGGTAGCGGAGATTCTTCCACACCGCGGCGGGGTCCCAGTTCTGCGGCTCGCGGGGGACGAAATCGCCGCGTTCGACAATCAGGATGTGCGCCGCGGTCGGCGCGAGCGCCTGCGCCAGCGTGCCGCCGCCAGCGCCGGAGCCGATGATGATGACGTCGCAGGTGTAGTCGCCAGGCACGGTCCTACGGATCGGGGAAGGCGCAGATCTGCTCCATGAGGCGCTGGTCCGCCATGGCCGTCTCCAGGCTCATCTCCGGCGTCCGCCCGGTCCGGATCGACGCGGCGAAGTCGCGGTACATCGCGCGGTAGCCGCGGATGTCGCGCACGCCGGGCCACAGCAGCCGGGGCCGGCCGCGTCCGCGCACCAGCACGAAGGCCCCGTTCGACTCGAAGGTGATGATGCCGCGCCGGCCGAACAGCTTCGAGAGACGGAGCCCGCGCAGCAGCGAGGGCACCTCGCGCGAATAGTAGAGCGTGCCGACCGCGCCGTTGTCGTAGGTGAAGGCGGCCAGCATGCTCTTGGCGCGCGTGTCCGGACCGTGGCGGCCCGGCCGCGGCCGGTAGCCCCGGGCCGACGCGATCGCGGGTCCGAGGCTGTTGGCCAGATGCAGCCAGTGGATGCCCTCCTCGAAGAAGGCGTCGCCGCCCGCGAGCTGCTCGTCGTTGCGCCAGTCGTCAGCAGCCTTGAGCCGGTGCGCCAGCGTGTTGAACTGGGCGAACACCATCTCGCCGACGGCGTCCTCGCGCAGCAGGCGGCGCAGGCACACGGCCAGCGGCTTGTAGTGGTCGTTCTCGGCGACGAGAACGACGCGTCCGGCCCGGTCCCGGGCGGCGCACGCGCGCCGATAGTCGTCCAGCGTGAGATAGGCCGGCTTCTCGACCAGCACGTGCTTGCCGGCGTCGAGCGCCCGCAGCGTGAGGTCGAGATGCCAGCGCGGCGGCACCGCGATGACCACCGCCTCGACGTCCGGGTCGAGGAGGGCGGCCTCGTAGCCCGCGTAGGCGCGAAACCCCGCGTACCGCCGGCGGAAGGCCTCGGCCCGGTCCGCGTCGCGGCTGGCGAAACCCGGCAGCAGGTCGCGGCGGCAGCGGCGCAGGTGGTGGCTGTGCACCCCCGTGATGAATCCGCAACCCAGATGGACGATCCGCACCGGCGCCGGCACGGGTCAATTATCCCCGACGCCGGACCGAAGGACAGCGGTCGCCCGCCGCGAACGGGAGGGCTGGAGCCGCAAGGCGGGCGCGGGGAGCCCGCCCGCCGCGCGTTGCCTCCCACCGCTATCCGGGCGATACTAGGAGTCTGTACCGTAGAACGGTGCAGACTCCGCAAGCCACGCACAGCGCGGCTCGGCGGGAGCGGCGCGGGGCGAAGGGGTCCGCGCAAGCGAACGCCGGGGGTTCGGGGCGCAGCCCCGTCTGATTTTGGTCATGTAGGGAGGTTTCAGATGCACAGTCGATTTCTCGTGGGGTTGGTGGCGGCGGTGGCCCTCGTCGTGCTGACGCCGGCGCAGGCGGCTGCGCAGGCGGACGACGCGTCGTGGACGGTGCCGCGCACGCCGTTCGGCCATCCGGATCTGCAGGGGATCTGGTCGAACAACAGCGCCACCCCGATGCAGCGGCCGGAGATCCTGGCGGACCGGAGCGAGCTGACCGAAGAGGAGCTGGCGCAACTGCAGCAGACGGTGGCCGAGTTCCGCGACAACGAGCAGGCGGGCGACCTGCTCGGCGACCGGCTGTTCCAGCAGGCGCTCGGCAACTCCACGTACAACGACTTCGACGTCATCACCGGCAACTACAACGCGTTCTGGCTCGTGGAGCGGCAGCTCGACAACCGCACGTCGCTCATCGTCGATCCGCCGAACGGCCGCTTCCCGCCGATGACCCCCGCGGCGCAGCAGCGGGCCGCGGAGCGGCAGGCCTACGTGCGCGATCATCCCTCCGACGGGCCGGAGGACCGGACGCTGGGCGACCGCTGCCTGCACTTCGGCGCGCCGCGCCTGGGCGCCGGCTACAACAGCTACTTCCACATCCTGCAGACCGCCGATCACGTCACGATCCTGCAGGAGATGGGGCACGAGGCGCGCGTCATCCCGCTGGACGGCCGGCCGCACGTCGACGACGACATCCGCCTGTGGAACGGCAATGCCCGCGGTCGGTGGGAGGGTGAGACGCTGGTCGTCGAGACGGCCAACTTCTCGCCGCAGGCCCGCTACCAGGGGAGCAGCGAGCATCTGCGGATGGTCGAACGGTTCACCCGGATAGCCCCCGGCACGATCCGGCACGAGGTGACGCTGGACGACCCGACCACCTGGACCCAGCCGTGGACGGTGATGATCTACCTAAGGCAGACCGAGGACCCGCTGTTCGAGTACGCCTGCCACGAGGGGAACTACGCGATGCCGGGCATCCTCGCCGGCGCGCGCGCGGAAGAGGCGGCAGCAGGCTCCGAGTAGCCTGCCGCCCGCCGTCGGGGCCGGACGTCAGCCGCCGCCGCCGGTCGGCCAACCCTGGCGGCTGGCCGACCCTCCGGGAATCCGCGCCATTCTACGGCGCGGATTCCCGCGGCAGCGCGAGCGCGATCAGCTCCGGCGGCGCGCCGCCGACGGTCAGGGCGATGTACTGCCTGCCGTCCAGCATGTATGTCATCGGCGCTCCCAGCGCCCCGCTCGGCAAATCCACCGACGCCAGCTCGGCCCCCGTGGCCTTGTCGTAGGCCACGAAGCGCGGGCCGCCATTGCTGCCGCCGACCGACAGCGCGAGCATCAGCAGCGTCTTCGTGACCAGCGGCCCGCTCCGGCCCCAGTCGCCGCCGAGCGGCGGCAGGTCGAGGTCGCGCAGCAGCGGATGGTTGCGGATGCGGTCGCCGTTGCCGGTCGGAATCATCCAGGCGTGCTCGCCCGTGTTCATGTCGATCGCCGTCATGCGCGTGTAGGGCGGCTTGAACAGCGGCAGGCCCTGCGGCATCTGCGGCAGGTCGCGCCCGCCGTTGCCCGCCAGCATCACGTCCTCGGGCGCCCCGTGCGTGAAGCGCAGGTTGCCGCCCTGGCCTTCCGGACTGTAGAAGCGGACGACCGTCGAGTGATTGGTCGAGGGCACGTACAGCAGCCCGGTGTCCGGGTCGACCGCGGCCCCCGACCAGCTCGCGGCGCCGGAGCCGGGCGGCCGGAACAGCGTGCCGCGCGTCACCCCCGCGACGGCCCGGTCCGGCGGCGTGAACAGCGGCCCGAGCCGGAACCCGTCCACCGCCTCGATCGCCAGGGCGCGAATCTCGGGCGTGAAGTCGACCAGGTCGTCGATCGTCACGCCCTGGTACTCGAACGGCGCCGGCCGCGTCGGGAACGGCTGCGTGGGCGAGGGCACCTCGCCGGGGATGTTGGTCTCGGTCGGGACGGGACGCTCCTCGATGGGCCAGATCGGCTCGCCCGTGACGCGGTCGAACGCGTAGAGGAAGCCCTGCTTGCTGACCTGCGCGAGGGCCCTGATCGGACGTCCGTCGACGACCACGTCGAGCAGGTTGGGGGCGGCGGGGAAGTCGTAGTCCCAGAGCCCGTGGTGCACGGCCTGGAAGTGCCACACCTTGCGCCCGGTCTCGACGTCCACGCTGACAATGCTCTCGGCGAACAGGTTGTCGCCGAGCCGGTGACCCCCGTAGTAGTCGTTCGTGGGCGTGCCCGTCGGCAGGTAGACGTAGCCGAGCTCGTCATCGCCGCTCAGCATCGACCAGACGTTGGCGTTGCCGGAGTAGCGCCACGAGTCGTTCAGCCAGGTCTCGACCCCCTCCTCGCCCTCCTGCGGCACCGTGTGGAAGTCCCACTTGTGCTCTCCGGTGCGGACATCCCAGGCCCGGACCCAGCCCGGCACGGCCTCCTGCATGATGCGCCGGTCGGCGATCGACGAGCCGTGGATGACGACGTCGCGCACGACCACCGGCGGCGACTGCACGGAGTACAGCATGGCGTTCAGATAGTCGCGCTCGTTGCGGTCCGCGCGCGGCAGGCCGACGGTGAGGTCGACCCGGCCGCCGTCGCCGAAGCCGGCGCAGGGCAGGCCGGTCTTCGCCTCCGCGCAGATGAGATGGCCGTTGCCGGTGCCCCAGAAGATGCGCTGGTCGGTGCCGTCGGTCCAGTAGGCCACGCCCCGCTGCCGCCACGTGACGGTCATGGTCGTGGTGCCTTCCTCGTAGCTCTTCGGGTTGTGGACCCAGAGCGTCTCGCCGGTGCGGGCATCGATCGCGACCCCCTGCGAGAGCGCGGTGTTCAGGTAGAGGACGCCGTCGACCATCAGCGGCGTGGCCTGCATGGACGAGATGCGCGGCGTGTTCCCCCGGCGGTACAGGTCGGGATTCTGCGCCTCGAGGTAATCCACGATGTTCGGCAGGCTGGATGACCATTCCCCGCCACCCGCCGTCGAGGTGCTGACGTAGGCGTCGGCCGATTGCCAGCGCCAAGCGACCTCGAGGTCGCCGAAGTTGTCCGGGTCGATCTGCTCGAGCGGCGAGTACTTGGTGCTGCCCGCGTCCGCGGCGTAGCTGTGCCACTCGCCGCCGGTTGCGCCCTGCTGGGCGGCTGCGGGAGCGACCGCGGCGCCCAGTCCTGCCAGGCAGGCGAGCGCGGTGACGATACGGAACCTGCGTCTCATCGGAATACCTCGCGAAGGGTCGGTTGCGGCGCCGAAATCGCCGCCCATTGTCACAGAGTTGCCGCGACGCCAGCAAGTGCACCCAGCGGAGTCACGGCAAGGGGGCGTCCGGTGCGAACGCCCACAGCGGCCGGGGCAGCAGCGCCCCCCAGGCGTCGTCGTAGGGATGGACCTGCGCGACGCGGGCGGCGCCCCGGTACACGGGCCGTCCCTCCGCGGCCCAGCGGAAGATGGATCCCGCCAGGTTGACCGCGGTCGCGTGGCCCATGCCGCGCAGTCGCTCGACCAGCGCCGCCGAGCGGTAGCCGACCGAGCAGTAGGCGACGAGGGTGGCCCCGGGCGCCGCCGCGGCGAGCCGGGCGGCGGCGGCGGCATCCGACCCGACGTGATGCGCGCCCCGCAGATGGCTGACCGCGAACTCCCCGGCGGCGCGGGCATCGAGCAGGACGACGCCGGCCGGGTCGGCGGCCAGTCGCTCGGCCAGCTCGCGCGTCGTCAGACCGGGAACCTCCGGGAACTCTTCCGCGATCATCCGCTCGACGCCGCTCCAGTCGAGCGCGGCCGGCACGCAGCCCGAGACGGCGAGCAGCAGGGCGAGACCGGCTGCCGCGCTCCACGCCGCGGGCCGCTGCGGCCTCACGCCGTCTCCGCCGCGTTCGCACCGCCGGCCGACGTCAGGCCGGTGGCCGCCTCGCGCACGACGCGCTCGTAGAAGCGGGCGCCGACCTTCAGCGCCTGCTCGTCGACGTCGAAGCGCGGGCTGTGAAGGGGGATGTACTCGCCGTCGGAGCCGCGCGTGCCGATGCGGACGTAGCAGCCGGGGATCTCGTGGAGGTAGTACGAGAAATCCTCGGCGCCCATGCTCGGATACTCCTGCTCGACGACCGCGTCGGGGCCGACGACGTGCTGCGCCGCGCGGTGCGCGATGGCGGTCTCGCGGTCGGAGTTGACGACCGGCGGCGACCATTCGCCCATCGTCACCGCGATCTCGGCGTTGTGCAGGTGCGCCAGCGCGTTCGCGATGCGGTGCAGGCCATCGACGATCTGCTGGCGCGCCTCGGCACGCGTCGTGCGGATGGTGCCCTCCAGCACGGCGTCCTCGGCGATGATGTTCGGGGCGCTTCCGGCGCGCACCGAGCCGATGGTGACGACCGACGGAAACGCCGGGTTGATCGTGCGGGACACGAGTGTCTGGACGGTGGTGATCAGGATGCCCGCGATGACGACCGCGTCGATCGCTTCGTGGGGCCGAGCGCCGTGCCCGCCCCGGCCGCGGACGCGTATCGTGAAGCGGTCGGCGCGCGCGGTGATCGTGCCGCGCGAGACCATGATCTCGCCCAGCTCGTAGTGATGCGTGACGTGGCCGGCGAAGATGGCCTCGGCGCGGGCGAGCAGGCCCGAGCGCATCATGACCAGGGAACCGTTGCCGCGCTCCTCCGCCGGCTGGAACACGAGCAGGGCGGTGGCGGCCGCCGGGGATGCCCGCAGCAACGCGGCGGCGCCCAGCAGCATGGCCATGTGGGCATCGTGACCGCAGGCGTGCATTCGGTTCGGCGCCTCGGAGGCGAACGGCAACGCCGTCCGCTCGGAACAGGGCAGGGCGTCCATCTCGGCGCGCAGCGCGACGGTTGGGCCCTGCCGGTCGGTCCCGGCCAGACGGCCGACCACGCCGCCGCCGGCGCCGCCGTACTCGTACGGAATCTCCAGCCGGTCGAGCTCCGTCATGATGGCGCGCGCGGTCTCGATCTCCTCGAACGAGAGCTCCGGGTGCCGGTGGAAATGGCGGCGAAGATCGACCATGCGCCGAAACGTGTCGCCGGGAAGCGCTGGAATCGTCACGTGTTCATTCTCTCCGATCGACGGCGGCCGAGGACAGCGAGCCGCCGGCGCGGTGACTACAGTCCCAGCAGCCGGGGAAGGTCGGCCCGCAGGGCCTGCTCGGCCTCGGCCTGAGTCCCGCCGAGCGCGATGACGTCGAGCTTGCCGTGCTCGGCCAGCGGGCCGACATTGTAGAAGATGTAGCGGCCGGTCTGGGTGCCGGCGTCGAAGGCGTGGCGGCCCACCCGCTCGAGCACCTCCCCGAAGGCGAGCCCCTGCAGGCGATCGTGCACGAAGTCCTGTCCGCGGTAGCGCGGCCGCGGACCGGAGACGACCCGGTCGACGAGGTGCATCGGCGTGCTCGTGCCGCCCCAGCGGCCGTTGCACTCGGTGAAGCGGAGGGTGAACTCCGCATGCGGGTCGCCGAGCACGAGGTGGTCGAACGAGCAGCGTCCGACGTAGCCGAGGGTCTGCAGCGCCGCGGCGACCCGCCGGCTGGCGTTGGCCAGCGCCCGGTTGACCGGAACGGGCAGCGTGGAGGGCCGGCTGCCCACGAACCGCTGTCCCGCGCCGGACAGGATTTGCTCGTAGACGCCGTCCAGGCGTGGCTCGCCGGCGGTCGCCGCCGGAATCCACCACTGCGTGGAGGGGGACGACGCGGCTGTCTCCCAGGCGACGACCAGCACCGGCTCGGGCGTCCGCCATTCCGTGCGGGCGAGGAACCTGCGCACGACCGCCGCGGTTGCCGCCGGGGCCTGCGTTCGGACCTGCGCCGCGTCGAGCACGAGGTTGCCGGTCCCCGACGCGCACCGCGTCCGCTTCAGGCCCACCCGCGTGCAGCTCGGGGCGAGCTCGCGCAGCCGGTCCACGCAGCCCGGCACGGTGGTCGCAGCGCGCGTCTCGGGAATCCAGCCGGGACCGAGCACGAGCCCGACCAGCTCGCCGAAGAACGCCTTGTCGTTCGCGATCCAGGTCACCGGCGGCGGCGGCCCGAGCACGGCGACGGGCACGGCGGCGGCGGCCGCCACGCGCCCGGCGAGCGTCCACACGTCGTCGGTCGCCAGATACGGGTGAATCGTCAGGCCGCCCGCCTCGCGGGCGAAAGCGACGATCCGGTCGAGCGCCGCATTCGCGCAGCAGCCGCGAGCCAGAGCGAGGGGCGCCGGCCCGCAGTCGGCGCCGAGCCAGTGAACCGGGCCGAGCCCGAGGCGCTGTCCGCAGTACGTCTCGTAGTCGGGATCGGGGGGCGTCTCGGTCGCATACAGGTCCCCGGCGCGAGCCCGTACCCGCGCCCGGTGCTCGTACTCCTCGACGCCGGCGATGTCCGTGAGAAACGGAATGCCCGAGACGTCCTCCAGGTGCAGCACGCGCCGTGGCGCGGCCGCCGGGCGCCAGCGCCGGTCCCGGAAGGCCTCGAGCCGGTTGGCGAGGTTCAGGCGGTCCGCGAAGGCCTGGAGAGCGGCGGCGGCAGCCAACTGGAAGCCCGTGATGCAGCGGGGAATCGGTGCAGCATCTAGCGGCCGCCCTTGAGGCGGTGACGCCTGACGGCGATGGCGGCGTCCGTCAGGTGCGTGTCCACGCTGCCGTTGAAGACGGCGCCCTCGTCGATGGCCAGGCGCCGCGCCACGAGGTGCCCGGCCACGCGTCCGTGCGGCAGAATCTTGAGGCACTCGATCGCGGTGAGGTTACCCTTGACCTTCCCGCGTACGGTGATGCTCCGTGCGAACACGTCCGACTCGAGCCGGCCGTGCTCGGCCACCGCGACGCTGTGGTCCGGCGCCGCGATCCTGCCTTCGACGCGCCCCTCGATGATGATGTGCGCCGTGGCGCGTACCTCGCCCTTGACCGTGACGTCGCGGCCGATGCTCGTGATGCCACTCGGGGTTTCCAGTTGCAGCTGAAGCGACGGATCGGCGGCCAGGAGGTCGGCGACCAGCGCCTCGTCGCTGCTCGCGGGAGTTGCCATGGCTGTGTCGTGGAGGTCGTCGGGCCCGTCCGGAGACGTGAAGTCTACTTGCTGCTCCGACGGCGGCGCAACTCGGCCGGAAGAGCGCACCGCGGCCCGCATCGTCGTGTCGATCGGCCTGCGTCTGCGCTGGGACGCGGCCTGCCGCGGCGGGACGCCGCCCGGCCCGGACGGCTCGCGCGCGGCGGCCCGGCGGGGCGCTCCCCGATCTTCGTCCCGGCGGGGTGCTGATCTCCGTTTCACGGCAACGGGATACGGACAACGACGCCGCGCACGGCGTCGCCGACCTGAAAGTCGTCGACGAGTGATCCGCTCATCATGACCTCGTGCTTCGCTCACGCCGGGGCAAGCCCCCAGCGCGTGACACGTCAAGCATACGCCACGAACCCCCCTCCCGTCGGCACCGAACGCCACAAGGCGCGCACGGCGCGCCTCGGCG
>JAAXGX010000027.1:0-284 GCA_012271165.1 Vicinamibacteraceae bacterium | reverse complement strand
GTGAACGGATTGAGCGAGTTCAGGTGGTTGACGTAGAACTCGTCGGTCAGGTTGCGCACCCCGCCCCGCAGCGTCACGCCGTCGGCGAGCTCGAGGCCGATCGACACGTCGACGGTCGTCCAGCCGGCGGTGGCCATCTCGAAGCGCGTCGTCGCCACGCGATCCTGTGCGGCGGTGTTGGTGACCAGCAGCTCCAGCCAGCGGGTCCTGGACGGATTGTGGATGTCGAGGGCGTAGTGCTGCTCGAACGGCGGGATCCCGAACAGCGGCTCGTCGAACAGCAG
>JAAXGX010000096.1 GCA_012271165.1 Vicinamibacteraceae bacterium | reverse complement strand
TTCGAATCCACTAGCGCCCACCACTCGGCCCCCTTTCGCTGCGCTGCGGCTCCCGGCGGCGATCTTCCCCGCGGCGAATCCTTCGGCAGTTGCGTACTCGTGGACGTCCCGGCCGTCGGCGGCCGCGCCGGCGCCGCCGGGCACTGGAGGCAGGCATGGCGAGGCAGCGCGTGACGAACCGCATGGTCGCGGGGGCGGCCGGATCGATCCTGATGCTGACCGGGTTGGCCGGAGCGGCACCGGCGCAGCAGGACGCGCCGGCCGGAGCGTCCGGCGGCGTGAGCTGCCGCATCGAGCAGGCGCCGATGCGCGACGGCGTCGAGCTGGCGACCGAGGTGTACCTGCCCGCGGGCGAGGGCCCCTTCCCGGTGATCCTGCAGCGCACGCCGTACAACCGGCGCGCGCCGAGCCCCGGCAGCAACTGCGATGCGGCCATCGGCCGCTACTTCGCGGAGCGCGGCTACGCCACGCTCAACCAGGACTCGCGCGGGCGCTACCGTTCGGAGGGCGAGTTCGATGCCATGCGCCAGGAGGCCCGCGACGGGCACGATGCGGTCGAGTGGGCGGCCGCCCAGCCCTGGTCCAACGGCAAGGTGGGCATGGTGGGTGGCTCGTACGTGGGGCTGACGCAGTGGCAGGCGGCCATCGAGCAGCCGCCGCACCTGGTGGCCATCGCCCCGCACTACAGCTCGTCGGACTACCTGCAGGGCTGGACGTACCAGGGCGGCGCGTTCGACCTGTGGTTCGCGCAGAGCTGGACGTCGCAGATTCTGGCGCCGGACACGCTGCAGCGGCGGCTCGAGGCCGCCGGCGCACCGGCGGATGCGGTGCAGCGGGAGGTCGAGGCGTTCGTCGCCGCGGGCCGCGCGAAGCTCCTCGACGACTGGCTGTGGCAGATGCCGCTGAAGGACTTCGCGGCGTTCCGGCGGGACGGCAACATCGCCGCCTACTACGACGAGTGGCTGGCAAGGCCCGGCTACGACGACTACTGGGCCGATCTGGACGTCGAGACGAAGTATCCGCGCATCCGGGTGCCGGCGCTCGTCACCGGCGGCTGGTACGACGTCTTCCAGGAGGGCACCATTCGCAACTTCGTGGGTCTGCGCTCGGCGGGCGGGTCGGAGGCCGCGCGCAACGGCACGCAGCTCGTCATGCGGGCGCTCTGCCACGCCTGCCCGCCCGATACGACGGCCGGCGAGATCGACTTCGGTCCGGACAACGCGTTCGATCTGAACGCGGCCTGGGCGCGCTGGTTCGACTACTGGCTGAAGGGAATCGACAACGGCGTGGCGGACGACCCGGCGGTGCGGCTGTTCGTGATGGTGCCGCCGGACGAGGGCACGGCCGGCGGCGGCTTCTGGATCACGGCGGACGAGTTCCCGCTGCCGGATGCGGTCGAGACGCGCTTCTACCTGCGCAGCGGCGGCAACGCCAACACGGCGGCGGGCGACGGGCTGCTCACCGCCGACGGGCCCGGTGGGGCGGCTGACGAGTACGTTTACGATCCGGCCGATCCGGTGCCGACGGTCGGGGGCAACATGTGCTGCACGAACGACCTGCTGCCTTCCGGCGCGTTCGATCAGCGCGAGGTGGAGCAGCGCGACGACGTGCTGGTCTACACCACGCCGCCGCTCGACGAGGACCTGACGGTCATCGGCCCGGTGCGGGTGGCGCTGTGGGCCGCATCGTCGGCCCCGGACACCGACTTCACCGCCAAGCTCGTGGACGTGCACCCGGACGGCTACGCCCACAACGTGTCCGAGGGGATCATCCGGGCGCGCTACCGGAACTCCGAGCATCGGGCGTCCTGGCTCACGCCCGGCGCCGTGCACGACTACACGATCGATCTGGGGTACACGGCCACGGTGTTCCGCCGCGGGCACCGCATCCGGCTCGAGATCAGCTCATCCAACTTCCCGCACTTCGACCGCAACCCCAACACCGCGACTGCGTTCGGAGAGAGCGCCGAGCTCGAGCCGGCCACCCAGCGGGTGTATCACGACGCCATGCATCCGTCGCAGCTCGTGGTGCAGGTCGCCCCGGACGTCCGGGCGCCGTAGAGTTGCGGTCGACTTGCCGAGTGCCGCCCCATGCCGCGCATAGCGGATCACGGCACCGGTCTGTACAGGCGCTTGTCGATCTTGAACGGCTCGGGTTCGTGAATCCTGAGGAGTCCGAAGTCCGCATGGCGCGGATTCAGGAGGTAGTTGAACTCGAGCGGCACGATGGCCGATGGCGCCTGCAGTATCGCCGTGTGGCCGCCGTCGAGCCAAGCTCGCCCGATGTTCTGCAACGACGGTGGCGCCGGGCTCCGCCGCCAATTGTCCGGCGGACAGCTGGTATCGACGGTGTCCACAGGCAGCGTATCCGGAACGTCGACCGCGATGACGCGCTGCGACGGCATCGAGTTCACAGTAGTGTGGACGAGGGTTTCGAGCACGGCGAGCGAAACGGTGGCGGACGTGTACACGACCGGGCGGCCGACCGGCGTCCACCGGCCGCCAACCCGCTGAGCACCTTCCCCGGAGAAGGCGGTGTCCGCATACCGGGGCAGGGTCAGGCGGTAGACGCGCACCGGTCAGGCGTACACGCCGAATTCGAGACGTGTGAGCACATCGTCGACAAGACGCACGCCGGCGTCGGTATCGAGCAACGCCAGGGGCGACTCGCCTGAGAGGGCGTCGTTGGGCGCCGACAACCAAGTGCCGGCGTCCTTGTCGTCGTCGAAGACGCGCACGGCGTGCTCGAAGAGCTGCCGCGTCCTGAGCAACCTGTCCGACTCCGTCGGCGAGAGCCGCAAGTTGCGATCGCCGGCCCGGACCCGGCTCCACTTGCGTTCGGAACAGCCGAGGATGGCCGCGAACCGCGCGGCCGGGATCGACCACGCGCGCATGGTTTCGATCGCCTCGCCCACGGCGACGCCGCGCCGGGTGACCGTGACGCGGGAACGCATGTCCGTCTCGGCGGGCGCTCGGCCCGCACCGGACGCCAGCGGGTCCGGATGCGCCATATGGCAGTATGGTACCAGACATATGGCCGATCGTGAAATACGCGACGGAGAGCCATGAGACGCCGCTTGTTGAACGGCTGCGACCGGCACCCCCCGGGGGGCGAGTGGGATGCGAGCGGGACGGCCTTTCCTTGTCGGGGAGAGCTCGGGGACAGGTGTCGAGCGGCCAGGATCGAGCGAGCCGGCAAGGGTGGTCTTCACCACCCCCGCCGGCTCCGGTTGGCAACCGTGACCTGCAGGCTCGCCGCCGGGTTCTAACGTCCCGCGGCCGCCCGCTCCTGCTCGCGCGAGCCGGCGAGCATGTTGTAGAGCCCGTAGTTCCCTTCGTGGCAGGCGTACTCGTACACCGGCCCCTCGGTACGCGCCATGGGCAGCGACCCGCTCCACGGCTGCATCCACGTCTTCGGATCGGTCACCGTGAACTCGTAGTCGAGCGTGTCGGGCCCGATGCGCGTGAAGCGCTCCACCACGTGCAGGTCCTCGCTCAGGTTCGGACCGAAGTTGCGGATGAAGGCGTGGCGGTTGAAGTGCGTCGTCTCCACCACCAGGGTGTCGCCCTCCCAGCGGCCGCGCGAGTCGCCCGCGAACTGGCGGATGGCCGGATTGATGTTCGGCCGCCCGTCGATCGGGATGAAGCGCACGTCGTGGATGTGCTCCTGGAGGATGGCGACGAAGTCCTCGTTCTGCACGATCTGGTAGTGGTTGTTGTAGGCCGTCGGAAACGACGGGATGCCGCGGTACCACAGGCACCGGTCGCCGCCGTCGAGCTGCTCCCACGTGTCGGTGGGCAGGCGCCCGCCGCGCACGTCCGCGATGTACTCCCACTCCGGCGACGCCATCCACGCCTCGAGCTCCGGCGTCAGCGACGGCAGGCGGCCGTTGGGCGGATCGGTGATGATCGACGTGCGGCGGGTCGGCAGGACGGTCGTCCCGCGCTCCATCCAGAAGTTGTTGTAGGCCCCCGGCGCCCCGTCGACGCCGCGGTCGACGCTCGCGCCGGCTATCGTCCGGAGCGAAGGCCGGTTCAGCAGCCGCTCGTTCTTGGCGATCTCCGCCTGCTCGATGCTGGCGGCTTCCTCCTCGGTCAGAAACTCCTGATCGGCCTGCTCGACCGGACGCTGGAACGGCGTCAGCGTCGAGTTGTTCCAGATGCCCTGCAGGTCCGGATCGCCCCACGCCGTGCGGAACGATTCGCCGGCCGGCTGGGCGGCAGCGAACACCGGCGCCAGCGCCACGCCGGCGATGACGGCACATGCGACAACCGGCCATCCCTTGCTCATCGGATCCTCCTCCTTACACGTCGGTCGCCAGCGACAACGGCTCGAGGTCGACGCGTCCGTTGCTGTCGCCGAAGCTGTCCGCGGGCACGCCGGCCTTGTCGAGCAGCCCCAGGAGCAGATTGGCCATCGGCGTCAGCTCCTTGAACCTGATGTGCCGCCCGCTGCGCAGCCGGCCCGCGCCGCCGCCGAGCAGCAGCAGCGGCAGGTTCTTGTGGTCGTGCAGGTTGCCGTTGCTCATGCCGCTGCCGTGCAGCACCATCGAGTGGTCGAGCAGGCTGCCGTTGCCGTCGGACGTCGCCGCGAGCCGCTCGGCGAAGTACGCCAGCAACTGGCTGTAGTACGTGTTGATGCGGGCAATCGCCGCGATCTTCTCCGGCTTGTCCTGGTGATGCGAGGTGCCGTGGTGGCCTTCGTTGACGCCGATCCACGGGAAGGTGCGGGCGCTCTGCTCGCGGCCGAGCTGCATGCTGAAGACGCGCGTGATGTCCGCCTGCCAGGTCAGCACGAGCAGATCGAACATCAGCTTGACGTGCTCGTCGTACGATTCCGGAATCCCGACCGGCCGATCCGGCAACGCCAGCGTGGACTGCCCGGCCTGCTCCTCCGCGCGCTGGATGCGGCGCTCGACCTCCCGGACCGCGTCCACGTAGTCGCCGACGCGCGTCCGGTCGCCGGCGCCGAGGCTGCGCATCAGGCGCGCCATGTCCTCCGTCACCGAGTCGAGGATGCTGCGATCCTTGCGCATCTCGGCGCGGCGCTGCTCCGCCGTCCCACCCTCGCCGAACAGACGTTCGAACACCAGCCGGGGATTGTTCTCCATGGGCAGCGGCGTCGTCGGCGACGACCACGACAGCGTGTTGACGTACACGCAGTTGTAGCCGTTGTCGCAGTTGCCGACCAGGAAGCTGTTCTCCAGCGTCAGCTCCAGCGACGGCAGCCGCGTGTCGCGGCACAGGCGCCGCGCGGCAATCTGATCGGCCGTCGTGGCCAGCAGGACGTCCGCGCCCTCGGTCATCTTCGGGCGGGCGGCGCTCAGCCAGCTCGCATTCGAGCGGGTGTGCTCCGCGTTGCCGTCGGTCCCGTTGCCCTGCGCATTGCGGTGCTCCATGTTGGTGAGGACGATGAGCTGGTCCTGCACCGCCGCGAGCGGCTGGAGGATCGGCGAGAGCGCGAGCGGGCCGGCTTCGCCGGGGGGCGTCCACTGGTTCTGGGAACCCTCGGCCCACGACACGGACCCGTGCGGGAAGTAGATGAAGCCGAGCCGACGCACGGGGTTCGCCGATGTCCGGGCCATGGCCGACAGGGCAGGGACCATCGAGTCGAGCAACGGCAGCGCGACGGTTGCGCCCACGCCGCGCAGGAACGTTCGCCGGGGCAGATGCTTTTTCGTGATGATCATGATTGCTGCGCTCGCCTCATCTGGAA
This sequence comes from Vicinamibacteraceae bacterium, assembly GCA_012271165.1. Lineage (GTDB taxonomy): Bacteria > Acidobacteriota > Vicinamibacteria > Vicinamibacterales > UBA8438 > JAAXGX01. The sequence goes on along the minus strand of JAAXGX010000096.1, from coordinate 22,029 downwards.
CGGCGTGCTCTTGACCACGCCGAGAATGAGCGACGAGAAGCGGTATCCCTCAGCCGCCGCCTCACGCTCGATCGCCCGGATTGCCGGCATGTCGTAGTGCTCGACCGCCCGGCCCAGGCCGTACGTCAGCAGCTTGCTCGCCAGCGTGCGCACGAACTGATCCGATCTGGACAGCAAGGCGTCGCGGAGCCCGCCCGCGCCGGCAAACGTCGTGCCGTCCGGAAAGCTCCCGGTCACGTCCAGCGACTCGAACCCGTCGGTGCGCTCCCGCCAGCGGCCGAGCGCGTCGAAGTTCTCGAGCGACAGGCCGACGGGGTCCATTATCGCATGACACGCCGCGCAAGCCGGGTTCCGCCGGTGCTGGACCATGCGCTCGCGCATCGAGAGCACGGCGTCCGACCCTTCCTCGCTGAGCGGCGGCACGTTGGCCGGCGGCGGGGGAGGCGGCGTGCCGAGCAGGTTCTCGAGGATCCACTTGCCCCGCACGACGGGCGACGTCCGGGTGGCGTACGAGGTCACCGCCAGGATGCTCCCCTGGCCGAGCAGCCCGCCGCGCGGACTGCCGGCCGGCAGTGCGATGCGCCTGAAGTGGCTCCCGTAGACGTTCGGAATCCCGTAGTGCTTGGCGAGCCGTTCGTTGACGAAGGTGTAGTCCGCGCTCAGCAGGTCGAGCACGTTCCGGTCTTCGCGAATGATGCTGTCGAAGAACAGCTCGGTCTCCCGTCGCAGCGCCCGGCGCAGCGTTTCGTCGAAATCGGGAAACAGGATGAAGTCGGGCGAGACCGCCGGCAGGTTGCGCAGGTAGAGCCACTGCGCCGCGAAGTTCGTCACGAGCGAAGCGGCCCGGGGATCCGCGAGCATGCGCCGCACCTGCCGCTCGAGCACGCCGGGCTCCCGCAGCGTGCCGTCGCCGGCGGCCGCCAGCAGCTCGTCGTCCGGGAGGCTGCTCCAGAGGAAGAACGAGAGCCGCGACGCGAGCTCGAGGTCGGTGACGGGGTACGCGGCGTCCGCGGCGGCGCCCTCCGGATCGCGCTCGATGCGGAAGAGGAACTCCGGGCTGACGAGCAGCCGGCGCAGCGCCATCTCGATGCCGGCCTCGAAGTCGCCCGCCGCGCGCCCCTCGGCGTAGAAGTCGAGCAGCGTGTCAAGATCCCCGCTGGTCACCGGCCTGCGATAGGCCCGGCGAGCCAGCGTCGTCAGGATGTCCTCGGCGCAGGCGCGCTCGTCCGCACCGCCGGGCGCCGGCCGGCAGGTGAAGATGCGCCGGCGGCTCGGCGTGTCGCCCGGTCCCGTCGCGTCGAAGGGGCCCGTGATCGTGATCGAGTAGACGGCCGGCTGCGTGCGCTGGTCCCCGCCGACGGTGATGTGCACCTTGAGGAACGGCTGCCGGTGCCGCTCGACGACGGCGGAGCCCTGGCTGACGAACGCCGCGCCCACCGTGCGGGCGCCGGCGGCGACCGGCACGCGCACCACCAGATCGGCGTCGGCGCTGCGGTCGGGCTGATCGTAGAGATCCAGCGACGCGCGCGACGGGTCGCGCCGGGAGCGGGGCTCGACGGTGAGGACCTGCACCGGTTCCCCGTCCAGGGTGATCACGACGTCGTGCGGCTCCCGCAGTCCCCCGACCCGGTTGCTGTTCCAGCTCTTCCCGAGCTCGACGCGCACTTCGTACTCGGCGTCGACCGGGAAGTTGTAGCGGAACGTGGCGCCGCCGCGCGTGCCGAACGGCAGTCCCTCCACGTGACGGTCCTGGTTCAGGTCCGACGGGACGATGAACGTGTCGGCGACCGCCGAGCGCACGGGCGCGCCGACGGCCAGCCGGCTGATCTTCTGCGCCGCGCCGAGGTAGCGCTCCATCCGCCCCGCATCGAGACCGCGCAGGCCCACGTTGTCGAATCCCGCGCTCGAATCGTCGGCCGGAAGCAGGTCCGCGACGTCGACCTCGAGGTCCAGCAGATCGCGGATCGCGTGCTGGTACTCGGTGGCGTTGAGGCGGCGCAGCGCGTCGCTGCGTCCCGGGTCGGGCTCGGTCGCGGCGGCGCGGTCGAGCCCCGCCTCGAGGAAGGAGGCCAGCCGGTCGTACGCCTCCGCATCCGGGCGCGGCCGGCCGGGCGGAGGCATCATCCCCGCCCGCAGCTTCAGCACGACCATTTCCCAGACCTCCGCCCGGGTGTTCGGGTCGGCGGGATCGAGCGCCTCCAGCGTGAGCCCGGCCGTGCGCAGACGGTCGTTGTGGCAGGTGACGCAGTAGCGTTCCAGCAGGGCCGCGGCGTCCCCCGCGGCGTGATCGGCCCGCGCCTGGGAACCACCCGCGGCCAGCAGGTGTCCGGAGGCCGCCGGACCGAGAGCCGCGAGACCGGCGGCAAGCGCCAACACCCCTCTCAGCATGGCCTAACTCTACCACTTCCCGGCGTCCCCGTCCGGCTGCGCAGCCGCGGCCTCGAGCATGTGCGCCCGCCGCAGGGACTGGTAGGATCCAGGCATGAGAAATGGGAATGCGTGCTCCGGGTCACGGGTCGCCTGGGTGCTGGCGCTCGCGTGTCTCTGCGCGTCGGCCGTCACGGCGCCCGCCGCCGCGGCCGGCCGCGACAATGCGTTGGCGGAGGCCGTCAAGCGGGCGGACGCCGGCGCGGTCCGCGCGCTGCTGGACGGCGGCGCCGACGCGAATGCGCCGGAGGCCGACGGCACCACGGCGCTGCACTGGGCCGTGCGTCTGGACGACCTCGAGCTGGCGGAGCTGCTGATCGGCCGCGGCGCGGACCCCCGGGCCGTCAACACGTTCGGCATCCCGCCGTTGTGGCTGGCCGCCGTCAACGGCAGCGCGGCGATGATCGAGCTGCTGCTCGACGCGGGCGTCGACCCGGGCACGACCGTGGCCGCGGGGGAGACGGCGCTCATGATGGCCGCGCGCACCGGGCGGGTCGACGCCATCGAGGTGCTGCTGGCGCGCGGGGCCGACCTCGACGCGGTCCAGCGCGACGGCCAGACGGCCTTGATGTGGGCCGCGACGGAGGGGCATGCCGACGCGGTGCGCGCCCTCGTCGCCGCGGGCGCCGCCATCGAGGCGCGGACGGTCGTTCCCGAGAGCCCGTTGCGGACGGGCCTCGAGGGGCCGGCGCCGCACGGCTTCACGGCCCTGCTCTTCGCGGTGCGCGCCGGCCACGTCGAGGTCGTGCGGGTCCTGCTCGAGGCGGGAGCGGACCCGGACGATCGGCTGCCCGACGGCACGGGCACGGTGGTGCTCGCGGCCACCAACGCGCACTGGGAGCTCGGCGTCAGGCTGGTCGATGCGGGCGCCGACCCGAACGCGGCCGGGCAGGGTTGGACGGCGCTGCACGCCATGACCTGGGTGCGCCGGCCGAACTTCGGATTCAACCCGCCCGGTCCTGTCACCACCGGCAATCTCGACAGCCTGAGCTTTGCGCGGGAGCTGGTCGCGCGCGGCGCCGACGTCGAGGCCCGGATGACGGCCGAGCCGCGCAACGGCTACCGCAACGCGCTCAACCGCGTGGGCGCCACCCCGCTCCTGATGGCCGCGCGTTTGGCGGACGCGCCGCTGATGCGCGTCCTTCTCGAGCTGGGCGCCGATCCCACGACCACCAACGAGGACGGCGCGACGCTGCTGATGGTGGCCTCGGGACTCGGCATCCACTCGCCGGGCGAGGATCCGGGGACCGAGGCGGAGGCGCTCGAGTGCGTCGAGATCGCGCTCGAGCTGGGCGGCGACGTGAACGCCGTCGCGCTGAACGGGGAGACGGCGCTGCACGGGGCGGCCTACCGGGGCGCGAACTCCATCGTGCAGCTCCTCGTCGATCGCGGGGCCGACACCTTCCACACGGAGAACGAGGCCGGCTGGACCCCGTTGCGGATTGCGCAGGGCGTCTTCCGGACCGCGACCTACAAGGAGGCGCCCCACACGGCGGCGCTGCTCAGCGAGCTGATGGCGCGGGAGAACTGACTACCGGCGCGTTTCGGGCAGGCGGCGCTCGTCGGATCCGTCGTAGACGTGCCCCATCGGGTCGATGAGCCGCATCGGCTCCTGGCGTCCCTGCTCCTCGATGGCGTGCGCGACGATGCCCGGGAGGCGGGAGATCATGAACAGCGCGCTTGCCGTCTCGGCATCGAAGCCCAGGTCGCCGCAGATGGCCGCGATGGCCCCCTCCTCGTTGATGTGCGGGGGCGGATCGGCCGCGTCGCGATAGCGCTCGGCGAGCACGCGCTCGACCGAGCGAATGAGCTGCACGTGGGCGCTGTCGAGCTCGAGCTCCAGCGCGAGCTGCAGGAGGCGGGCGGCGCGGGGATCCCGTGTGTGGAAGCGATGCCCGAAGCCGGGCGGCGGGGCGCCGTCCTCCAGCGCCTGGTTGACCAGCCGCCGGGCGGCGTCGTCGGGCGACACCCAGTCGCCGACGAGGTCGAGCCCGTCGGTCAGGAACCGCAGGCAGGCCTCGATGCCCCCGCCCCCGCCGAGCGACGATCCGAACGCCAGGACGCCGGCGGCCGCCGCGGCGCGGATCGGGGCGCCGGTCGTCGCCACGTTGCGGGCGGCCAGCGTGGACGGCGGCGTCGCCCCGTGATCGATCGACGACACGAGGAGCGCGTCCATCAAGCGCCCGACGGCGGGCGACGGCAGCTCGCCGCTGAGCAGCAGATAGACGGCCTCGCCGAACGACAGCCTGCCCATCAGGTCGTCGAGGCGGTAGCCCCGGAGGAGAATGCGGTTGGGCTCGATCAGCGTGATCCCGGTGCGCCAATCCGCCGGGGCGGCGACGTCGCCCGGGTCCTGGCCTGCGCGTGACGCGCCCGCCCGCCGCGCCCCGCCCGTTCTGCCGTCGGCGTCCTCCGCGACGCGCGGGACGCGCCGGGACGGCGAGACTCGCTTGGCCATCGCGAAGCCACTATACACGAGTGGACGAACGGCGCCGGCGGTCAGGGCGCGGCCGCGATGTACGGCAGATGCCGGTAGTTCTCCGCGTGGTCGAGGCCGTAGCCGACGACGAAGACGTCGTCGATGGTGAACCCGACGAACTCGATCGGCACCTCGCACCGCCGCCGGGACGGCTTGTCCAGGAGGCAGACGGTGCGCAGCCAGGCCGGACGCTGCGCCAGCAGGCGGCTGCGGAGGGCGTGCAGCGTGGTCCCCGTGTCGACGATGTCCTCCACGATCAGCACGTGCCGGCCGCGCAGATCGCGCGGCTCGAGGCTCCACGACGTGACACCGGAGGACTGCTTCCCGTTGCCGTAGCTTGCGCCCCGCGCGAAGTCGATCGTGACGGGCCGCGAAAACGCGCGCGCCAGGTCGGCGAGAAAGATGAACCCGCCCGCGAGCATCCCGACCAGATGGATGGTAACCTCGGAGGGCGTCCTCGCTTCGATGTCGGCCGCCAGCTCCCCGACTCGGCGTTGGATCCTGTCGGCCGAGAAGAGCGGGACCAGGGGAGGAGCGCCTACGAGCATGAGGCAGGCAGCGTACTACAAACGCCGGTCGTTGCCGTACGGAACCACGCGTGCCGCGCTCGCGGCGGCGGTGCTGGTTGCGCTGGTCGCCGGCGGTTCGCCGTGGCCGGCCGCGGCACAGCCTCCCGCGGGGGGAGCCCCGGACATTCGCCTGTTCTTCGAGGCCGCGAATCCGGACGACGACGCCGCGGAGGAAGCGCTCGAGCAGATCGCGGCCGCCTGGCGCGACGGCTACGCACCGATCGTGCGCGACATGCTGCGGCTCCTGCGGCCGCCGGCGCCCCCCGCGCCGACCTTCGGCGCGCCGGATCCCACGCGCACCGAGCCGGCGTTCGAGCTCACGTTGCGCCGGGAGCACCCGTCGACCCGCGTATGGCGCCGCCTGATGCGGTTCGTCGAGCGGCAGACGGGGCAGCGCTTCGGCGGCGAGGTGGACCGGCTCCAGCACTGGATCTGGGAGCAGCCGTACGATCCGCATCCGGACTACGCACTGTTCAAGGGCGAGTGGTACGCCGCGGTCGACACACGCTTCCGCAGCTTCTTTCCGCGCGGCGTGACGGCGACGATCAGGCTGGACGAGATCGACTGGGGCGGCGTGGTGGTCAACGGCATCCCGCCGCTGGCGTATCCGAGGACCCTGCCGGCCGCTGCCGCCGAGTACCTGGACGACGACCACGTCGTCTTCGGCATCGCGGTCAACGGCGAGGCTCGCGCCTACCCCAAGCGCATCCTGGCCTGGCACGAGATGGCGCTCGACCGGCTCGGGGGCGTCGAGCTGACGATCGTCTACTGCACGCTGTGCGGGACGGTCATTCCGTACGAGAGCGTCGTCGACGGCCGGCACGTCACCATCGGCACCAGCGGGTTTCTGTACCGGTCGAACAAGCTCATGTTCGACGACGAGACGAAGAGCCTGTGGAACACGTTCGAGGGCGTGCCCGTGGTCGGCCCGCTGGTCGGCAGCGGCCTGCGCCTGCGGCACCGCTCGGTCGTGACCACGACCTGGGAGGAATGGCGGCGCCTGCACCCGGAGACGACCGTCCTGTCGCTGGAAACGGGGCACCGGCGCGACTACTCGGAAGGCGCCGCCTACCGCGACTACTTCGGCACGGACCGGCTGATGTTCCAGGTGCCGCAGATCGACGATCGCTTGCGGAACAAGGACGAGGTGGTCGTGATGCTGCTCGCGGACGCCGCCGGCACGCGTCATCCGCTGGCCATCGCCGCCGGCTTCCTCAGCGACAACCGGGTCTACCAGACGGAGCACGCCGGCCACCGCCTGGCGGTGATCACCAGCGCGCGGGGCGCCAACCGCGTCTATGCCGCCGGCGCCGAGCGCTTCGCCCGACTGCTCGACGACGGCCGCGTGGCCGACGCCGCGGGCGGCGTGTGGCGCGTGACGGAGGACGCCCTCGTGGCCGAGGGCGACCCGCAGCGCCGTCTCGCGCGCGTCGCCGCCCAGCGGGCGTTCTGGTTCGGCTGGTACTCGCAGTTTCCGGAGACGCGCTTGATTCGTTGAATGAATACGGGGTTCTCGGGTCAGCGGGGCCAGTAGACACTCCGATTTATTACCCGATTTGCCAGTCAACCGAAGGGGAATGGCAGCGAACGTCAGCGGACGGCGCCGGTTTAGGTCGCCGCTGGGGTCGCTCGCGCGTCGCGCAGCCCCGCAACGTGCATTTATCGCTGACCGGCTCGCATCGTGCGCCCGGGGCCCGGCACCCGCCAACCGCTGTTGCAGCGTTCCCTCGGCATCGACGAAGGATGTGCCGCACGCCGCGGTACGAACCAGATGGGGACTGACCAACACGGAGGATCTTCCGGATGCCAACCTGCTTCGTGATTCAGCCGTTTAGCTCCAAGTTCGACAAGAGATATGATGACGTCTACAAGCCCGCCTTGGAACAAGCCGGCCTGAAGGTCTATCGCGTCGATCAAGACCCTGGCACGGAAAAGCTCATCGATTCGATAGAAGCAGAGATCCGCGACGCGACGATCTGCCTCGCCGACATCACGACCGACAATCCTAACGTGTGGTACGAACTGGGCTACGCTTTTGCAGTGGGCCGTTCCGTCGTCCTGGTGTGTTCTACCGAACGTAGAGACAAACTTCCCTTCGATATACAGCATCGGACCGTTATCAAGTACACTCCGGACTCGACGAGCGACTTCAGCACGCTCCGCGACGAAATCTCCGTGCGAGCCGAGGCGCTCGTTGAGAAAGGTGCTGCTCGACAGGTCATTGAAGCGGAACAGGTGGCTCCAGCAGGCGGCTTGAGGCCAGCGGAGATTTCGGTACTCGCCATTGCGGCCGCGGAGGCTGCCATCCCGGGGACGTCGGTAACTGCTACGGCCTTGCGTAACTACGCTACCAATGCGGGCCTAACCGGCATTGGCGTTGCGGTCGCGATCCGAGGTCTTCAACGAAAGGGCTTCGTGGAGTTCGGTCATGACGAGGACTACAACGGCGAGCGATACGAAACCGTCGCTGTCACCGATGTCGCATGGGCCTGGATTGACGAAAACCACTCGTTTTTCTCACTATTCAGGGCGGTGAAACAGGAGGACCACGAGCCGGTTAGCGAAGACGACATTCCATTCTAGCGAATAGCAATGGCCGTTACCGTCCAATCTATCGATAGCGATCGGAGACATGAGACCATGACCCGCGAGCAGCTCGACCAGTATGCCGATCAGATTCGGAGCATGTCGGACGACGATCTCGTCCGTCAGGTCGTCAGGATTGGTCAGCCGGGCAATTCGGTGCTAACTGAGGCGCAACTCAGAAGTAGTCAGCGGATACTGTGTTCCGTCGAAGAATTCAGAAGGGCATCCGAACAACACGGGTCGATGATGACCCGCCTGACGGTTGTCATTCTGTTGCTTGCAGTCGTTCAAGCGGGGGCTGTTGTCTTGCCGCTCACCGGTTGTGGCACTGCGCCCGCGACCGTCGCGCCAGACATCAACGGAACAACATCTCCTCCGGCACCGCCGGATTAGGCTGTATACGGTCGGCCGTGATACTCACTGCGTCGGTGCGTCCGGGACTTCACCGCGGCGATGCGCCGGGAGCGCCGGCACAACTTCCCGTCCGGCCGGTCCCGCTCGCCGCTGCACTCGGCGCACAGCCCCGCGGCGATGCGCTGCAGCCGCATCCGGGCATCGGCATCCGGGCAGACGATCTGCCAGCCGACCCATGCCGAAGGCGAGTTGAGGGGGCGGCGCGCGCGGCGGTCAGGCGCCGCAGGTGGGCAATCGTGCCGAGCCGGGCCGCTTCAGTCTGTCGGCGGGTCCATTGCACGGCATCATCAGTCCCATCCGACGCGCTTCATGGCCTACGCCAGCGTCTACCAGCGCCTTGACGGACCGCGCCCGGGCGGCGACGTCAGCCGTGCCGGCCGGCACGCCGTGCGAGAGCGTCACGGGCCGCTCGAGTACGCGCGCCAGCTCTTCCGCGATCCGGTTCGCGAGCGGCTGCACCGTGAGCGTCCACAGCCGGCGCACCCCCCACGCTCAGCCGTGCCGTCAGTCCATCCCATCGGACCGAGCGGCGCCGGCACGCCGAAGCACGCCAGTACGGACGATTCGACGACGTGCTGACGCAACGTCACCAGAGCTCACGGCGGACGCGGCGGGAGCCGTCAGCGTGCGAGTCGTGCGGGGACCGGTCAGGGGCAGCCGATGCCACCAACCGGCCAAATCCGGCCTTCGCCCCAGACGTCCCGAGACGTGGCGCGCAGCAGCCGTGCGCGGCAGGGGCGAGCCAGGTCGCGCCCGATTTCCGCCAGCCAACGCGGCCCGTTGGGCAACCCCTCGGGCACGTCGGCCGTGGCGAGCGTGCGAGTCCACAGCCCCGCGGCGACTTCAACGGCTGCGGCTGCCGATGATTTCGCTTCGCTGGCCGCCGCGGCGGTCAGCACGTCGATCAGTCAGGGGCGTCGTCGCGTCCGTCCCGGGGGCCGGGCCGCCGGCGATTCCGAGAGACAGCGTTACGCGGTCCGTGTGAACCTGGCGGATCGGGGCAGTCTCCGGTGCTGTTGGTTAGCGGTATAAGATGGGGAGCGTGAGAGACACGCTGCGGGACTTCATGGTCGGCATTGGCGCCGCGGCTGCGCTCTTCGCCGCGTTCCAGTCATGGACCAACGGCCAGAGCATCGCGGAGCTGCGGGGCGCACTGGACACCACGGCACGGACCGTTACCGCTCACGTCAACTCTGCCGGACTGCACCGCTAGTCCGCCAGCAGCCGCGCCAACTCCGCGCGCGCCAAGCTGAGCGGTCCGGCCCCGGCCCGCGATTGTTTACGGCGAAGGGGCACGACCTGCACAGCGGAACCCCTCAGTTCGGCGCGAGATCGAGTTCGACGTAGCCGCCGGAGGGCGTCCACTGCACACGCTTCGCGGGCAGCTCGGTACCCGGCGCCCGGAAGTACACGAGCACCTCGATGTAGCTGTCCTCGAGCGGGTGGACCAGCGCCCGCGCGATGCCCAGCGCTTCATCGAGCCGGTGGGTCTCGACGTCGACGATCAGGACGCCGAGCGCCGACACGTAGTCGATGACCTGCCAGCCGAGCCCGCGCATCGACGGCCGGGGCCGGAAACGGGCCGTGGGAGAGGTCAGGGCCTGGGGGGTCATCAGCACCCACGCGCCCGGCGGTCCCACCTCCGGCAGCGGCGCGGGGGAGGGCACCGTGTCGATTCTCGCGAGACCCGCGACAGCCGCCGCGCCGGCCATAGCCGCGCCGGCCGCGATGAGCGCCCTCTTCACGGGTGGAGTCTAGCAGCCCGTGAAATCGCCGCGGTCGGGCGGCATCCCTCCCGGTGCCGGCCCGGCGCCGGATCGGCTATCCTAGGGAGTCTGCGCCGCAGAACCGTGCAGACGCCGCAAGGCGCGCACGGCGCGCCTCGGCGGAAGCGGCGCGGGGCGAAGGGGCCCCCGCAAGCGGACGCCGGGGGTGCGGGGCGCAGCCCCGTCTGAAGAAGGAGTGGTTGATCGTGACGAGAATCTTCGTTTTCGGTGCGGCGGTGCTCATGGCGCTGGGCGCTGCCGGTGGCGCCTACGCGCAGCAGCTCGGCGCGGGGGATCCGGCGCCGGCGTTCGAGTTGCCGGGAACCGACGGGAGCACGCACCGCCTGGCCGACTACCGGGGCAGGACGGTCGTGCTGGCCTGGTTCACGAAGGCGTTCACCGGCGGTTGAGCGGCTGAATGCAGATCGCTGCAGGAGAGCAGCGACGATCTCGGTCGGTTCGACATCGCCTACTTCATGGCCAGCATGGACGATCTCGAGACGAACACGGAGTTCGCCGAATCGCTCGGCGCCGATTTCCCCCTGCTCAGCGATCCCGAGGGCGGCGTCGCCCGGGCCTACGGCGTCGTCAGGTCGGGGGGCTCGCTGCCGGCCCGCTGGACCTACATCATCGGTCCCGACGGGAACATCCTGCACGTGGACAGGAACGTCAACCCCTGGACGGCCGGTACCGATCTCGTCGCCGACCTGAACGAGCTGGGGGTGGCCAGGCGCTAGCTGACGGCGAGGGGCGAGCCGGGCCATGCCGGCCGGCTCACCCTACTCCGGCCGGGTGGGTTCTTGCGGTTTCTCGTCCACCTCTTCCTTGAAGCCCCGGATGGCCTGTCCGAGGCCGCGGCCAAGTCCTGAGAGGCGCTTGGCTCCGAAGATCAGGATCAGGATGAAGAAAATGATGACCAGCTCCGGCAACCCGACCGGGCCGAGCAGCGCCAACAGAGCAACTTTCATCGCGGCACCTTCCTCTCGGGGCAGCATATCACGCCCCGTCCACGTTGCATCCGCCGCCGCGGTGTCCCCGTCCGCGGCGAAGCCGACCGGAATCCCGTGCCCGTGACTGACGAGTCCAACGCCGCCGGCAGGACCACGATCGGCGCGGAGGCGCGCTTCGACGCCCGCCGCCGGCAGGTCGGGCTCGTGCTCGGCCCGCTCGTCTTCGCCCTGGTGCTGGCGCTGCCGCTGGCCGGACTGACGCCGGAGGCGCACAGGCTGGCGGCCGTCGTCGCGCTGGTCATCGTGTTCTGGGTGACCGAGGCGCTGCCGCTGGCCGTCACGGCCCTGCTGGGGCCTACCCTTGCGGTCGTGCTGCAGGTGGCGCCGGTCGGCGCCGCGTTCGCCCCGATGGCGAACCCGATCGTCTTTCTCTTCATCGGCAGCTTCATCCTGGCGCAGGCGCTGTTCGTGCACCGGGTCAACGAGCGAATCGCCTACAGCGTGCTGTCGTGGCGCATCATCGGCGCCCGTCCGACCCGGATTCTGCTGGCGTACGGCGCGTTGGCGGCGTTCCTGTCCGCCTGGATGAGCAACACCGCCACGGCAGCCATGCTGGTCCCGATCGGGCTGTCGCTCGTCGCGTTCATGGAATCGGAGAGCCGCGTGCCGCGCGGCTACGGCACGGCGCTGATGCTGATGACGGCGTACGGCTGCTCGCGCGGCGGGATGGCCACGCCGGTGGGCACGCCGCCGAACCTCATCACGATCGCAATGCTCGACGACCTGCTGGGCGTGCGCATCACGTTCGTGGAGTGGATGCTGCTGGCGCTGCCGGTGACGCTGGTGCTGGTGGTAATCGCGTTCGTCTACCTGAACTGGGTCGGCCGCACCGGCGTCAACGAGATCCCGGGTGCGGACGCCATCGTCGCGGAGCGCAAGCGCGCGCTTGGTCCCTGGAAGCCCGGCGAGCGCAACGCGGTCATCGCGTTCGGCGTCACCGTCTGCCTGTGGGTCGGTCCGGGCATCCTGGCCCTGGTCCTGGGCCGCGACCACGCCGTCGCGCAGATGGTTCTCGCGAGCGTGCCCGAATCGGTTGCGGCCCTGATCGGCGCCGTGCTCCTGTTTCTGCTGCCCATCAGCAAGGAGCAGCGGTCCACCCTGACCTGGAAGCAGGCGGCGCAGATCGACTGGGGGACCGTCCTCCTCTTCGGCGGCGGCCTGTCCCTGGGCGCGCTGTCGGCGTCGAGCGGACTGGCCCTGGCCGTCGGCTCGGGGATCACGGGCCTGCTGCCGACCGACGCCGTGGTCCCGCTCACCTTCGCCGCGGCGCTGTTCACCGTCGTGCTGTCCGAGGCCATGTCGAATACCGCCGCCACCAACATCGCGATCCCGATCGTCGTTTCGATTGCCCAGGCCGCCGGCGTCGATCCGGTCGTGCCGGCGGTATCCGCCGGGCTGGCCGCGTCGGTGGCCGTGGTGCTGCCGGTTTCGACCCCGCCCAACGCCATCGTGTACGCCTCCGGGAGGGTGCCGATTACCCAGATGATCAAGTACGGGCTGCTGATGGACGGCCTGGCGATAGTGCTCGTGCCGGCGATGGTGCTCTGGCTGCTTTGAGTGCGTTGCGGGTAGCGGCGGCCCGGTTCGGGGAAGGTGCCCGGTGCGACCGATGCGATCGCCGGTGATCGGCTTCCTGCATCGACGGGGCGTGCTGTTCCCGATGGTGCTGATACCCGTGGTCGCGGCCGTGCTGGTGCAGGGCGCGCTGCAGCGGAGCGCGCCGCCGCCGGCGGCCGCGGCGCCCGTTCCCGAGCCGGTTGCCAGCGAGCCCGTGCGGCGCATCGCCCGCACGCTGGACAAGACGCCCCTGACGTACTTCGCCGACTACTGGGCGCAGCTTGCCGAGCGCACCGGGCCGTGGCTGACGGTGATGGGACCTGGCGCCACGCCGGCGCTCATCGTGGGTCCGCGGCTCGTGCTGGCGACCATCGACCCCGCCCTCGAGGTGCTGGCCGCGCGCGACCGCGTGGGGCTGGCGGGCGCGGTCGACGACCAGGCGGCGCTCGCGGGACCGGAAGGGTTCCGGCTGCGGGGCTGGGACGAGGAAATCGGGCTCGCCGTCTTCGACGTGCTCGGCGACGACCGGGCGCCGTTCACGCTCACCGATCCGCACGTGCTGCCGTCGGGCTCGCACGTCGGCGTCGTGACCCTGTCGCGCGCCGGCGAGCCGGTCGTTGCACCCGGGTACCTCGTGGGTGCGACGTCAGGCGCCGACGAGCTGGCGAACGGGAGCGATCTCACCATCTCGGCCGACCTGCCGGAGACGCTCGCGATTGCGGCCGTGGTGGACCTGGATGGCGCGCTGCTGGGGCTGGTCTACCGGGCTCCCGCCGGCCGCCGCGTCGTCAGCTCGACGGGGCTGTTGCGGCTTATCGAACGGCTGCAGGCCGAGACCGTCTGCCGCGGGATCGAGGTGACGGATCTCGATGACGCCGTCCGCGAGGCGCTCGTTCTCGAAGGGGGCGTGCTGATCGAGTACGTCCATCGCGAGGCGTTCGTTCCGGAGCCGTCCCTCAGGGGCGGCGACATCCTGGTGGAGTGGGCGGGGGAGCGGCTGCAGTCCGCGGCGCAGTTTCAATTGCTCTACGACGGCGAGACGCCGGGTGCGCTGGTCCGCTACCGCGTGCTCAGAAACCGCCGGCGGATCAGCGGCGGCACGATCGTGCCGGACGGCGACTGCCGGCCGGTCGGTCCCCGCGGCGTGCGCCTGGCCGCGCGGGGCCTCGCGCTCGAGTGGGTGCCCGGGGCGGCGGACGGGCCGGCCGGTGGCCCCGGCTGGCTCGTGGCTGCCGTGGCGGAGGGCGGTCCCGCCGCGGCGGTCGGCGTCGCGGAGGGAGACTGGCTCGTCGCGATCGGCGGAAGGGGCGTCGGGACCGCGGACGACAGGGACGCGATCGCGGCCGCTGCGGATCGTGCCGAACCCCTGCTGCTGCAGCTTCGGCGCGGCGATCGGGCCAGGCTCGTGGCGGTCGCGCCGCCGGCCGATACCCGTCCCGCGGCTGCTGCCGCCGGGCGCGGGGCCGGATAACGGCGGATGTCCGACGGCACCGCAGCGCCTGCCGGCCGCACGCTCGCGGCGCGCCTGTCGGACCGCCGCCGGGCGCGTGGCTGGCTGCGGTCCTCGTTCCTGCCCGAGCAGAACTACCTCATCATCCTCGCCGTCGCGGTCGGCGTGGTCACCGGCCTGGGATCGGTCGGGTTCATCCTCGTGATCGAGCTGTTGGCCGACTTCGCGCGCGGGCCGGTCGCCGCCCTGCTCGAGCGGTTCGGGCCGGCCCGGCTCGTGCTGCTGCCGGCGCTCGGCGGACTCCTGGTGGGGCCGGTCGTCCAGCGGTTCGCCCCGGAGGCGAAGGGGCACGGCGTGCCCGAGGTGATGACCGCGCTGGCCACCCGCGGCGGGCATGTCGGCAACCGAATCGTCGCCGTCAAGGTGGTCGCCGCGTCGCTGACCATCGGCTTCGGTGGGGTGGCGGGCCGCGTGGGCCCGCTCGTGCACGTCGGCTCGGCCATCGGCTCGCTGGTCGCCCGGTGGACACGGCCGGCCCGGCCCAACGTCCGCCGGCTGGCGACGTGCGGTGCGGCTGGCGGGGTCGCGGCGATATTCAACGCGCCAATCGCGGCTTCCATCTTCGCCATGGAGGTGCTGATCGGCCGCGTTCGCGGGGACTTCCTGCTCGTGCTGCTGACCGCGCTCGGCTCGTGCCTGACCGCGAGATACTTCCTCGGGAACTTCCCGGCATTCAGGGTGCCCGAGTACGAGCTCGCGAGCGCCGCCGAGCTACCGCTGTACTTCCTGATGGGCGCGCTGCTCGGCACGGCGGCGAGCGGCTACGTCCGCCTGCTGTACTGGTCCGAGGACGCCTTCGGCGGGTGGCGGTTCCCCGACTATCTCAAGCCTGCGGCGGGCGGCCTGATCGTGGGGCTGCTGCTGCGCTTCTATCCGCAGATCTACGGGGCCGGCTTTCCGGCCGTCGAGCCGGCGCTGGAGGGCCGCCTGCCTTGGGAGCTGCTGCTCGGCCTGTTCGCCGCGCAGTTGCTCGCGAACTGCGCGACGCTGGGGTCGGGCGGCTCGGGCGGGGTGTTCGCGCCGTGCCTCTACATGGGTGCGATGCTGGGCGGCGCGTTCGGCTCGCTCGCCAGCGGCCTGCTTCCGGGCTGGACCGCAGGAGCGGGCGCCTACGCCCTGGTCGGGATGGCCGCTTTCTTCGCCGCGGCGGCGAAGGCGCCGACGACGGCCATTCTGCTGCTCTTCGAGATGACCAACGACTACCGTATCGTGCTGCCGTTGATGGCGGCGACGGCGGGCAGCGTCTACATATCGCACCGGGTGCAGCCGTTCAGCGTGTACACGCTGAAGCTCCAGCGCCGCGGCATCGAGCTCCCCCGCCACGAGGGGACCGGGGACCCCCCGGCCCCCGCCGCGGAACGCCCTGGCCCGCCCTGCAGGAGTCCGCGCCGTTCTACGGCGCAGACTCCTACTGCTCCGACGTGATCATGATCGTGTTGAGCACGGCCTCGTCGCTCGGCAGCTCGGCGTCGCCGGCGGGGAAGTCGTTCCTTTGCAGCACGTAGCTCACGATGTCGGCGTAGGCTTGCGGGCTGAGGCTGGCGGGCGCGCCCTGGGGCATGGTGGCCCGAATGGCGACGAACATGTCGCCGACCGACAGGTCGCTCCAGCGGAAGTCGAAGGCGGCGCCGGTGAGCGCCGGGGCGATGCCGTCGCCGAGCAGGTCGGCGAGATGGCAGGTCGCGCACTCGCGCTCGTAGGCGCCCTCACCCCGCGTGGCCTGCTCCGCGGTGAACACGCCGTCCCAGACGGTGGGGTCCGCGGCCTCCGCCTCGGCTTCGGCTTCGGCGGCGGGCGCCGGCGGCTCGCGGTGGATGATGACCGCGTTCAGCGCGGCCTCTTCGGTCGGCAGCTCGTTGTCGCCCGCCGGGAAGTCGTTTCTCTGCAGCAGATAGCTCACGATGTCGGCGTAGGCCCGGGGGCTGAGGCTCGCTGGCGCGCCCTGGGGCATGGTGGCCCGGATGGCGACGAACATGTCGCCGACGGACAGGTCGCTCCAGCGGAAGTCGAAGGCGGGCCCGACGAGGGCCGGGGCGATGCCGTCGCCGAGCAGGTCGGCGAGATGGCAGGTCGCGCACTCGCGTTCGTAGGCGCCCTCGCCGCGCGTGGCCTGCTCCTCGGTATACGCGCCGTCCCAGACCGAGGTCGCGTCGTCCTGGGCTCGAGCCGCGGCCGGCAGCAGGAGGATCGCGACGGCGGCCGAGGCGGCGACCGCGCGGAACCGGCGGGTAATGGTTCGGGTGCGGAGAATACGGTTCAGCGTTCGTGTCGTCATGGCTTCCTCTGCGCACAATATATCATCTGCCCGGCCCCGCCCGCGCGGTCGGATTCCGCCAGGCGCTGTGCTAAGGTGAACCATCGTGGCACCCGCAGCGCCGCAGCGCCAGCAGCCCCTCCCGGGCGCCGCGTGGCAGCATTTCCTGCGTGCGGTCTCGGGGTTCGCCCATGTCCGCGCCGTCAAGTCCTACCGCCTGCCCGTGCCGGTTCCGGCCGATGTGCCGCGGCTTCCGTGCCTGGATCACGAGGCCATGCTGCACGAGGACATCGCGCCCCACGTCTCGCTGTATCTGGAGGACCGGGACGGCGGTGGGCTGCACGAGGTGGCCTGGGTCCCGGCCCGGCGGCGAATCGAGGTCGACGTCGTCTCCACCTCCGACGAGCATGGTCCCGAATCGCACGCGCGCCTGCTGCGGCGGCTCGCCGACTGTTTTCCGGACCACGACGTGCGGGTCAGCGGGCCGTCGTGGCTGCGGGGCGACCGGCGGGTCGCCCGCGCCTGCCGCGCGCAGATCTCGCTGCGCGACGTCCTGACGGGCCGGGACTTCGAGGAGCTGGCGGCGGCGCTCCGGCGGCTCGAGGCCATCGGGTCGCTGATGGAGAAGGAGTCGCGGGTCGCGTCGTGGAGCGTGCGCACGGTGACCGGACCGCTGCTGGCCCTGGTGGGTTTCATCTCGTACGGCGCGCTGGGGCTGCTGACGACCCTGGTCGGCTTCGACTGGGTACAGGGGCTGCGCTACGTCGTGGTCGGCGGCGCGGGGAGCATTTTCCTGTATCTGGGGCTCAAGGCGGTCCACCTCACCGAGATGGCCAACCGGGTCTGGAAGCGGAGCGCGGAGTACGGCCTCATCCTGGCGGAGCGGCGCCGGATCGCGGCCCGCCCGCCGGCCGCGGCCGTCGACATCGCTACAGCAGCAGCAGCAGCACGAAGATGACCGTGTTGATCCCGTGCGAGGTGAAGCAGAGCGGGCACGGGACGCGCATGACGAACAGCAGCGCGTAGGACAGGTAGACCGCGAGCGCCACCGTCACCAGGCTGCCGGCCCGGTACAGGGCGAGGAGGAGGGGCTGGTCCAGCAGGCCGAGTGGTGCGCCCACCAGCAGGGCGGCATAGAAGACCTGCCCGAGGACGGAGTTCGGCAGTCCGAACACCCGCGCGCGGGGAGTGAAGACGATCGACGCGCAGGTCTGCTCGCCCATGCGGCAGAACGCCGGGATCCACGCGGCGTCGGGGCGAATCCAGCGGTAGGCGACCGCCGTGAAGTAGCTGGCGACCGCGAGGCCGACGGCTGCCAGCGCCGCCGCGGCCGCGGTCATCCGGCCTCCGGCGTCCGCCCGCCGACCCGCGTCCGTGCCGGCGGTCCTACCACAGGTTCGGGAGCAGCCGCTCCCGGCCCGGCTCCAGTTGCAGGTCGAAGGCCTTGAGCGTGATGTTGACGAAGTTGTAGTAGCCGATCAGGCCGGTCAGGTCCATCACCCCCTGGTCCCCGAACAGCTCGCGCGCGTGGGCGAACGTCTCGGCGCTGACGCGCTCGTCGCTGACGGCCTCGCGGGTGAACTGGATGATCGTGCGCTCCACGTCGCCGAGCCCCGGGACGTCGACGGCCTCATCGAGCGGCGTACGCTGCTTGACGATCTCGACGATCTCCGGCTCGAGGCCGGCCGCCAGCGCCGGGGGCTCGTGGGCCGACCACTCGTACTGGCTGCGCACCTCGCGGGCGGTCGCAAGGATCGCGAGCTCCGTGAGCCGCTGGTCCTTCTCCGTGCCGAAACGCAGGTAGGTGCTGGCGGGGAAGATGTGCTCGATCATCTGCGGGCTGTACAGCCACATGGCGACTGGCCCCCACAGGCTGTCGGCATAGCGGCTGTCCGGGTGGCGGACCATGTCGTAGACGCGTTGCCCGTCCTCGTCCATCCGATCCCGTTCGGGGAGCGGCAGGCGCGCCCAGGAATCGTCGTGGACATCGGGCGGAATGTCGTCCGCGGTCACCGTCCGCTGCTCGACCGGCGCCTCCGCACTCGACGCTTCCGGCTCCACGGCCGCGCCGCCAGCGCAGGCCGCCGCCAGCGCCGCGCTACCCAGTACCACGATGACATTGCGCCACATGAGGTCCCCCAGTTTCCATTAGACGGGGCTGCGCCCCGAGCCCCCGGCGTCCGTTCGCGGGGACNNCGCCCCGCGCCACTCCCGCCGAGGCGTGCTGTGCACGCCTTGCGCCGGCTGCGCCGGCGCTTCCATCAGGACGGGGCTGCACCTCAAGCCCCCGGCGTCCGTTTTTGGGGGGCTTTTCGCCCCGCGCCGCTGCCGCCGAGGCGTGCTGTGCACGCCTTGCGCCGGCTGCGCCGGCGCTCCATCAGATCGGGCTGCTCCCCGCATCTCCGGTGTCCGACGGCGCAGGCTCGTCCCGTCGAGCGTCGCGATGGTGCATCATGCACCGCGGGGTGTCAAGGTCCACTCGGCGAGCACGCGGCGGCACGTGCAGTAGCGGCCGAGGTGGCACAGGGCGACGCGCTCCGCCTCCGCGTCGAGCGCGGCCGCGGCGCCCGGCGCGGCGCCGACTCCCAGCGTGATGTGCGGATCGAAGCGAGCGTAGGCGGCCCGGTCTCGAAACCGCGTCACCCATTCGAGGTCGGCCGGCCGGGGCGGCTCGCCGTTCGAATGGAACGCGGACGCGTCCCCGGGGCCGGCCTCGAAGGGCAGCAGCGCATCCATCACGCCGACGTGCAGCCTGGCGAGGGCGGCGGTCGGCGCGAGCCGCAGGGACGACGTGGTGCGCCCGCGGCTCAGGCCCGTCGAGCGCAGCCGCAACGGGGCGGCGGTGCGGACGGTGCGCGCCACGCAACGGATGATCTCGGCGAGGCGGCCGGCCGCAACGAACTGCTGGGCCAGGGTGACGTGCGGTAGATGGGTGTCGTCGAACCGGAAGCCGTGCGGCGGCGCGTCCAGGGCCGCGTTCAGAGCGGCGAGCCGCGGCCGGCACGCCGCGGGCGGCAGGAGCGCGACGTCGAGCGCCAGCAGGCGCGGCGCGCTCGCCGTCGTCATGAGGCCGAGCAGCCGCTGGCGCGGGCCGTCACGGCCGCCCGACGCGGTACGGCTCCAGGTGCCACTCGAGGAACGTCCAGATCCGGTTCCACGAGTCGCGCTGCGCCTTGCTGTCGACGCGCGCGTAGCCGCGCGACCGGTCGACGCGGCGGTTGAAGGTGTGGCCGTTGCCGTACTCGTCGATGGGCGGGTCGTGGTAGATCCGCGTCTCGGCGAGGTGCGGCTTGGCGTACTCGAGGGCGTGGATCAGTTGCTGGGCCTCCTCGAAGTTGACGTCCTGATCGTTGTCCGCGACGTGCACCAGGAGGGGCGTCCGCAGCTTGTCGACGTGGTACAGCGGGGAGCGCTCGACGTAGATGCGGCGCCGCTCGTGCACCGGGCCGCCAATGCGCGGCTGCGCGGCGAAGCGGCGGGCGTAGCGCGGCCCCTTGTACGAGAGTCGGAACACGAGGTTGGTCACCGGGACGAGGGCCGCTGCCGCCTTGAACGACGTCTGGTCGCGGAACACCGCGTGCAGCGCGATGAAGCCGCCGTGACTCCAGCCGATGATGCCGAGGCGTTCGGGATCGACGTGCGGCAGGTTGGCCGCCAGGTAGCTGGCCGCGGTAAGGCAGTCCTCCACCTCGTAGCCGCCGTAGTCGATCGCCTCGTGATGCCGGCGGCCGTAGCCGGTGCTGCCGCGGTACTCCGGCGCGATCACGACGTAGCCGCGGTCCACCGCCTCCCTGATGAACGGGAAGTAGAGCGGAGCGAGGTCGCCGTGAATGCCTCCGTGGATCCAGACGAGCGCGGCGTGGCCGCGCCGCCCGCGCGGCGCCAGCGGCTCGAAGAGATAGATCGGGATCTCGAGGCCGTCGGCAACGCTGGCGTACGACGTCTTGCGCATGGCCATGACGCCCTCGCTCAGCTCCCGGAACGTCCGGTCGCGCTGGGCCTTGCGCAGGCGGTCGCGCTCGTAGCGGTCCAGGCGGGCCTGCGTCTCCGCCGCCGCGGCGACCGGCGCCCCTGCCCGCGCAGCCAGGACCGCGACGCTGGCGGCGGCAGCGATTCCCAGCGCCACGTGCACGAACCAGCGCCGGCGTCGCGCCGGCGGGGCGGTGATGATCATCAGCGTTCCTCTCGCGATTCTTCGCGGTTTCCGTCGAGCAGCTCGCGCAACGCGCCGACGAGCCGCTCGTTCTGGGCATCCGTGCCCACCGTGATGCGCAGCCGGTCGGCCAGCAACGGCTCGGCGAAGTAGCGTACCAGGATGCCCCGCGTCTTGAGCCCCTCGTAGACGGCGCGGGCGGCACCCCGGGGCGGTCGGACCAGCAGGAAGTTCGCCTCGCTGGGCCACACGCGGCACCCGAGCGCGGTCAGCGCCCGCGACAACGCGTCGCGCGAGACGCGGACGCGCTCGACGTTGGCACGCACGTGCTCGGTATCGCGTATCGCGGCGGCGCCGACCCGCGCCGAGACGGCATCGACGTTGTAGCTGTCCTTGACCTTGATCAGCCCCGCCAGCAGCGGCGGCCGGGCGACGGCGAACCCCAGTCGCAGGCCGGCCAGCGAGTGGCTCTTCGACAGCGTGCGCAGCAGGATGACGTTCTCGCAGCGCCGCGTCAGCTCCAGGGCGTCGCCCGCCGCGAAGGCCGCGTAGGCTTCGTCCACGACGAGCACGCCCGGCGTCCGGGCCGCCAGCTCCGCGAGATCCGCGTTCGGCATCCGATTGCCCGAGGGGCTGTTCGGGCTCGCCACGAGGGTGAGCACTGCACCCGCCGCGGCAAGCCTGTCCACCGGCAGGTGGTACGAGTCGTCGAAGGGCACCTCGACCGTCGGCGCTTCCTGGATGCGGGCCAGCGTGCGGTACAGCACGTAGGTCGGCACCGGGAAGGCCACGGGCCGGCCGGCGCCGGCCACCGACCTGAACAGCATCGTCAGCAGGTCGTCGCTGCCGTTGCCCACCACGATCCAGTCCGGGTCCACGCCCAGGACCGCGGCGGCGCTGGCGCGGAACTCGTCGGCGAACGGCCGCGGGTACAGGCGCAGGGTGTCCGGCAGGATCGCCCGCAGCGCGGCCAGCGCGCGCGCGCTCGGGGGATACGGATTCTCGTTCGTGTTGAGCTTGACGACCTGATCGCCCGCGGCCGGCTGCTCGCCCGGTTGGTACGCGGCGAGCGTGTCGATGGACGGCCGGAAGTACGACATGCGGCGTTCTCAAGCCTCCCGCATGTGGGCGTAGCGATAGTCCCGGGGCGGCGCGAAGTTCTCCTTCGTCGTGCGCGCGCTGGCCCAGCGCATCATGTTCAGGGCGCTGCCCGCCTTGTCGTTGGTGCCCGAGGCGCGGGCGCCGCCGAACGGCTGGCGGCCGACGACCGCGCCGGTGGGCTTGTCGTTGATGTAGAAGTTGCC
>JAAXGX010000015.1 GCA_012271165.1 Vicinamibacteraceae bacterium | reverse complement strand
AGCAGGGTGTCGATGCTGTAGTGGTAGCGGGCGAGCACCGTCGCGGCGACGATGCTCGCCGCCACGAATGCGAACCCGGCGCCGGCAACCGGCGCGCCCGCGAACAGGATGGTCAGGGCCACCGCCACCGCCGTCGCTGCGTGACCGCTGGGGCAGGTGTTCACCTGCACGCTCATCCTTTGCAGCACGGTCGCGTTGAGGCGCCGCAGGACCAGGTGGGGCATCCAGAGCGGGCGGTCCGCCGCCAGTGCGCGCGGCGGCCGCGTCTGGATCCACGGCAGCATGCCGTAGCACGTGAAACCCGCGATCAGGGCGGCCGTCCAGAACTCGTCCGCCCGGCCGCGGTGCCCGAGGGCCAGGAACACGCCGAAGCCGGCGGGAACGAAGGGGTAGGCCAGCAGGTAGGTCGCCTCGAACCAGGAAGCCACGACGCGGGGCGCGCGCGCGGCGGCGCGGCGCAGTCCGCTGCGCTCGAACAGCCACGTGTCGAACGCCAGCAGTCGCCGTTCCATGCCCAGGGACGGCCGCCGGAAGAAGAGGCCGCACACCCAGTAGCTCTGCAGCAGATAGACCGCGGGCACCCAGTCGCGGATGATGCGCAGGCTGGGAGACGACCGGAGCTGCGACAGCATGACGGCCAGCACGATGCACACGAGGCCGACCAGCAGCACGCGGCGGCGGCGCGCGGATGCGAGCGGGCGAAGGCGCGAGAGGATGATCAGATAGAGGAAGAAACCGCAGACGATCCACTCCGTAATCCAGAGCTGGCGCAGATCGAACGGCATTTCCTTGCTCAGGCTACCCGATCGCTTGCGTGGATGCAGAGTCGGATTCGTTCTGTGCCGGTGTTTCGGTCGCCGGGCCCCCGCGCAATACCCTGACCGAGGGGGCCACCAGCCAGATGACCCCCACTATCCGGCCCGCGAGAATCGCGAACGAGGCCGCGACGGCGCCGACGAGGTCGAATCCGTGGATGGCCACGCTCAGCACGGCGGCGATGGTGAGGACTTCCAGCGCGGTTGCCCGCGCGGTGGGCCGCGTGTGGCGCGCGTGCACCAGCACGCCGCGCTGCAGGTGCAGCGCCACCGATAGCGCGGGGAAGACGGCCAGGATCGCAAGGGGCAGCAGGGCGAATTCCGTCAACTCGGGGCTCAGTCCGGAGATCGTCTCGAACCAGACGTTGGCCAGCGGCGTCAGGGCGATGGCCGACAGCCCCGCCGTTGCGCCCACCGCCAGCAGGACCGCGAAGTTGCGCAGTCGCGCGAAATGCTCCCGGTGCGGGCCCAGCAGCGCGATGACGACCTCGAGATACGAGAGCCCGACCGCGCGGAAGATGAAGGTCACCCCGTGGATCACCGGAAGCACCGCGAGCGACTCGATCGGAAACCGCGCCTGGCCCATGAAGAAAGTCACGAGCGGCTGCGACGAGAGGGCGATGAACGTGGTCAGCCCCAGCGGGGCGTAGAAGCGGACCAGGGACGGCAGCCGAAGCGCGGCCATCCGTTCCGGCGCGCGGGGGCGGCGGCGCAGGTCGGCGACGACTTCCCGCGACATCGCCCGGCTGGCCAGTGCCTCTACGACCACCCCGGCCGACAGTCCCAGCGCCCCCACCCAGGCGCCCGGCATTCCGGACGCCAGGAACGCCCCGAGCGCGGTCAGCGACATGGCGGCCAGACGCACCGCCGTGCCGTAGGCGACGCGCCGTGTCTGGTGGTGGCGGATGAGCAGTCCCTGCCGAAAGCGGCGGTAGGCGATGGCTGCCGGCCACGGCAGCAGGATGGCGAGGGCGCCGTGGGTGAGCTGGGCGACGTCGGCCGGGAGCTGCAGCAGGCGGGCGATGGCCTGGAAGACGGGAGGGAGCAGCACGACGACCTGCACCGCCGTCATCAGCACCGCCAGGCCGTAGGCGAACCGGCGCAGGGCGCGGAAGCTCGCCGCGTCCTCGACCAGCGCGGTCGAGGCGCTCATCAGCATGATGACCGGCGACTCGATGATGATGGCGAAGGCGAACGCAACGCCGAAGGCCGCGAGGTTCGGGGCGGCATCCGGCAGCCGCGCGATGACGGCCGCCAGGTAGGGGCCCTCGGCCGCCATCATCAGCCACGTGCCGGCCAGCGGCAGCCAGAAGCGGAAGATCCGGCGGTAGGAGAGCGGGGCGCTCTTCACGCCCGGCGGGACGCTCGGTTCGACAGGCGCGATTCGCGAGGATACATCGGCTCGCACCCGTCGGTGAAGCTCCCTTCATCCGCCTCGGCCTCCCTGGTCTTGACGAATCGATCCGGCCATGTGTAGAATCCATCTTATCTGAGATTGAGTCTCAGTTGCATTATAGTCCGTCCCGCGGAGACGCCGGGCGGGCTGAACGCTCGCCGGCGGTGTGGCAGCACCCGGCGAGCCTGACGAGCGCCCGGTCCGAATGGGGCCGGCCACACGGAGCACGCGTGAGAACCGCTTCCGTACCTTCGTTGTGGGAAGAACGGGCGTCTCGGCGGACGAAAGGACGCCCGGATGTTCAGGCACACCCCCGCACGACACCCCCCTGCGTCGATAGGGCCTTTCCGAAGTCCGGTCTACAGGACCAGGGCGTTCGCATTCAGAAACGGAGTCGAACATGTGCCGTAGCGGCGACTCGGAGACCCTGGCCAGGGAAGCGAAGCTGGCCATTCATCAGTGCGGGCACGGCCTGCTCCATCTGCGCGTCAATCGCGTGACGCTGACGCTCACCCCGGAGGAGTTCGCCCGACTCGCGATGGTCGTGGGCGAAGCCTACATGCGTCTCGGCACGCGGGAATCCGTGCAGCCGTACGAGGCGCACTAGGCGAGCGTTGAGGGACAACGCCCGTCCACCCGCGGCTGGCAGTGCTCCTGGTGGTGGACGGCGTCGAGAGCGCCCGACATGGGGATGACGTCGTCCAACACCGCCCGCGCCGTCCGGGAGTTCCGGCGGCTCGCGCGGCTGCTTCTCAGCAAGGAGCGTCCCGATCACGACGCCGCCTGGGTGGCGTGGCAGATCCGCGCCTTGTATCGAGAGATCCCGGGCCTCGTCCTCACCATCGAGGACGTCAAGGATGCGTTCGGGCTCGATGACGATTCGAGCACACTCGTTCTCAAGACGTTGACCGAAGTCGGGTTCCTGCGGGCGGACGGGCGCGGTTTCGTAGCGGCGTCGTAAGGAGGAATGATGACGACC
>JAAXGX010000120.1 GCA_012271165.1 Vicinamibacteraceae bacterium | reverse complement strand
GGCGCCTACAGCCCGCTGACCAACACGATGTACATGCCCCTGCGCAACACCTGCGCGCAAATGATGGCGACGCGGCTGTTCCCCGAGGACGCCCCGCCCGCCGAGCGCAACGAGAGCCGCTCGGAGCTGTACGCCATCGCCTACCGCCACCAGCTCGCGCCGGGCAACGAGAACGCGGGCACCGTGCGCGCGATCTCGGCCGAGACCGGCGCCACGGTGTGGCTCCACGAGCAGCGCGCGGCGACGATGTCGCTCGTGGCGACGGGCGGCGGCCTCGTCTTCGGCGGCGACGTCAACGGCCGCTTCCGGGCCTTCGACCACGAGACGGGCGAGGTGCTGTGGGAGATCAACCTGGGGTCGGCGGTGACGGGTTTCCCGATCACCTACGCCGTCGACGGGCAGCAGTTCGTGGCGGTGAGCACCGGTTCGGGGGGGACGTCGTCGCACTTCACGGGGCTGACGCCGGAGCTGCGGCCGAGCGCGGGGAACAATCTGTTCGTGTTTGCTTTGCCAGATTGAACGCCAGTCGCCGGGGACCAAGTGTAGTATAGTCCCCGTCCGCCACCACACAAGCACCTGCCAGGCTAATAGCATAACGCATCGCAATGCCGAACCGCACCATCGTCTTCGTGGGACATGCCAACCCCGAAGACAATACGTTCGCGCAATGGCTATCGCTGAGACTGGCCTCGCTCGGCTATCAGGTCTGGTCAGACGTCACGAAGCTACTCGGAGGCGAGGACTTTTGGCGCGACATCGAACTTATCATCCGCAACGAAGCGGCCAAGTACGTCTACGTCCTGTCTCGCTCTTCCAACCAAAAACTTGGCACTCTCCAAGAGGTCCGGGTTGCCAACGCCACGGCAAAACGCGACAACCTGCGGGATTTCGTCATTCCCTTAAGGATAGACGGTTTACCGCACGATAAGATCAATATCGAGATTGGACGTCTGAATGCCATTGAGTTTCGGGACTGGGCCTTAGGACTGACCCAGCTCTGCGAGAAGCTCGAAGTCGATGGGGTTCCACGCAACCCGCTCAGCGGTGCCGAGACCGTTCGGCACTGGTGGGACCGGGAGTGTGCTCCTGGTCGCCGTGTGACTGGAGAGTCAGAGGTTCACTACTCGAACTGGTATCCCCTGCGATTGCCTCCGTACATTCATCGCTATTCGGTCATGGGCTTGGTAGAAGGCGAGCCTCGATGGAAGTTTCCGACACGATGGCACGAGTTGCGCTTGGTGTCGTTTGCCTCCGAGGCAGAGATCGAATCAGGGCTCGGCACGCTGCGTCTTGATGGGACAGAGAAGCTGAAGATCACAGATTTCCTCTCGAGGGAAAATTCGAAAAGAGGTGAAAACCGTGATCTCGTCATCGGACTTTTGCGTGAAGCGTGGGAGCAGTATACACTCGCGCGTGGTCTAAAGAAGTTCGAGATGGCGAGTGGCAGGCCCATGTTCTACTTCGATATAGATGCGCTGCCAAATCCGAACGTCAGTTTCCTTTCTGTTAATGGTACCAAGACATATCGTGGCCTGATGGGCTACAAGACGCGGAAGTCTGGCCTAAAGAGACACTGGCACTTTGCTATAAGTGCAAGGCCCGCAGTGCATCCGCAACCCATACTGCAGGTGCGCGCGCACGTGCTATTCTCGGAGGATGGGCGAACCATATGGTCTTCGGCAGCGGCCATGCACCGCGCACGACGCAGTCAGTGCAAGAACTGGTGGAACGACGATTGGCGGGATAGGATTCTTGCGAGCATGGCATGGCTAGCGGAAGGTGGAGAATCCTTGGGGTTGACGCTGTCAGCGGGGTCCGCCAATGCGGTCGTGGCTGCACGGCCACTGGAGTTCGTGAGCCCAGTCACGCTGGTGGAGCCCAGCGCCGCGCGGTCGGAAGAGGACGTCGAGGAAGCGAGCGAGGAAGAAGACGACGGTCCGTTCGAAGAAGCCGAAGCGGCTGAGGTGGAACCATGAGTCGCCTCGTGCTGGAGCGACTTGCGGAACCCAGGCTGCAGTTCGGATTGAACCAGGCGCTGGAGGATCCACGGGACGGACTCACGCTCTTCGGCCCGCTCGATGAGGGCAAGACGTTTGGCGTCCGCCCGGCGGTCATCGGTACAGCGGCCGGTATTCAACGCTTCTGGAGTTGGGTCGCGCGGATTCAACGGCCTATCGACGACGGCAGGTTTAGCCGTCCACCCTTTCCGGGCTTCCAAGCGGCGTTCGGTGTGCCATTCGGTCAGAAAGCCCTGTTCGAAGTTGTACTTGACAACGAGGAACTGATAGACGCGTGTCGGATCGAAGACCGACACCAGCGCGTGCATCGGGTCGTGCGATTGTACGCCGATGAGATCCGGGTTGCCACGAAGGACGAGGCGCAAGCTGACGTTTGGTTCGTGGTGGTACCTGACGAGGTGTACGTGAGCTGCCGACCGGAATCGGTGGTTCCAAAGGACGTCAGGAGGACGACGGGTGCAACGCTCGGTAGAGGCATTTCGAAAAGGCTCATCGCGGCACCGGGGTTATTTGAGGAACTGAACGTGGATGCCATACCATACAAGTATCAGCCGCATTTTCATAATCAGTTGAAGGCGCTACTACTGGACGTTGGAGTATCGACGCAGATTATACGCGAAAGCACCATTGCACCGGGGGACTTCCTCAATGCGGTGGGGCATCCAAGGCGCACGGTCGGATTGCCGTCGGAGATTGCCTGGAATCTGTGCACAGCGGCATTCTATAAGTCTGGTGCGCGTCCTTGGAAGCTCTCGAACGTGCGCCCGGGGGTGTGCTATCTGGGGATCGTGTTCAAACGAGATGAATTGAGCGGCGATGGTCGGTGGTCGTCGTGCGGGGCGCAGATGTTCTTGGACTCTGGCGATGGACTCGTGTTCAAGGGCGCAGGCGGGCCTTGGTACTCAGAAACGAATAACAGTTTCCATTTGGATGAGCGGGCGGCGCGGAGACTGGTAGCGACGGCCGTTAGCGAGTATAGGTCGCGTGTAGGCCACCCGCCATCGGAGCTGTTCGTCCATGGTAAGACAAGATTCAATGCTGAGGAGTGGCGAGGATTCACGTCGGGAGCGTCGGAGAGTACCGACTATGTGGTGGGTGTGCGCATTAGGCTCGCAGAGGACCTTCGCATCTATCGGCGGGGGCGACATGCTGTACTGCGGGGGCTCGCGTACGTGCGGGACGAGCGTACGGCGTTCTTGTGGGCGAATGGGTTCATTCCGGGACTGCAAACTTATCCGGGCCGGGAAGTCCCAAAGGCGCTATTAGTGGATGTGTGCCGGGGCGAGGCAAATATTCAGAGGGTTATGGAAGACGTGCTTGCGTTGACGAAGCTGAATTACAATGCCTGTATTTACGGGGATGGGCAGCCAGTGACGTTGCGCTTCGCCAATGCGGTGGGGGAGATTCTCACCGCGGGACCGGTCGGCGGCGCTCCGACACCATTTAAGCTGTACATCTAGTGTCCTGTCCCTGAAGAACCTATTTCAATAGGGCACCTTGTCTTCTCCATTCAAAGAGGTAGTATGCGAACAGGACGCCCAACAGTTGCCATCGTGCTGACCGAGGCTGATATGCGATGGGTGGAGAAGGACATCGTTGTCATGCTGAGAGAGATGTCGGGGTGATGACCCCGGGCCGCGGCCGGTGCGACTGAAGCGTGGAAGCTCTGATTCCCGACGGAATCGAGGAGACGGATGTCGGCGCTCATCGAGTGAGGGGAGACGATGGAGAAGAAATTCAGCAGCAACGAGGTGCCGCTGGCGGAACTACTCGATCGCGCCGCGAGTGGCGCCCTGCAACTGCCGGACTTCCAGCGCGGCTGGGTGTGGGACGACGACCACATTCGGAGTCTGCTGGTGTCGATTTCGCTCTCGTACCCAATCGGCGCCGTCATGACGCTCGTCGCCGGCAATCCCGACGTTAACTTCAAGGCGCGACTGCTTGAGGGCGTGACGCTGGCGGCCACGCCGACGCCCGAGTTGCTTCTGCTAGACGGCCAACAGCGTTTGACATCCCTGTTCCAGGTGCTGAAGTCGCGTGCTCCGGTTTACACGCGGGACCGGCGCGGCAACGAACTGCGCCGCCATTACTATGCGAGCATCGCCGCCTGTATCGACCCGTCGGAGGACAGAGAGGAGAAAGGCATCGTCGGCGTTCCCGCCGATCGCATCGTGAGGAGCGACTTTGGTCGGACGATCGACATGGACCTGAGCAGCCGCGATCGGGAAATCGCGGAAGAGATGTTCCCCCTGGACATCGTTCTCGACTCCAGCGCCAGAAGGGCGTGGAAGAGGGCATATCTCCACTCGGGACCGGGAGAGCAGTCGGATCGATGGGCCAAGTGGGAGGGGTTTGAGGACGCGGTCATTATTCCGTTTGAACAGTACCAGGTGCCGGCAATCGATCTCGCCAAGTCGACGCCGAAGGAGGCAGTCTGCCAAGTGTTCGAAAAGGTCAACACCGGCGGCGTCACGCTGACGGTGTTTGAGCTGCTGACGGCGACATACGCCGCTGGCGACTTCGAATTGCGCAAAGACTGGGACGGACGGCGCGAGCGACTCTCGCGACATCGACTGCTGGTGGGAGTCGACGCGACCGCTTTCCTGCAGGTCGTCACGCTGCTCGCTACCTACGACCGGCGCCAGTCACACCTGCAAACCCATCCGGAAGACGACAAGCCGCCCGCCGTGTCCTGCAAGCGCCGCGAGGTGCTGCGGCTTCCGCTCGACGACTACCGGCAATGGGCGGATGTCGCCGAGCGCGGGCTAATGCGCGCGGTACCGTTCCTGCACAATAATCGTATCTTCCGCCATCAGGACCTGCCGTACGCGACGCAGTTGGTGCCACTCGGCGCCATCTTCGGCCGCCTGGATCACCACGCGGCGCCGTACGGTGCGCAACAGCGGCTCGGGCAGTGGTTCTGGTGCGGTGTCCTCGGCGAGATGTACGGCGGCGCGGCGGAAACGCGGTTCGCCAACGACCTGGAGGATTGCATTGCGTGGATCGGAGAGAGTGGTCACAGTTCCCCACCGCGAACGGTGCAGGGAGCGCAGCTGCAGGCCGAGCGGCTGCTCACACTCCGCACTCGCAGGAGTGCCGCCTACAAGGGGCTGTACGCGCTCCAGATGAAGCAGGGCGGTCGCGACTTCAGGACTGGCCAACCGATCGACGTCCACGCGTACATGGAGGATGCCATCGACATCCATCACGTGTTTCCTCGACACTGGTGCGCGAGCCATGATGTCGAGTCGTGGGTCGCCGACTGCATCGTGAACAAGACGGCGCTCGACGCACACACGAACCGCCGCATTGGCGGGCATGCACCCAGCATCTACCTCAAGCGGATCGAATCGGGCGACGGTATCGAGGAGGACGTACTTGACGGCTTCCTGCGCTCCCACGACATCGATCCGGTGGCGCTGCGGCGAGACGACTTCGCGCAGTTCTTCAACCAGCGGTTCGAGAGCCTGCTCCGCCACGCCGAGCTCGCGATGGGGAAACCCGTGAACCGACGACCGGATAGGGACGAGAGTCCGTTCGCGGAGCAGAACGCGACCGTCGAAGCGGGGGTACGCTCGTTGATCGAAGGTGGGGAATCAGCGGTGGTCGAGTTCAAGTCGACGGCGCGACGCAACCTGCACACTGAAGCGCCGGACCCGGCAATCACTTGGGCGGTGGTCAAGACCCTCGCCGCTTTCATGAACACGCACGGGGGCACGCTGTTGATCGGCGTCGACGATGACGGCCAAGCCGTGGGCATCCAGACAGACTACCCGCTCGTCAAGGGGAACGACCGCGACGGCTGGGAGCTCTGGTTGACCGCCGCAGTCAAGACGGCACTGGGTCCGATCGCTGTCACGGATCTATCGGTGCGTTTCTGCCCGATCAACGACCGGACGGTCGCCCGCGTCGATGTACGTCCCGGCGCGGAGCCGGTGTTCGCCTCACGTAAGGGCGAGCCGCGGGAGGTGTTCTTCGCCCGCCTCAATAACTCGACGGAGGAGCTTTCGGGACCGGCGCTGCTCAACTATCGGCAGAAACACTGGCCCCAGTAGCTGATCGATCCCAATTCGATATGAACGGCTCGCCGCTCTGCATCGGGGGTCAAAATCCGGGACACCATCGACGGAAACCGGCGCGGCATCGGAGCGGAAGGAGAAGGGCTTGCTGGGCGACGCAGCACTGATCGAGCGGATCGAGACCGGTGAGAGCGATCGTGTGGAGTTCACCGCGTCCACCAACGATCTCGACAAGTTCCGGCAAGCGGTCTGCTCGTTCGCCAACGACCTCCCCGGGAACGGAGAACCCGGGCTTCTCTTCATCGGACTGGAGGACGACGGACGCTGCGCCGGCTCGACCATCGACGATGAGTTGCTGAAGACGCTCGGCGGGCTGCGGACCGACGGGAAGATCCTGCCGTTCCCGTTCATGGAAGTGGCGAGGAAGCGCCTGCGTGACTGCGACGTTGCCGTGGTCCAGGTAGAGCCCTCGGACAACCCGCCGATGAAGGTGGATGGCCGCTGCTGGATTCGCATCGGTCCCCGGCGAGGGCAGGCCACGGCCGAAGAGGAACGCCGTCTCACCGAGAAACGCCGTTGGGGGAACGTTCCCTTCGACATGCAGGGCGTCTCCGGGGCGACGGTGGAGACCGACCTGGACATGCGAGCGTTCGAGCACGACTACCTGCCCTGCGCGGTCTCCCCCGAGGTGCTGGCGGAGAACCGGCGCGACAGGGGGGAACAACTGAGGGCGCTGCGTCTCGTGGCCCGGAACGGGGCGCCGACAGCGACGGCGATCCTCGTGCTGGGCACGGACCCGCGGTACTGGTTTCCCGGGGCATACATGCAGTTCGTCCGCTACGACGGGACCGCCGTGACGGACGGAATCGTCGACCATGCCGAGCTGTCGGGGCCGCTGCCGGAGCAGTTGCGTGATGCGGATCGCCTGCTGAGACTGAACATCTCCCACGCACTCGACACGCGGGGAGAACGACACGTCGAGCAGCGAAGCTATCCTTACGAGGCCCTCCGTGAGCTCCTGCGCAACGCGGTGGTTCACAGGAACTACGAGAACTCGAACACGCCGGTGCGGATTTCCTGGCTCTCCGACCGCGTGGAGATTCTGAGTCCCGGCTCGGCGTTCGGAGAAGTCGGACGCGACAATTTCGGACAGGGCGCGACCTCCTACCGCAACCCCACCATCGCGGAAGCGATGAAGAACATGGGCTTCATGCAACGCTTCGGAATCGGCATCGAGACCGCGCGCAGGACACTGGCGGAGAACGGGAATCCGCCTCCCGAGTTCGAAATTCAGGATGCGTTCGTGTCGGCCACCGTCCGGAGGCGGCCATGACGGAAAAGGCATGAACCACAGCCAGATCGTCAGCTTCATCTGGGGGTGGCGGACCTCTCGCGGTGGGACAGAACACGAGGTCCGGGGACGGCGCGCGGCGGTCACACGAGATCGTCCAGCGGCACGTCGAGGGCGGTGGCGAGACTCTTGAGCGCCTTCACCGATCCGGGCTTCACGCCGCGCTCGATGGCCGAGAGGTAGGAGCTCGGGATGCCCGCGGCGGCGGCCAGCGAGCGGGCGGTCAGGCCGCGGTGCGTGCGCCAGACGCGCACGGGGTGTTCCCCTTCGACAATGCGGCGCACGAGGTCTGCCGGCGCCCAGGTCTCATCGGGGTCGTCGAGGACGCGCTGGATGGCGGCGACGTCGGCGGCGTCTTCATCGGCGGCGGCGCGCAGGCGCTCGTACTCGTCGCGGGGGATCACGACGTAGTCCTCGCCGGCGAGNNTCATCGGTACGCCTCCCCGCGTGACAATATCGCGGCCGGCCGTGGACGGCGCCGGTGGAGATGACGGACCTCGTGGCAATGGGGAGCGACCTGCTGGGCCGTACCAGCCGTCGCAGCGATACTATCTTCTGGACGGGGCGCGGGTGGCGGACGCGGACCTGCCGGCGAACAACCTGGTGTCAGCGCTCATCGCTTTGGAGAAGACGCGCGACGCTTCGCGTCTGCGCGAGGCGCTGCAGGCGCTGAGCGACCTCCTGCGGGCGCAGAGGGACGACCACTTGACACGGGCGTTCGTGTCGTGGCTCCACGAAGGGCTGCGGGTCGCCGGTCGGCTGCCGGCGGGCGAGGGGGACGCGCTGACCCAGTTGCAGGAGACGCAGACGATGCTGAAAGAGAACGTGCGCGAATGGACCCGTGAATGGCTCGAGCAGGGCCGCGCCCAAGGCATCGAGCAGGGCCGGCACGAAGAGCGGGCGCTGCTCTGCCGTCTGGCGGCGCGGAAGTTCGATGGCGGGGCCGCCGAGGGGCTGGCCGCCGCCCTCGCCGGTGTCACCGACGCCGACCGCCTGGCGCGGGTTGGCGACTGGATCATCGAGTGCGCCACGGCGTCGGAGCTGCTCGCCCGCGTCCGCGACGACAACGGGTCGGGCGGTTGAGGTGCCAGTGGCACGGACCGTCGGCGGCGCGGCGTCGGCGTCGAACGCGAGACCGATCACGCGTCGGAGGCGCTCCGACGACACTCTGCTCGCTTCTGACCTGCACACAGGGGCGGCATCGCCTGCCTGCTCTCGGCGCTGAGCGTGCCCGAGGTCGGCGCCCCGTTTCCGTGGCGAAGGCAATTCAACGCATCGGGATCCGAGAGTTGCCGGCCAAGGCGCTGGACAGAGCGGACTACACATGAACCACAGCCAGATCGTCAGCTTCATCTGGGGGGTGGCCGACCTCATCCGCGACACCTTCAAGCGCGGCAAGTACCAGGACGTCATCCTGCCGCTGACGGTGCTGCGCCGGCTCGACTGCGTGCTGGCCCCCACCAAGCGGAAGGTGCTGGCGGTCCAGGCCCGGTTCAAGGGCAGGCTCGACAACCTCGACCCGCAGCTCCGGCGCGCCTCGGGGTTCGCCTTCTACAACACGTCGCGCTACGACTTCGAGAAGCTGCTCGCCGACGCGCCCCACATCGCGCAGAACCTGCGCAACTACATCGCCGGGTTCAGCCCCAACATGCACGAGGTGCTCGAGAAGTTCGACTTCGACAACACCATCTCGAAGCTCGACGAGGCGGGCCTCCTGTTCCAGGTCGTGCAGCGCTTCGGCGACCCGAAGGTCGACCTCCACCCCGACGCGGTCGACAACGCCGCCATGGGCACCATCTTCGAGGAGCTCATCCGGAAGTTCAACGAGGCGCTGAACGAGAATCCCGGCGAGCACTTCACGCCGCGCGACGTCGTCCACCTCATGGTCGGCCTGCTGCTGGCCGGCGATGCGGAGCGGCTGCGCACGAAGGGGGTCGTGCTCAGCGTCTACGACCCGTGCTGCGGCTCGGGCGGCATGCTCACCATCGCCAAGGAGCACATCACCGCCGGAGAGACGCGCGAGGGCGAGCCCTGCGCGCCGGCCGTGAACCCCGACGCCGACATCCACCTGTTCGGCCAGGAGGTGAACCCCGAGACCTTCGCCATCTGCAAGTCGGACCTCTTCATGAAGTCCGGCGACGGCCGCGACGCCGACAACGTCGTCTTCGGCACCACGCTCTCGAATGACCGGCACGCCGGCGCCGGCTTCGACTACATGATCGCCAATCCGCCTTACGGCAAGGACTGGAAGCGCGACCAGGACGCGGTGCGGGAGGAACACGACCGGGGCGCGGCCGGCCGCTTCGCGCCGGGCCTGCCCCGCATCAGCGACGGCCAGCTCCTGTTCCTGCTGCACATGCTGGCGCACGTCCGGAATCGGGACGAGGGCGGCTCGCGGGTCGCCATCATCATGAACGGCTCGCCGCTGTTCACCGGCGACGCCGGCAGCGGCGAGAGCGAGATCCGCCGCTGGATTCTCGAGAACGACCTGCTCGAGGCGCTCATCGCCCTGCCCGAGCAGCTCTTCTACAACACCGGCATCGCCACCTATGTCTGGGTGCTCACGAACCGCAAGCGGCCGGCGCGGCGCGGCCGGGTGCAGCTCGTCGACGCTACCGCGTTCTGGACCCTGCTGCGCAAGAGCCTGGGCGCCAAGCGGCGCGAGGTCCCGTTCGAGCGGAAGCAGGACATCCTGCGGCTGCTCGCCGACTTCGAGGACGGCGGGACCCGCACCGTCGACCGGGACGGCGAGGAGCGCGAGGCCGTCGTCAGCCGCGTCTACCCGACCACGCACTTCGGCTTCCGGAAGATCACCGTCGAACGGCCGCTCCGGCTCGACTTCCAGGCCAGCCCCGAGCGCATCGCGCGGCTCGATGACCAGCGGGCGTTCGCCAACCTCGCGGTGTCGCGCAAGCGGGCCGAGGCCAGGGCCAGGGACGAGGAGGCGGGCCGGAAGCAGCAGGCCGCGATCCGCGCCATGCTCCGGAGCCTGCCGGACCAGCTCTTCCTCGACCGGGCCGCCTTCGAGGACGCGCTCTCCCAGGCGGCCCGCAGGGCCGAGCTCAGGCTCGCCGCCCCCATCCGGAAGGCGATTCTCTCCGCCCTGTCCGAGCGGCTTCTTCGGCTCGACCCCGTCTTCGCGGCACGACGCGAGGTACTCGTCGATCGACCGATGCAAGCACTTCATCTACTTGTGCTAGCATTCCAGATAAAGCGGAGGAGCGGCACCCTGGCGAGCTTGAGCGTACGCCGCCTGGACGGCGAGGTCATTCGGCGGCTGAAGATCCGGGCGCAACGCGACGGCCTCTCCGTGGAGGAGACGGTGCGCCGCATCCTGGCCGACGCCGTCGTCGACGTGGAGCCCGTCGGCGCGATGATCCGCCGCATCATCGGCGACGATGGCGTCGATTTAGACCTGCCGGCGCGCGAGGTCGACGAGCCGATCGACTTCACGTCGACCGAATACGGCCCCGACGATCCCGAATGATCCTGCTCGACACCAACGTGCTGTCGGAAGCCATGCGCGTCGAGCCGGACGGGCGGGTGATGCGCTGGTTGGACGGACACCCTCCTTCTGTTCTGTTTCTCTCCGCCGTCACCGTCGACGAGATCCTCTTCGGAATCGAGATACTCCCGTCCGGACGGAAACGGGCGCGGCTGGGCCGCGCGTTCTCGCAGATCGTCGACGGGTTCTCGGAGCGTATCGTCCCGTTCGACGCCCAGGCCGCCGCCGAGAGCGCGAGGCTCCGCACCGGGCGGCGGCGCGCGAGCTCGCCGATGAGCCTGGCCGATTCCCAGATCGCCGGTACGGCCCGGAGCCGCGGCTATTCCCTGGCGACGCTGAACGCCTCGGACTTCCGGGACCTCGGTCTCTCCGTCCTGGAACCACGCTGAACAGTTCGACCGACACGAACGCGCGTCACCGTCCATGACTCCCGACATCTCCGAGCGCGCCTTCGAGGCCGCCATCGAGTGCGCGCTGCTGCGACACGGTCCCGACGCCTGTCCGGGCGACCTCGCAACGGTGCGCGAGACGCCACCGATGTTCGGCGGCGAGCCGGCCCCGGGCGGCTACCACCGGCGCGGGCCGGACGACTACGACCGGGCGCTCTGCCTGATCCCGGCCGACGTCGTCGACTTCCTCCTGGCCACGCAGCCCAGGGAGTGGGAGAAGCTCGGGCAGCACCACGGCGCCGACGTGAAGCCACGCTTCCTCGGCCGGCTCTCGCGCGAGATCGCCCGCCGCGGCGCCCTCGACGTGCTGCGCAATGGCGTCAAGGACTCGGGCTGCAAGTTCCGGCTCGCGTACTTCCGCCCCGCGAGCGGGCTCAACGAAGAGCTGCAGCGCCTGCACGCGGCCAACCTCTTCGCGGTGGTGCGCCAGCTCCGCTTCAGCGAGCAGGACGAGCAGAGCCTCGACCTCGCGCTCTTCCTGAACGGCATCCCCATCTTCACCGCCGAGCTCAAGAACCCGCTCAACGGTCAGGACGTCCAGGACGCCATCCGCCAGTACCGGGAGGACCGCGACCCTCGCGAGCCGCTCTTCGGCTACGCGCGCTGCCTCGCCCACTTCGCCGTCGACCCCGAGCAGGTGTTCGTCACCACCAGCCTCGCGGGGCCGAAGACGCGGTTCCTGCCGTTCAACCGCGGGCGCTTCGGCGGGGCGGGCAACCCGCCGGTCCCGCCCACGCGGACCGGCTTCCCCACCGACTACCTGTGGGAGGCGGTCTGTGCCCGCGACAGCGTCCTCGATCTCGTCCGCCAGTTCATCCACGAGGTCGAGACGGAGGACGACGGCGGCCGGAAGACGGGCAAGAGCTACCTCATCTTCCCGCGCTACCAGCAGCTCGATTGCGTGCGCCGGCTCGTGCGCCACGCGCGGGACCACGGCGCCGGCGAGCGCTATCTCGTCCAGCACTCGGCCGGCAGCGGCAAGAGCTTCACCATCGCGTGGCTCGCCCACCAGCTCTCCGTGCTGCACGACCGCGACGACCGGCGCGTCTTCGACTCGGTCGTGGTGGTGACCGACCGGCGCGTCCTCGACCGCCAGCTCCAGCGCAGCATCCGCCAGTTCGAGCAGACGCTCGGGGTGGTGGAGAACATCGACCAGACCTCGCGGCAGCTCCGCGAGGCCCTCGAGGCGGGGCGCACCATCATCGTCACCACGCTCCAGAAGTTCCCGGTCATCGCCGAGCAGATCGGCGAGCTCCCCGGCCGGCGCTTCGCGGTGATCGTGGACGAGGCGCACTCGTCGCAGTCGGGCGAGAGCACGAAGAGCCTCAAGGCGGTGCTCGCGGCCGGCAGCCTGGAGGACGCCGAGCGGGAGGAGGCCGGCGCCCAGACCCCGGAGGAGGAGCTCGACGACCGGGTCCACGAAGAGATCCGCAGCCGCGGGCGCCTGCCCAACCTCTCGACGTTCGCGTTCACCGCGACCCCGAAGCCCAAGACGCTGGAGCTCTTCGGCCGGCAGCGGCCCGAGGACGGGAAGTTCGAGCCCTTCCATCGCTACACGATGCGCCAGGCCATCGAGGAGGGGTTCATCCTCGACGTGCTCGGCAGCTACTCGACGTACAAGGCCTACTGGCGCCTGCTGAAGACGATCGAGGACGACCCGCGCTACGACCGGGGCAAGGCCGAGTACCTGCTCAAGTCGTTCGTCGAGCTGCACCCGCACGCCATCGGCGAGAAGGTCGCCATCTGTGTCGAGCACTTCGCCGCGCAGGTCGCCGCCGCCATCGACGGGCGGGCCAAGGCGATGGTCGTCACCCGCTCGCGCCTGCACGCGGTGCGCACCAGGCTCGCGCTCGACGCCTACCTCGCCGAGAAGGGCCACCCCTGGAAGGCGCTCGTCGCCTTCTCGGGCACCGTGAAGGACGGCGGCGAGGCCTACACGGAGTCGGGCATGAACTCGGCCGGGCAGGCCCGGGTGATCGGCGAACGGCAGACGGCGGCCGAGTTCGAGAAGCCCGACTGCCGCTTCCTGGTGGTCGCGAGCAAGTTCCAGACCGGCTTCGACCAGCCGCTGCTGCACACCATGTACGTGGACAAGAAGCTCGGCGGCGTGAACGCCGTGCAGACGCTGTCGCGCCTGAACCGCACCCACCCCGGCAAGCAGGGCGTGATGGTGCTCGACTTCGCCAACGAGGCCGAGGAGATCAGGAAGGCCTTCGAGCCCTACTACGAGACCACCCTGCTCTCGGAGGCGACCGATCCCAACCTGCTCTACGAGGTCCAGGACCGGCTGCTCGGCTTCGGCGTGTTTGCGGCGGACGACGTCGACGCCTTCGCGCGGTTGTACTTCGACCCGAAGGCAAAGCAGGACAAGCTCTATGCGGTGCTCGTGCCGCCGCGCCAGCGCTTCGGCGCGCTCGCGGCCGACGAAGGACAGGACTTCCGCGACCAGCTCGGCGACTACGTGCGCCTGTACGCCTTCCTGTCCCAGGTGCTGACGTTCGCCGACGTCGACCTCGAGAAGCTCCACGTCTTCGCCCGGCACCTGCGGCGCCTGCTGCCGGCCGACCCGGACGAGCTGCCGCGCGAGGTCCAGCAGAACATCGACATGGAATCGTTCCGCATCCAGCAGACGAGTCGCGGCCGCATCGTGCTGGAACGCCAGGGCGGCGCGCTCGACCCGGCCGGGAGCAAGCCGCACGGCGGCGCCGCCCCCGAGGAGCTGGAGCCGCTGTCGCGCATCATCGAGGCGCTGAACGAGCGTTTCGGCCTGCAGCTCGGCCCAGAGCACCGCCTCACCCTAGAGCAGATCCGCTCGGCCCTCGACGGCGACGCCGGCCTCGACGCCAGCGCCCGGGTGAATACCCGCGAGAACGTGCGGCTGACCTTCGACCCCAAGGTCGAGGACAAGATTCAGGAGATCGTCGAGACCAACTTCGACCTCTACAAGCGCATCACCGACGACCCCGACTTCGGCCGGGCGCTGAAGAACTTCCTCTTCGACGACTACATCCGGCGCCACCGTCGCGTCGAGGAGCTGCTGAAGCTGCAGGAGTCGAAGACGCTCGAGTTCAAGTCGAGCCTGCGCTGGAACCTGAAGGAGGACCGCAAGGACGACCGCCACGTCACCCACGCCGCCCTCAAGACCATCGCCGCGTTCCTCAACACCGAGGGCGGCGACCTCCTGATCGGCGTCGCCGACGACCGCACCGTGCTCGGCATAGACCACGACCGCCTCGATGACGACGACAAGTTCATGCGCCACCTCGCCCAGACCGTCCGCAACGGCCTCGGCGACCGCGCCGGAACGTGCATCGACCCGAGGACGCAGATCGTCCGGGGGAAGACGGTCTGCCTCGTGAGCTGCCAGCGGAGTCCCGAGCCGGTCTACCTGCGGTGGAAGGGTTTGGAGAAGGCGCCTGAAGGTGATCTCTACGTGCGGAGCGGTAATGGCACAGTGCGGCTCGACGAGTCGGACGGTGTCGCGTACGTAGCCACGCGATTCGGTTCGTAACGCTTTCCGACCCTGCCGCCTGGCCTGAACCGGCGCCCGAATCCTCAACCGGACCGGGCGGCGAAGGGCGCCTCTTCCTCTCGGACGCGCACACTGGCTCGCCGGCGGCGGCGCACGATGCGGGCGACAACCTCCGTTCGCTCCGCGAGCGTTGTGCTGCGGCGCACGCCGTCAACGGCCGCGCGCACGTCATCGGGCGTGAGGCCGCCGAGGACCCGCGAGGCGGCAAGAGCATGCGGCGGCGCTCCCGGTTGCAGCGCGAGGAACTCCACCCGCAGCTCCCGCGCTTCCCTTTCGCCGTGCAACCGCCAGAGCTCGCAGACGCCCATCTCGGCGTAGCGTCCGATCTTGCCTTCGTCGAAGTTCGTGATCTCGGTTTCGACCACGAGATCGAGCGGCGTGCGGTCCAGGAAGGCGTCCGCGGCTGCCGCACCTTCGACGAGCGCATCGCGGTACGCCTGCGCGCGCTCGCCGAGGTAGAAGCCGCAGTCCGGCTCCATGCCCGTGCCCGGGGGGTCGCCGCGCGCGCGGAGCCGGGTGTGGCGCAGACCCTTTGCCGCGCCGGTGAGCAGGCTCGCCGCAGCGTCGACGACGTGGTCCAGAATCCCGGTGAGGTCCTCATGGAGCCGGGACGGCGTCATCAGGGTAACGAGCCCGAGCACAGGGTCGAGACAGACGCGCGGGAACCACCGGTTCCAGTCGATGGCGGCGAGCTCGGTGATCGTGCCGGCGTCGGCCTGCAGGACGTGGATGGTAGAACCCAGCGGCCCGGTATGCATCGTGGCCTGCGGGCCTGCCGCTACCGGGGGATAGCGCTCGGGCATGCGTTCACGATAGCACGCGGCGGACGGCGTTCGGGTTGGCTGCAGGCGATGAACGCCGTCGAGGCCGCGAAGTACGTCGCCACCCGCGTCGACTCCACGCCGCTGACGGCGCTGACGGGGTAGACTGCACCGCGCGCGCCTGTCGCGCGCGACACCCCGATGATCGACTGGTTCGCCCGCAACACCGTCGCCGCCAACCTGCTGATGGCGTTCATCGTCGTCGGCGGGCTGCTCGCGGCTTTCAACGTCATCTCCGAGGCCATGCCGGAGATCTCGCTCGACCGCATCCTGGTGGAGGTGCCCTACCGGGGCGCGGCGCCGGAGGAGGTCGAGGAGGCGATCTGCGTGCGCATCGAGGAGGCCATCTACGGCCTCGACGGCATCAAGCAGATCATCTCGACGGCGTCGGAGAACGTGGGCTCCGTCATGATCGAGCTCGAGCTCGGCGCCGACATGCGCCGCGTGCTCGACGACGTCAAGGGCCGCGTCGACGCCATCGACACCTTTCCCGAGGAGACCGAGAAGCCGATCATCCGCGAGCTGGTCGCCCGCCAGCAGGTGACCGACCTGGCCGTGTCGGGCTACGCGGACGAGTTCGTCCTCAAGGCGGTGGCCGAGAGGGTGCGCAACGAGCTCTCGGCGCTCCCCGAGATCTCCCAGGTGGAGCTGATGAGCGCCCGGCCCTACGAGATCTCGATCGAGGTCTCGGAGGCGGCGCTGCGCCGTCACGGCCTCACCTTCGACGAGGTGGCCCGCGCGGTGCGGCGCTCGTCGCTCGACGTGCCGGGCGGCTCGGTGCGCCGCGAGTCCGGCGAGGTGCTGCTGCGCACGATCGGCCAGGCCTACCGCGGCCACGAGTACGAGAACCTCGTCCTGCTGACGCGGCCCGACGGCACCCGGCTGCGGCTCGGCGACGTCGCCACGGTCGTGGACGGCTTCGCCGAGACCGACCAGTCGGCGCGCCTCGACCTCGCGCCGGCGGTGCTGCTCTCCGTCTTCCGCACCGGCGACCAGGACGCGCTCGAGATTGCCGACCGCGTCGCGGAGTACGTCGAGCGGGCCCGGCCGACGATGCCCGAGGGCATCTCGCTGACGACCTGGCAGGACATCGCGGAGGTGATCGACTCGCAGCTCGGCCTGATGCTCCGGACCGGGGTCACGGGGTTCGCCCTGGTGTTCCTGCTGCTCACCCTGTTCCTCGAGCTGCGGCTGGCGTTCTGGGTCAGTCTCGGGATTCCCATCTCGTTTCTCGGCGCCATCATGCTGATGCCTGCCGGCGGCGTCACGATCAACTTCATGTCGCTGTTCGCCTTCATCCTGGTGCTGGGCATCGTCGTGGACGACGCCATCATCGTCGGCGAGAA
>JAAXGX010000045.1 GCA_012271165.1 Vicinamibacteraceae bacterium | reverse complement strand
CTCGGCCCCGAAGGTCTTCATGAGGGCGGCGGCGCGCACCTTGCCGACGCCGAAGAGCCGCTCGATGTCGCGGCGCGTGAGCAGGTCCCGGTCGAGCTGCTCGAGCTGGCTGATGGCGTCGGGGATGGCGAGGAGCCACCGGGGCTTCGCGGGCATCGTCGAGGTCCTCAGCGCCGGGTGGCCGCCGGGCCGGCTGGGGGCGGCGTGGACGGGGTCGCGCGGGCGACGTCGACCGAGACGTCGACCCGGCGGCCGACGCGCCGGAGGCCGCGTCTGGCCGGTTGTGCGTCCAGCTCGGCGGCGGGGCCGGCGGCGACGGTTCCGGGGCGGCTGGAGGCTTCCGTCTCGACGCCGGCGGCGGGCACGGCCGCGGCGACCTCGACGGCCTCGACGCCGGCGGCGCGGCCCGAGCGGACGATGGGCGCGGCGAGCTCGTCGCCGTCGGCCGGCGGACCTCCGGATCGGCCCGGGGCCGCCGCGGCCGCGGCGGCCGTTCCGGGGACGAAGAATCTCCGAAGCGCCGGCCTCGATGCCCTCGGAGACCCTACCTCGATCCCCTTCGGAGCCGATCCGGGCCGCTCCCCCGCCGGACCCCCGCCGTTCGGGGTCAACCTGCTCTCGGTGTTGAAGTTGGGACGATTTCTAGCGCACATGTCTTTAGACATGTTAGTGAACGATAGTTCAAAAAGCAAGATCCGGGCCGGTGGGGTGCGGCTGTCCCATAAAGGGAGTTATGGGATAGGCTAAACCGGAGGCCGGCGAGACCGCGGGGACGGGCGGGGAGGCAGCGACCGGCGGGAGCAGGGCGTTACCGTGTATTTCCGCACGTATCTGGTCGGGGAGTACTGCTGGCCGGGCGCCGACCGGTCGGTGCACCGCGAAACGCTTGGAGTAGTATTTCGCCCCCTCCCGCAAACGACCCGCAGTCAGGCTTGGGCTTGGTGCGCCGCGAGGTGGCGGGCGGTCACCGTGGCGGTCACTGGCGGGCAGTCACCCGGCGGGCGGTTCCCGGTTCCAAC
Source organism: Vicinamibacteraceae bacterium (assembly GCA_012271165.1). Lineage (GTDB taxonomy): Bacteria > Acidobacteriota > Vicinamibacteria > Vicinamibacterales > UBA8438 > JAAXGX01. The sequence goes on along the minus strand of JAAXGX010000045.1, from coordinate 2,574 downwards.
CGGGTCGGATCCACCGGATCGGCTGGGCCGGGCGTCCAGCCCGAGCCCGGCCCCGGCCGGCTCCCTGCTCTGCCCTGTACAGGGCAGTACAGGGCAGTACAGGGTAGATCAGGGTACGCGAAACGCGAAAACCGCCGAACATTCGGTTTCAGCCTTGGCCCGGTTGGAGAAATCCGCCTCGGTATACCCGGTTGACTACTGTTCCTGCGTCACCGGTTGACTACGCCTCGCGTCACCGGTTGACTACGCCTCGCGTCACCGGTTGACTACGCCTCGCGTCACCGGTTGACTACGCCCCGAGGGCGCGAAGATGCGCACCATCCCGTCACGCTCGCGGTGCAATTCGATCACGCCATCAGCGTGTAAGCGCTCGAACGCTACCCGAGCGCGTTTCCGATTCTCGCGATGCTCCACAAGCCCAACGGCTCGGCGCAGATCGTCATCCGTCAGCCGACCGACGAACCGCGCGGCCGGGTTCGGAATCTCCCGGTGGAAATGGCAACTCGAAAAGGGACCACCGTGGCCACGTGAAAAGGGACCACCCAGGTCTCCGTCAACTCATCACATTCTGACCCTCCTCTGAGCGTTCCCGGGCTGTCGGGCAGGGCCTGCCAGGACCGTGCGCGCAGCCGGCGTCAAGGCCGTCAGCCCCGCGAAAGCGGGGGCGGAGCGAAGCGACGCGCCTTGACGCCGGCGAGCACACGGTCATGCTGATGGCCCCGACAGCGTGGGTCAGCATCATCGACCGCCTCCCCCCTTGCCGGATGCCGGCGCCTGGTTCTGCTTCGCGGCCGCCAACCGGAAGCTGCTGCCCGTGGTCTGCAGTACGGTCGCGTGGTGCACGATCCGGTCGATGACCGCGGCGGCCGCCGTCGGGTCGAGGAAGACCTCGGACCAGCGCGCGAACGGCAGATTCGTCGTCACCACCAGGCTCCGGCGCTCGTAGCGCTGGCTGATGAACCCGAACAGCAGGTCGGCCCCGGCCTTGTCGAGCGGGACGTAGCCCAGCTCGTCGACGTGGACCACGTCAAAGCGGGCAAGCTGGGCGAGCTTGCGGGCGAGCCGGCCCTGCTGCTGCGCCTCGACGAGCATGGTGACCAGCTCGGCCGCGGTCACGAACCGCACCCGGTAGTCGTGCTGGCAGCAGGCCATCCCCAAGGCGATCGACAGATGCGTCTTCCCCGTACCGACTCCGCCGACGAACACGACGTTGGCGCCCTCGGCGACGAAGCGGCAGTCGAAGACCTGCAGGACCGCGTCNNGCGGGCGTCCTTGATGCGGCGCTGGATGCGGCGCTCCCGGCGTGCGGTCACCTCCAGATGCATCAGTTGCGCCAGGTAGTCGGCCGGCGGCTGGCGCTGGCGGACGGCCTGCTCGGCCAAGGGCTGCCACTGCGACGCGACCGTCGACAGACGCAGCGCCTTCAGGTCGGCGGCCAGGTGCGGAGGCTCGGCAATCGTGGCGGCCATCAGCGAGCGCCCCCCACCAGCGCGTCATACGCCGACAGCGTCGGGGCGGGCACCGCGATCCGCGCCAGCTCCGGACGCACGCCTGTGACCGGCGGGCACACCGGCGGCGGGCCGGCCTCTTGCTGCCGGAGGATGAGCCGCACCGTCTCCAGGCGCGGGGAATGACGCTTGAGGGCGGCCTTCACGGCGCGCTCGACGGCCGCAGCCGGGTGGGTCTCCATCAGCCGCAGCATCCGGACCCATTCCTGGTCGGGCTTGCGCGTGTGCTTGGCGAGCTCGGCCCGCGCCTGCTGCCACACCGGGGCCAGTCGCCAGTCGAGGAGCGCCGTCGCCTCGGCCACGGCCCGATGCTTGCGCTCCAGCAGCGGCAGCACGTGAAGCGCATCGAGGACCTTCGCGCCCCGGACGAACGCCCGGGGATGCTCGGCGACCACCTCGGCGCCGACCGCGATCGCCACCCGGTCGTGGTACAGCTTCACCCACACCGGCCGGTAGGCGTGCCGGATCGGCACCGAGTACGTCACGTAGTCCACGCGGACGTGTCCGAACTTGTTGGCCACGCGCGGGACGACGCGGCAGGTCGCGGGCAGGTGAGCGGGCATCGCCCGCAGATGCTCGCGCTCCAGCGCCAGCGCGTCCTCGACCGAACGCCCGTCGTCGAGGTAACGCGTCGGCAGGTCCGCCTCCAGCTCCGTGATGAGCGCCGCGTTGAGCGCCGCCCAGCTCTCCACCGCCAGCCGCGGCCGGAACACGAGGTTCCTCACGTATTTCACGCCCGTCTCGACAGAACCCTTCTCCCAGCCCTTCGCCGGCGCGCAGAACTCGGCCCGGAACGGATACCCGCCCCGGAACGCCTCGAACGCTTCGGTCTCGACCCGGTTCCGGCCCGCCAACACGGCCTTGACCGCCAGCGAGGTGTTGTCGAGGACGACGCGGTCCACCATGCCGCCGTAGTAGCGGAACGCCGACTCGATGCCGTCGAGCAGCGACTCGAGCCGCTCGACCGGATACGCCTTGGCGAAGTACGCGTTGGAGAACGGCAGCGTCGCCACCAGGTACTTCACCTTGCGCGCCACGCCGGCGATGTCGACCCACGACTCGCCGA
>JAAXGX010000082.1 GCA_012271165.1 Vicinamibacteraceae bacterium | reverse complement strand
GCAGGGCGCCGCTGAGGTCGGCGGCCGCGAAGCGCGGGGCGCTGCGCCGATACCCCTCCGGATTGTTCTGCGGCGTGCGCATGTAGCGCCCGGTGTAGATGGTGTCGTAGTCGCGCCCGTCGGTCACCGACCCGCCGGCGATGCCCATCGCGAAGCGGTCGCTGTGCGTGAGGGCGTAGCTCACCATGAAGCCGCCGTAGCTCCAGCCCTCGATGCCGATGCGATCCGGGTCGACGTACGGCTGCGCCGCCAGCCAGTCGAGCCCGTCCTCGATGTCCCGCAGCTCGCTGGCCCCGAAGTTCTCGTACACCGGCCAGGTCGACGCCGCGCCCTTGCCGCTGGCCGTCCGGTTGTCGAGCACCCACACGATCACGCCCTGCCGGGCGAGCAGTTGCCAGAACATGTACGTCGACCCGCTCCACCCGTCGCGCACGCGCTGGATGTGCGGGCCGCCGTAGACATGCTGGTAGACCGGGTAGCGGCGCGCGGGGTCGAAGTCCGGCGGCTTGATCATCATTGCTTCCATGAGGAAGCCGTCGCGGTTCGGCACCTGCAGCAGCTCCGGCGTGGACAGGTCGTACTCGGCCAGGACGGTGGCCTCGTTCGCGTCGATGACGCGTCGCTCGGCGCCGTCCGCCGCGTGCAGCCGCACCTGGGGCGGCACGGCGAGCGTGCTCCAGGTGTCGATGTAGCGCGTGAAGCCGGGGTTGAACTGCGCGCGGTGCGTGCCGGGCTGCGCGGTCAGGCGCGTGAGGCCGGACCCGTCGAGCCGCACTCGATACGCGTCGCTCCCGATGTGGCTGCGCTCGGTGCCCGACCAGTAGATCCACCCGGTCTCCTCGTCGGCGCCGTGCACCCGGCGCACCTCCCACTCGCCGCTGGTGAGCTGCCGGACGGGCGTGCCGTCCGCCCGGTAGTGGTACAGGTGCTTCCAGCCCGAGCGCTCGCTCAGCCAGAGGAACGAGCCGTCCGCGAGCCAGAGCGGCGGGCCGTTGACGTTGACCCACGCTTCCGTGGTCTCGCGCAGCAGCTTCGTGGGCCGCCCCGACGCCGGCTCGGCGACGTTGAGGTCGAGCCAGGTCTGCTCGCGGTCCTGGACCTGGTACACGACGCGCCCGCCGTCCGGCGTCCAGCCGACGCTGACGATCAGCGGCTGGCTCCCGGCGTAGGCGTCCAGATCGACCCAGGCGGCGCCGCCGCCCGCGGCGCCCACGATGCCGAGACGCACCACGGGGTTCGGATCGCCGGCCTTGGGGTAGGACCACCTCTCGACCTCGGGGTGGTACTCGATGTGGTCCACGATCGTGAACTCGGGCACCTCGGCGTCGTCGAGCCGCAGGAACGCGATGCGCGTCGAGTCGGGGCTCCACCAGTAGCCGCGGAAGTTGCCGCGGCCGTAGATCTCCTCCTGGTACACCCAGTCGAGCACGCCGTTGCGCACCGCGTCGTTTCCGTCGGTCGTGAGCGCACGCTCCTGCGGCCGGTCGACGCCGACGACGTGGAGATCGTGCTCGCGGACGAAGGCGACCAGCCGCCCGTCGGGGCTGAACGAGACCTCCTGCTCGGCCTCCGGGGTGCGCGTCAGCCGGGTCACCTCGGACCCGCCCAGCTCGTGGTAGTAGAGGTCGTTGTCGAAGTCGAAGACCAGCGCGGTCCGGCTGTCGTTCAGCAGCTGCGCGCCAGTGCGCGCCAGGCGGCCGGCCTGCGCCGCGCTCAGGCCCGGCACGCCCGCGATGGCCGTCTCCAGGGCCGCCACGTCGAAGAGGGGCTCGCTGGCGCCCGACTCGGCCTCCACCTTGAGCGGCGGGCCGCCGTGACCCGCCGGCTGCAGGTAGTGCCGGTCGTCGAGCCACTCGAGTCCGCGCGGCGGACTGCCGTCGAAGTCGACCCGCCGGGCGGGATCGAAGATGTCGGCGACCGTCAGCTCGCGCTGCTGGGCGGATGCCGGCATGCCGGCCGTCGCGAGACACGCCGCCGCGACGATGCCGGCGAAGACCGCCGGGGCGGGGTGCGCGGGTGAACGGCGACCGCCGGGTTCGGGGCAGAAACTCATGGGGCAATCCTCCCGCCGCTATAATTCAAGAACGCCTCAATTCTACCGTGGCGGGTCGACCCTGGAGGATCCCGATGATGCGTCCGCGAACGGTTGTCCCAATCGGCGTTGCCCTGAGCGTTCTGGCTCTCGGGGTGGCAGCGTACTTCCATCCGGCGGAGCAGGCGGAGGTGCAGGCCGCGGCTGCGGTCGACCCGGACGCGTCCGCCGCCCCCGCCGTCGAAGCGGATGCGCCCGCCGCCTCTCCCGCCGAAGCGGATGCGCCGGCCGCTGCCCCCGTTGAACCGCAGGCGCGCCGGCACCTGCTCGAGCGCATCGGCGACGCCGCCATCGCACAGATCTACGCCGACGGCTTCGAGGCGCTCGCGCTGCGCGAGAAAGTGTTGATCTGGCATCTGTACAACGCCGCGATCGCGGGCCGCGACATCTTCTACGACCAGCGCTACGAGCACAACCTCGAGATGCGGGAGGTGCTCGAGGAGATCCTGGTCCACGGCGCGGCGATCGACCCCGACGCGCTCGAGGCCATTCACCGCTACGCGAAGCTCTTCTGGATCAACACGGGACCGTACAACAACCTCACGGCGCGCAAGTTCGTCCTCGAGCTGGACCCGGCGGCATTCCGCGCGGCGGCCGGGGCGGCGGCCGGGGCCGGGGCGCGGTTCCCCACCGCGGACGGCGAGACGCTCGACGCCCTGCTGACCCGGCTCGAGCCGCTGTTCTTCGACGAGACGGTCGATCCCATCCTCACGAACAAGACGCCGGCCGACGGCGGCGACATCCTGCTGTCGAGCGCCAACAACCTGTACGACGGCGTCTCGATGGCCGACCTCGAGAATTTCGAGGAGCGCTACCCGCTCAACTCGCGCTTGGTCATGCGCGACGGCCGCCTCGAGGAGGAGGTGTACCGGATCGACGGCGGTGGCCGCTACGCCGAGGAGCTCGAGGAAGTGGTACGGCACCTCGAGGCCGCGATTCCGTTCGCCACCGAGCCGATGGCCGCCGCCCTCGAGGCGCTCGTCCAGTGGAACCGCACCGGCGAGCCGGCCGACCGGCGGGCCTACGACATCGCCTGGGTGGCCGACCAGGCGTCGCCCGTGGACACGATCAACGGCTTCACCGAGGTCTACATGGACGCGCGTGGCGCCAAGGGCGCCTGGGAGGCGCTCGTCTACTACATCAACCGCGAGAAGACGGAGGCCATCCGCACGCTGGCCGAGCATGCGCAGTGGTTCGAGGACCACATGCCATGGGATCCGAGCTACCGCAAGGAAGGGGTCCGCGGCATCACGGCCAACGCCATCGAGGTCGTCGTCGAGATCGGCGACTCGGGACCGATCACGCCGATAGGCATCAACCTGCCCAACGACCAGACCGTCCGGGAGGAGTACGGCAGCAAGTCGATCTCGCTCTCGAACGTCATCGAGGCGTACGACCTGTCGCAGCCGCCGGCCTACCTCGCCGAGTTCACCTGGGACGAGGCGGAGCACGCGCGCGCCGAGCAGTGGGGCAGCCTGGCCGGCGACCTGACGGTGAACATGCACGAGGTGATCGGGCATGCCTCCGGCCAGCTCGCGGAGCGTCTCGGCGGCAACGCGCAGCCGTTCCTCCGGGAGCAGTACTCGGCGCTGGAAGAGGCGCGGGCCGACCTCGTCGCGCTCTACTTCATCGCGGATCCGAAGCTGGCCGAGATCGGCATCGTCGACGCCGCCGACCAGGCGGACATCGTGCTCGCCGAGTACGAGTCGTACGCCCGCAACGCGATCCTCCAGCTCCGCCGCGTGCGCGAGGGGGACCAGCTCGAGCAGGACCACATGCGCAACCGGCAGATGGTGGTCCGCTGGCTGATCGACAACACGGAGGCCGTCGAGGTGCGCCGGCGCGACGGCAAGACCTACAACGTGGTCACCGACGCGCAGGCGTTTCGGGCGGGCGTCGGCCGCCTGCTGGCCGAGGTGCAGCGAATCAAGTCGGAAGGCGACTACGACGCCGCGCGGGCGCTGTTCGAGTCGTACGGCATCCGCTTCGATCCCGCGCTGCGCGACGAGGTCGTCGAGCGGGTGGCGGGGGTCGATCTGCCGTCCTACACCGGTTTCGTGATGCCGAAGCTCGAGGCCGTGACCGGGGCGGACGGGTCGATCACGGACGTGCTGATCTCGTATCCGCAGGACTTCACGCAACAGATGCTGGAGTACGCCGGCAAGAACCTGCCGGCCGGCGGCGCGGACCGGACGACGGATCAGGCGGGTGCCGGCCAGGATCTGCTGGTCGAGCTGTTCACCGTCGACGGGGAGGCGGCGCTGGCGCGGTACCGCGAGCAGCGGGCGGCGGCGCTCCTCGCCGCGGGCGGGGCAGCCGGCGCCAGCCTGTTCGAGCTGCGCCAGCAGCAGGAGCCCTCGACGCCGCTGCCTGCCCCGTTCTATGCCGGCGTCTACCCGCTGAAGAGCGGGGCGCCCGTGCCCGCCGCGCCCGCGCCGATCGACGGCGTCCGGGTCGTCGGGTCGGCCACCTACGGGCGCATCGGCGTCTACGGGGAGCCGGCGGCCCCCGGGCAGGCGCGGGAGTCCGCGATGCTCGTCTTCTCGCACCCGACCGACCCCGGCTACGTTGCGGAGTACAACGCGTGGTACACCGACAACCACATGATCGACGTCGCGCGCTCGCCACACTACCGCGCCTCGACCCGCTACGCGCCCCGCCACCAACTGGCCGGCGCGCCGCTCACCTATCTGTGCCTGTACGAGGTGGAGGCTCCGTACTCGACCGAGCTGCACGAGGGCCTGATGCACTGGCTGACCGAGACGCCCGACGACTTCCGCCAGCCCCAGCCCAAGACGCCGGCCGGCGAGGACGTGCTCACGCTCGACCTGTGGGGCTATTTCGAGCGGCTGTGGTCGGTGACGGACTGAGGCGGGGAGTCCTCAGGCCGGCGTCGCGGCCGGTGCGGATGGAATGACGCTCCGTGGCGGAGGAGCGTCATTCATCCACGACGATCCGACGACCCCTTCGTCGGGCCGCAGGCTGACGTGCCTGCGGCAGCTTCGTTGCGAGGATGCCGCGCGCTCTTGCGAAAGACGGAAGATGCCGCGCCATGGTGCCCGGATCGAGCGTGCCGAGCACTTCGAAAGACATGGGGCCTTTCGTGTAAGGACCCGGACAATTTCCCCGCACCCGTCGGCGTCTCCCAGTGGTCCCGGTTGCGCAGGTGGGTCCACGTTTCGTCGATGTTCGCGACGGGTTCCTCACTGTCGATCAACAAGCCGACGTAGCCCGTTCCCGCTGCGCGGGCACGGGCGTGTGCCTGCAGGAAGTCGTCGTACGCAGAGTTCCTTCCACCGCAGGCGACGAGCCTCGGCATCCGGCGAGTGAAGTCGCATGTCTCGAGCAGCTTCCTGAACCCCTCGCGGCATCGACTCCTACCGTCCTTGGAGTCGCCGCCGCCCTCGAGGTAGATTTCGGCGCTCACCACCGCACCCCGCCAAGGTGGCCTCGGGTCCACAATTCGCCCAGGCGGTACTTGTCGAGCCAGGGCCTCAGGCTGCCAGCGTCGAGTCGGGTCATGGTTGTCCGACCGTCGTGCTTCTCACAGACGACCACGGAGTCGGGCCGTTCCGACAGGGCGTCCACCAGGATGTCGGAGTGCGTGGTAACGACAAGCTGACAGCGGCCGGATGCGTCGACGAGGAGGTCTGCCAGCTTCGGAATCAGGTCAGGGTGGACACCCACCTCCGGTTCTTCGATGCCGACGAGAGGGGGCGGTTCAGGGTCCAGGAGGATGGCCAGCAGGCAGAGGTAGCGCAGGCTGCCATCGGACACGCGAGACGCGGGTACGGCAAGCTCCCCTTCCGTGAAGAAGTTTGGACCGATCAAGACGGTGAGAGCCGGGAGGTCGAGGTCGATTCCCTCCGGGCCGAACGACAGCAGGTCCCTCAGGTGGATACTACGAAGGAGCCGAAACCCTGCGTCCCGATCGTCGCTCATGAACCGTCAAGTCGCTCCGGCGGAGTTCAGCGCAGCCACCCCGGCAGGGCGCCGGCGCGGCGGGCTTCCTCGCGGATCGCCGCGATCTCCCCAGTCAGGCGGTCGATCTCGGTACGGGTGGCCTCCAGCTCGGACAGCGCGTCGGCGCGCTGGCGTTCGAGTCGGGCCCGCTGGGCCGGATCGTCGCGCGCCGTGAACTGGGCCAGCAGGCCGTCGACGCGGTTCTGCAGCGCGGCGGCCACCAGCTCGGCCCGCTCTCTGGCATCGCGCGCGGCGGTGATCCGCTCGCGCCAGTAGGCCTCGTCCCGCGCGCCTCCGGGCAAGTCGTCCGTCCCGCCGCCGTCCGCGTCGGCGGGGTCGTCCGCCCCCGGGGGAGCGGCTTCCGGGTCCGGCCGGCGGGCGGCGCCGGTGGTCAGGCGCGAGCCGCCCGCCAAGTCGTCGTTGGTATAGAATCTTGACTTCTCGCTGATGGACGCCCGGCGCGCCGCCTCCTTGCGAGCCACTTCGGCCAGCGGCGGCTGGGCCGGGGCCGGCGCCGCGATCAGGAGGACGGCGATGAGGGCGAGAGGGCCGGCGCGAAGCGAGTTCTCCATACAACACTCAGTCTACATCGGGGGCTGGCCGCGGCGGCCGGCAGGCGGTCGGCCCCGACCGCTGTACGCGGCGGCGCCGCGGGGGCGGCGCGAAAGGAGTATCGTTCAGATGCAGAAGAGGTTTCGAGGCGCGGCGCTGGCGATGGCCGGGGTGGCTGCGTTGCTGCTCCTGACGGCGGGTCAGGCGGCCGGCCAGTCGTCCACCTATCAGGCTGCCCGCACCGCCGACGGCGTGCCGGACCTGAACGGAATCTGGCAGGCCATCGGCACGGCGCACTGGGACATCCAGGACCATCCCGCGTACCCCGGGCTGCCCGGTGGCGGCGCGATTGGCGCGGTTCCGCCGGGGCAGGGCATCGTCGTGGGCAACGAGATTCCCTACCAGGACTGGGCGCTGGAGCAGAAGCAGACCAATTTCGAGAACCGGCTGACGGAGGATCCGGAGGCCAAGTGCTACCTGCCGGGCGTGCCGCGCGCCACGTATCTGCCCCATCCGTTCCAGATCGTGCAGGGCACGGACAAGATCCTGATCGCCTACGGTTACGCGGAAGCGGTGCGGACGATCCACATGGACATGGACGAGCCCGAGCCGCCGCCGATCGACTCGTGGATGGGGCGCTCGCACGGGCACTGGGACGGCGGGACCCTGGTGGTCGACGTCGAGGGCTTCAACGGCGAGGCGTGGCTCGACCGCGCCGGCAACTTCCACAGCGCGGCGCTGCGCGTGCAGGAGCGCTATACGCCGATCAGCCCGAACGCCATGATGTACGAGGCGACCCTCGAGGACGAGAACGTGTACACGCGGCCCTGGACGGTCAGGCTGCCGCTGTACCGCCGGCTCGAGGAGAACGCGCGGCTCCTGGAGTACAAGTGCATCGAGTTCTCCGAGGAGCTGCTGTACGGGCACCTGCGCCGGGAGCCCCGCTGAACGGAGGTGCGACGTCATGACCTGCAGACGGATCGCGCCGGCGCTGCTCCTCGCGCTGTCGCTGGCCCTGCCGGGGCTGGCGCGCGCGGCCGATTACCACCACGTGCACATCGCCACGCCGAATGCGCCCGAGGCGGCGCGCTGGTACGTCCAGTATCTCGACTGCGAGCCGATTCCCGATCGGGACAACGCGTGCCGCTACGGGTCGGTGATCCTGATGTTCCTCTCGCGCCCGTCCATGGGCGGGAGCGTGGGCACCGGGGTCAATCACATCGGGCTGTCGTATCCGGACCTGACCGCGAAGATGGCCGAGCTGGAGGCGGTAGGGGTGGGGGGCCTCGGCGTGCGGCTCCAGCGGTTCGACGACGGGTCGACCGTGCGCGACATACCCGGGCTGTTCAAGATCGCGTTCGTCTTCGACCCGTGGGGCACCCGCATCGAGCTGGTCGAGGATGCGGAGTATCTCGGGTTCCACCACATCCACCTGAGCTCCGCCGACCCGGCCGCGGCGCTCGACTGGTATGAGAAGATGTTCGGCGGGGAGCGGGCGAGCATGCGGGGCCGGTTGGACGGCCTGCTGTACGACTCGGTCTGGCTGCTCGTGTCCGCGCAGGACAACCCGCCGGCGGCGACGCAGGGGCGGGCCATCGACCATCTCGGATGGGCGTTTCCGGATATCGAGGCCGCGATGGCGGACCTCGAGGCGAAGGGCGCCGATATCCGGGGAGAGATTCAGGAAGGCCGGACGGTGGCGAGGTACGGCTTCGTGGTCAGCCCGGAGAACGTGCGCGTCGAGGTCGTTCAGCCATGACGTTCGAATCCAGGAGGTGTCAGATGGCGTATCGCGCGCTGGCGCTCGTCGCCGCCGCACTGCTCGTCCCGGCCCTGGCGGCCGGCCAGTCGCCGGCTGGCGGCGAAGCGGAGGGGACCCCGTACGAGCCGCCCCGGACCCCGTGGGGTGCGCCCGACCTGCAGGGGATCTGGACCCTCAACGACGCGCACGGCATTCCGTTCGAGCGCGCCGACGAGGATGCGGGCAAGACCCTGCTGACCGAGGACGAGGCGCTCGCCCGCCGCGAGCGGACGACGCTGCGCAGCATCTGGGGCTACGATCGCGAATGGCGGGATACGGCGCTCGGGTTCGTGAGGACGGCGCCGTCGCGACAGGTGGCGGTCATCATCGATCCTTCGGACGGCAAGCTGCCGCCGATGACGCCCGAGGCCCGCGAGCGCGTTCCGGTCATGCTGGCCGAACGGCGGGCGGTGGAGCTGGCCGCCGAGAACCCCGAGGATCTCGGCTCGTGGGAGCGCTGCGCCACGCGGGGGCTGCCGGCGCTGATGGTCCCGAACGGCTACAACAACGGCGTGCAGATTGTGCAGGGCCCGGGCTTCGTCGCGGTGACGAAGGAGATGATTCACGAGACGCGGATCATCCCGACCGACGGCCGCGAGCATCTCGGGGAGGACCTGACCCTCTGGCTGGGCGATTCGGTCGGCCGCTGGGAGGGCGACACGCTGGTCGTGGAGGTCACGAATTTCAACGGCAAGGCGGACTCCTTCCACGGGACCAGCGCGAACATGCGGCTGACCGAGCGCTTCACGCGCGTCGACGAGGACACGATCGAGTACGAGTTCACGGTCGACGATCCCACGGTCTGGACGCGGCCCTGGACCGGCATGCTGCCGATGAAGCGGGACGACGGCCAGTACGAGCTCGTCGAGTACGCCTGTCACGAGGGCAACTACGGCATGTTCAACATGCTCAGCGGCGCGCGCGCCAAGGAGCAGGCGGCGGCCGCCGCCGAGTCGAAGTAGGCGCCGCCGGGCGGCGCGACAGGGAAGTCAACAAGCAGGAGGCAAGGCCGATGCGAACGACGATCGTGAGTCTGGTGGGGGTGGCGCTGCTGGCGGCGGCTGCGCCGGCGCTGGGTCATCATGCGTTCTCGGCGGAGTTCGACGCGACGAAGCCGGTGCGGCTCGAGGGCGTGATCACGAAGATGGAGTGGATCAATCCGCACGCCTGGATGCACGTCGACGTGACGGGCGACGACGGGACGGTCGAGAGCTGGATGGTCGAGGCCGGCCCCCCGGGGGCGCTGGTGCGGCGCGGCTGGCGCAAGGACTCGGTGGCGCCGGGGACGCCGGTGCTCATCGAGGGCTACCAGGCGCTCGACGGCGGGTTGCGGGCGAACGGCCGGGACGTGACGCTGCCGGACGGGACGAAGCTCTTCGCGGGCTCGTCGGGCACCGGCGCCCCGCTCGACGGCCGCGACCCGACCGAGCGGTAGGAGTCTGGTTCAAGGCGCGCACAGCGCGCCTCGGCGGCAGCGGCGCGGGGCAATGGGGCCCCCGCAAGCGGACGCCGGGGGTGCGGGGCGAAGCCCCGTCTGAATAATGCTGCGCACAGCGCGCCTCGGCGGCAGCGGCGCGGGGCAATGGGGTCCCCGCAAGCGGACGCCGGGGGCTCGGGGCGAAGCCCCGTCTGAATGAAGCCCCGTCTGAATGTGGAAGGAGGGCATGACGTCATGGTGTCTGTCTGTCTGACGGGGAGCAGAAGCAGCGTCGTGGCGCGGGTCGTGCTGGCCGCCGTGCTGGCGGCCGGCAGCGGCGCGTGCATCGTGCGCGGCGACGACGGGGCCGGCGAGGGCTACGAGCTGCAGGTCCTGTCGAGCCGTCCGGACATGATCACCGGCGGCAACGCCCTGGTCGGGGTCGGGGTGCCGCCCGGCGCCGACCTGTCGGCGCTGCAGGTGACGCGCGACGGCAGGGACGTCACCGGCGCCTTTCGGCCCGCCGCTGCCGGCGGTCTCGTCGGCCTGGTCGACGGGTTGTCCGGGACCGCGGAGCTGGCGCTGGCCACGGCCGACGGTACGGCGCTGGCCACCCTGTCGCTGGTGAACCACCCGCTCGAGGGCCCGGTCTTCTCCGGCCCGCACGAGCAGCCGTTCATCTGCGAGACCGACGCGTTCGAGCTCGTGTCGGGCGAGACGCTGGGACCGGCGCTCGACGACGCGTGCTCCATCGCCCGGCGCGTCGACTACGCCTACCGCTCCACCGCGGACGGCGAGCTGAAGCCGCTGGCCGATCCGCTCATGCGGCCGGCGGACCTGGCGGCGACCACGACGCTGACCGCCGCTGAGGTGCCCTACATCGTGCGGATCGAGACCGGCACGATCAACCGCGCGATCTACCAGATTGCGATGCTGCACGATCCGGCGGCCGACGCCGAGCCCGACCCGTGGACGCCGCCCGCCGGCTGGAACGGCCGGCTCATCTACACCTTCGGCGGCGGCTGCGTGCGGGGCTGGTTCCGGCAGGGACCGCGCACGGGCGGGGTGACGGACGATGCGATGCTCAGGCAGGGCTACGCCGTGGCGTCGGCCAGCCTCAACGTCTACGGCAACAACTGCAACGACGTGCTGGCGGCCGAGACCATGATGATGGTCAAGGAGCGCTTCATCGAAGCCTACGGACGGCCGCGTCACACGATCGGCTGGGGGTGCTCGGGCGGCTCCTACCAGAACCATCAGATCGCCGACAACTACCCCGGCCTGCTCGACGGCATCATTCCCGGGTGCAGCTTCCCGGACGTCGGCTTCGGCACGATCCCGATGATCACGGACGCCCGGCTGCTCGACAACTACTTCGCGCACGCCGGTCACGGCCGGTTCACCGCGGAGGAGCAGCGGGCCGTCGCCGGCTTCCTCGTCCTGGCGACGATGCCCAACGTGTCGATCAACGCCGGTCGCATCACGGTGGGCGAGTTCTGTCCGGACGTGCTGCCCGAGGCGCTCGAGTACCACCCGACGGACAACCCGAGCGGCGCGCGCTGCGACGTGTACGAGCATTACGTCAACATCTACGGGCGCGACGCCGCCAGCGGCTTCGCGCGGCGTACGCTCGACAACGTCGGCGTGCAGTACGGCCTGCAGGCGCTCAACGACGGCGCGATCACCGTGGGCCAGTTCCTCGACCTGAACGCGGGCATCGGCGGCTACGACGGCGACGGCCGGTTCCATCCGGCCCGCACGGAGGCGGATCCGGGGGCGCTCCGCATCGCTTACGAGACCGGGCGCCTGACGAGTGGCGGCGGCGGGCTCGCGACGACGCCGATCATCGACTATCGCGCCTACAGCGACGACCGGGAGAACGGCGACGTGCACACGCGCTACCACTCGTTCTCCATGCGCGAGCGGCTGCGCAAGGCCAACGAGCGGGTCGACAACCACGTGATGCTGGTCGAGGACTCCCGCTACGGGCTCTACAGCAGCGCGAGCCCGGTGCTGCGCGGTGCGCTGCGGCAGATGGATCAGTGGCTCGAGAACCTGGCAGCCGACAAGTCGTCCGACCCGCCGGCGGAGAAGGTCGCGCGCGCGAAGCCGGCCGAGCTGAACGATGCCTGCTGGACGCGCGACGAGGAGCCGCGGAAGATCACGGAGCCGCAGCAACGGGGCCGCGGTCAGTGCGAGGAGCTGTATCCGTCGTCTCCGTCGCCGCGCGAGGTGGCCGGCGCGCCGCTCGCGAGCGACATCGCGAAGTGCCAGCTCAAGCCGGTCGATGCGGCGGACTACGCCGTGAGCTTCAACGCGGACGACATGAACCGGCTGCACGGCATCTTCCCCGACGGAGTCTGCGACTGGACCCGGCCGGGAGTCGGCCAGGCCGGCCTCAAGGGGACCTGGCTGACGTTCGGCACCACGCAGTAATCCGCGCCGCCGAACGGCGCGGATTACTGCCGGCGCGGTGTGGCGGCCGCGATCCGTCATGAATATCGGGATCGTGTGCTATGCGTCGGTTGGCGGCAGCGGCATCGTGGCGACGGAGCTCGCCAAGGTGCTCGCCCGCCGCGGCCATGAAGTCCGTCTCCTCAGCAGCGATCCGCCCATTCGACTGGGTGATTTCCAGGCCGGGCTCGCGTTCCACGCCGTCCAGACGCCGGGCTACCCGCTCTTTCGCGAGCCCCAGTACCTCCTGTCGCTGACCAGCAAGATCGTCGAGGTGGCGCGCCAGAGCCAGCTCGACATCGTGCATGCGCACTACGCGATTCCCCACGCGACGGCGGCGTACCTCGCCGGGCGGATTCTGGCAGCGGCGGGCGGCGGCCGCGTCCCCCGCGTCATCACGACCCTGCACGGCACGGACGTCACGCTGATCGGGAGCGACGCCTCGTATGTCGAGGCGGCCGCGTTCTCCATCGATCAGTCGGACGGCGTCACCGCGGTCTCCGAGAGCCTGCGCGACGACACCTACCGGCACTTGCCGGTGCGCGCCGACATTCGCGTCATCCCGAACTTCCTCGACTGCGAGAAGCATCGGCGGTCGCTCGACGAGCGCCTGCTGGCGCGGTACCGCGGCGCCGACCCTGCGACGAAACTGGTGATTCACGTCTCGAACTTCCGGCCGGTGAAGCGGGCCGATGCCGTCGTCGACATCTTCCGCCGCATTCGCGATCGGATGCCGGCCCGGCTGTTGCTGGTGGGCGACGGCCCCGATCTCTCGGCCGCCTGTCGGCGGGCGGGTGCGCAGGGGTTGGCCGACGACGTCGAGGCGCTGGGCGAGCAGGAGCTGGTGGTGCCGCTGCTGTCGATTGCCGATCTCCTGCTGCTGCCGTCGTCGCAGGAGAGCTTCGGCGTTGCGGCGCTCGAGGCGATGGCCTGCGAGGTGCCGGTCGTCGCGTCGCGTGTCGGCGGGTTGCCCGAGGTGATTGCGGACGGTGAGACGGGCTTTCTGCACGAGCCGGACGATATCGAGGCGATGGCCGCCAGCGGCGTGCGGCTGCTGTCCGATCCGGCCCTGCACCGCCGGGTCGCGCAAGACGCCTTGCGCGCGGTGCACCAGCGTTTCTGCGCCGAGGAGATCGTCCCGCGCTACGAAGCGCTCTACCAGGAAGTGCTCGCCCGCGACGCGTCCCCCGTCGCGTCGGTGTAGAGTTCCCGTTGTCGCGGGACGACCCGCCGTAGCAATTCGCCGCGGCCAAGCCTCCCGCCGGTCCCGCCAGGAGGTCATCCTACGCTTGCCGGCGTGGCGCGCCATTTGGTCTAATGGAACATCATGACGCCGTTGAGGCAGGCGGCGGTCACGGCGGCGTTGCTGTTGATGGCGACGCTCGCTGCGACGAGCGTCGCCCGGCACGGGCACGACCTCGATGCGCAAGGCGCCGGTCACGAATGCGACGCCTGTCACTTCCGGCATCTCTCGCTGATCGAGACTGACAGAGTTCCCGCGCCTTCCGAGCCGGATCTCGTTGCGCACGCCGTTCCGTCCGTTTGCCCGCGGGGTGAACAGCGCGCCGGACTCGGCATCCGGCCGACGCGCGGCCCACCTGCCTAGTCTCCCTTCTCCCTCGTTAGCGACTCACCCGTACTTCGCGACTCGCTTGATCGGCGGCCGACAGGCGCACGGGCAGCATCGACCCTCGCGGTGATGCGGTGGCTCGGATGTCCCGGCCGTCTCATGACGTCTCGCAGGTGAGTACATCCCGGCCGCGCGCCGCCGCTCCAGGTGTGGCAGCACTTGGCGTGGGGGTTCCCCGCGGAAGAGAAGGAAGGCACCCGCCGGGTATGGCAGCACCCGGCGGGCATGGTCAGGCGCACGGTCCTGGAGGACCGGCCACACAGAGCACGCATGACGACGCCCAACCAACGCAAGTCTAGCAGCCCGTGGCAAAAGGCCCCGCTGCATTCGAGCGGCCATGCATCCCGGCTGGCGGCGTTGCTCCTCGGTCGAATATGCCCAATATGCTCCCCAGTCGCGCCTTGCCATCCGGGCGCCTGGCCGCTCTCGGTGCGACGCGGGGTTTCACCACGGACTGCTAGCAGCCCACGGCAAAGGGCCCCGCTGCACCGGGCAAGCTTCACGCGCATCGACCTCAACCCCTTGCGGCGCGGACCGGGCGGGCGCGCCAGGCACCGGGGGCTGCCATGAAGGTGGACCTTGGCCCGGTACAGAAAACGCTTCTGATCCCGCTCCTGGCACGCGCCCGCGAGACGGAGAACCCGCGCGGCCTGCTGCGCGACCCGCGCGCGGCCGCCATCGTGCGCAGTCTCGACTACGACTTCGCGAAGTGGGAGGGCGGACGCAGCCTCAAGGGCGCCATGCTCCGCGCGCGGATGTTCGACCGCTACCTGGAGAGCTTCCTCGATGCCCATCCGCGCGGCACGGTGGTCGAGATCGGCTGCGGCCTGGACACGCGCTTCGACCGTGTCGACAACGGCCAACTGCGCTGGTTCGACCTCGACCTCCCGGACACCATCGCGTTGCGCCGGCACTTCTTCGACGACGAGGCGCGGCGCACCATGATTGCCGCGTCCGTCCTGGAGACCGGCTGGATGGCGCAGGTGAAGGCGACCGGCGGCCCGTGGATGTTCGTCGCGGAGGCCGTGCTGATGTACCTCGACGCCGCGGACGCCCGCCGCGCGATCGTCGGGCTCGCGGAGCACTTTCCGGGCGCGCGGATCGCCTTCGACACGACGGCGACCCGCATGGTCGAGTCCCAGGCCAGGCACGACGCCATGCGCCACCTCCCGCGCGAGAGCTGGTTCCGCTGGTGCTGCGACGACCCGCTGGAGATCGAATCGTGGGGGGCGGGCGTCCGGCTGCTGGCGTCGAAGACGTTCCTCGACGCCGACCGCGACCTGCTGGAGCGCATTCCCCTGCCGCTCCGGCTCGCGGCGCGCTTCGCGCCGTTTCTCCTGCGGCGGCAGACCTCCCAGTACCGGATGAATCTGGCGCTGGTCGACAGCGCACCGCCGGCGGGTCAGGCGCGGGAGGAGGGCACCTGAGGGTGCGCTGAAGGCACTGACGATGCTACCCGCAGCCGGGTCCGGCGGCGGCGACGTCGTGACGTGCACGATGGAGGAAGACGTCATGACCAAGCCTGGAATCTTCATCGCGGGGCTGCTGTTGGCGATGCCGCTGCACGCCGGCGCCCAGGAGGCGGCCATCTCCGGCACGGTGACCGACGGGACCGGCGGCGTGCTGCCCGGCGTCAGCGTGGAAGCCGAGGGACCGGCGCTCGGCGGCGGGCCGCGCGTCGCCGTCACCGACGGCGCGGGGCGCTACATCCTGAATGGGCTGCCGGCGGGTACGTACATCGTCTCCTTCACCCTCGCGGGCTTCGACACGGTGCGTCGGGAAGCCGCCGCGGCGAGCGGCACGGCACCCGCGACCGTCGACGCCGTCCTGCAGTTCGCCAGTTTCTCCGAAGATGTGACCGTCGTCGGCAGCAAGCTCGACACCGGCCGGCAGGAGTTCGGCACGAGCGTCGCGTACCTGGGCCAGGAGCGGCTCGAGTCCGACGTCATCTTCACCGTGGAGGACGCGTTCAATCGGACCGCGAACGCCTTCACCGGCACGGCACAGTTCGGTGCCTACAGCATCCGCGGCGTGAACAACAACGGCCTCGACAGCGGCTTCGGCAACGCCAACGCGCTCGCTTCCATCCTGTTGAATCAGACGGCGGTCGGCCCGCGCACGGGTGACTACCTGAACCCGTCCCTCTTCGACGTCGGATCGGTGGAGATCCTGCGCGGCCCGCAGTCGACCCTGCAGGGACCCAACGCACTGATCGGCGCGGTGCTGATCAACTACAACAAGGCCGCGTTCGACGGCTTCGACGGCCGTGCTCGTCTCGAAGGGGGCGGGCTCGGTACCCGGCGCGTTCAGGTCATGCAGAACATCGAGCTGGTGGACGACGTTCTCGCCGCGCGCCTGACGTTCGAGGACCGTTACGCCCGGGGCGCGGCTACCAACATCGTCACCGGAGACGATGACGTGCAGCGGACCGACGAGCAAACCATCCGGGGGCAGGTCGCACTCCGACCCCGGGCCGACGACCGCTTGCGGTTCGATTTCATGTGGCTGCACAACGACTCCGATTCCAACCCGTTCGCCCTGGTCACTGCCAACGAGGTCGAGGGGATCACCCTGCAGGACCGCCAGCAACCCTGGAACCGGCCAGACCAGTACCCGTCGACTCTCGACTTCCTGAATCTCGAGACGCACATCGCCCTCGATGACCGCTGGGTGATCGACGCCATCACGGGCTACAGCCGTTTCGACCTGACGCAGAACTTCGATGCGGATCTGTCGCGGTTCGACTTCCTCGCTGTCGACGCCGCGGGACACGACGCAATCCTCAGTCAGGAGGTGCGCGCGGCCTATCGCGGCGAGAGGGTGGACGGTGTAATTGGTCTCTTCTACTCCCAGGGGGACTACTCCTACGGATTCCACGGCTCGGGAATCTTCCCTGACGGCATGGGTGGCGTCGCGCCCTTCAACCGCGAGACCCGACTGCTGGAGGAGGTCGACCAGTTGGGCGTCTTCGGGCGTGCGGAGTGGACCGTGACCGACCGCGTGCTCCTGACGGGAGGCGTGCGACTCAACCGCGAGACGCGGCGGAATGACAACTTCGCCGACAACAACGGGTTGACGAGCGACTTGAAGGCCGAGAAGGCCTTCAACCAGGTGCTGCCTTCCGGGTCGCTCGCATACAACCTGACCCCGAGCACGTCGGTCGGTGCGTCGTACGCCCGCGGGTACAAGGCGGGAGGCTTCGCATTCGCCGTCTTCCTCGGCGTGGCGGAGGCGTACGGAGAGGAGTACACGGACAACTACGAGGTGTTCGTCCGCCATCGGACGGCCGACGGCCGGCTGACGCTCAACGCAAACGTCTTCACGATCGATTGGCGGGAGCAACAGATCCCGTACACGGCGGCCGGCGGCATCCCCGGTTTCGACGCGCTGATCACCAACGCGGGCCGGTCGGCACTGCACGGGGTGGAGGTGGAGTCGGAGTACCACGTCAGCAGCACGCTGAATCTGTTCGCCTCGTTCGGCGTCACCGCTTCGGAGTTCGTCGATTTCGTCCTTGACGGCACCGACCTCGCCGGCCGTGCCTTTCCGCAGTCGCCGGCCTGGAACGGCGCCGTCGGGCTTGGCTGGCGCGCCCCGGGGGGTTGGTTTGCCAACGGGACGTTCAGCTATACGGACGATGCCTACACCGAGATCGCGGCGCCCGTGATCACCCAGGTAGCGAGCCGCAGCCTCCTGAGCGGTCGTGTCGGCTACGAGCGAGCGGGCTGGTCCCTCTACCTGTGGGGCACCAACCTGCTCGACGACCAGTACGAGTTGGGGCTGTTCGACGGCCGGCTGTTCGGATTGGGGGGAGCCTACGGGCGGATGGCCGACCCGCGCGCCGTCGGAGCGGGTGTGGACTTCGATTGGTAGGTGCAGGCGACGCGACGGAAGGAGCGGCCGGGCCTGACGGAGAGCATGACCGATGCTGACGAAGGAGGGGATCCGGTGCTGGGGCAACGGCGAAGGATTGCAGGCCGAGCAACTGACGAAGACCTACATCGTCGACGACGTCGAGAGCCTCTGCGAGCGGCTGTCGATCATGGCCGCCGGCCGCATCGTCGCCGAGGGCGCGCCGGCCGCCCTCACCGGGCCGCTCGAAGGCCGCCTCTGGTCGCGCGTGGTGCCCCGCGGCGAGCCGCTGCCGGACGAGGAGGCGGTGGCATGACGACGCGGACTATCTACGCGACATGGGGGCCATCGCGGTGATGCCGGGGCTCGAGGACCGCCACCAGGGAGCGCACGGCCCTGACCGCCTTGCTGACGCTGCGAGCGCTGCGTCCGACCGCCGCGCGGCGCAGGTGTATACTCGAAATCCCATGTGGCTCCACCGTCACGCGGCGGCCGCCGCCCTTCCGATTCTGCTCGCGCTCCACGCCGCACCCCCCGCACTCGGCCAGCCGCTGTCTTCGGCCGCGGGACAGGTCGAGCTGGGCGTCGCGCTCCGCCAGCTCAACACCGTGGGCACGTTCATGATGATCACGGCCCATCCGGACGACGAGAACAACGCGCTGCTGGCGCGGCTGGCGAAGGGCGAGGGCCACCGGACCGTGCTCCTGAGCGCGACGCGGGGCGACGGCGGGCAGAACGAGATCGGGACCGAGCTGTTCGACGCGCTGGCCGTCCTGCGGACGGAGGAGCTGGCCGCGGCGCACCGGCTCGACGGCGCGGAGCAGTACTTCACCCGGGCGGTGGACTTCGGCTATTCGTTCAGCCGCGAGGAGACGTTCGCGCGCTGGGGCCGCGAGGAGATCCTCGACGACTTCGTGCGCCTGATCCGCACGGTGCGCCCGGACGTGGTCTCGGCCATGAGCCCCGAGGGGCAGTTCGGCGGACAGCACCATCAGGCCTCGGCGATTCTGGCCCGCGAGGCGTTCCTCGCCGCCGCCGATCCGGCCCGCTTCCCCGAGCAGGTCGCCGACGGGCTGCGTCCGTGGCAGGCCGCCAAGTTCTACTTCCGGGCCGGGTTCCCGTTCGGCATCGGCGCCACGCCGCCGGGGTTCAACCCGCGGCCGGCAACGGACCCCGGTCTGACCACCGTGGATCTCGGCGGGTACGACCCGCTGCTCGGCGCGACGTACGCGGAGATCGGCAGCCGCGCCCGGAGCATGCACAAGTGCCAGGGCATGTCGCAACTGATCGCCCTGCCGGCCGCGGTGGCCGGCGGGCAGTACCGGCTGGCGGAAACGACGCTGCCCGGCCCGGCCGGTGACCGCGAGTCGTCGCTCTTCGCCGGCGTGGACACGTCCATTCCGGGCTTGGCGCGCTTTGCGGGCGCCAAGCCGCCGGCGGGGCTCACGCGCGGCCTGGCCACGCTGGCCGGGCACGCTCGCCAGGCGCTCGCGCGGTTCACGGCGGAGGGCATGGCCGGCGCGCGGGAGCCGGTGGTGGCCGGCCTGCAGGCGGTGCGCGCCCTGCGCGCGGGGCTGGGCGGCATGCCGCTCGCGGACGGCGCGCGCCGGGAGATCGAGTTCCGCCTGGCCGCGAAGGAACGTCAGTTCGAGCACGCCGCCGTGCTGGCGTACGGCCTGCGTTTCGAGGTGCTGGCCGACGACGGCGTGGTGACCGCGGGCCAGGCGGTCGGCGTCTCCGCGCTGGCCGCCAACCGCGGCGACGCCGAAGTCGCGGTGCGGGGCGTCCGGCTGTCCGGTTTCGCCGGGCCCGGCGCGGCATGCGAGCCGGACACGTTGGGGGCCGGCGGGGTCTACGCCTGCGGGCACGAGGCAGCGATCCCGGAGGATGCCGCGACGACCGACATCCATTGGCGCCATGTGGACGGGGCGGATCGCTACGTGCTGGACCCGGACGTGCCCTTTGGCCTGCCGTTCCGTCCGACCCCTTTCCGCGCGGCGTTCGACATCGAGCTGGGGGGCGTCCGTCTGTCCGTCGAGCATCCTGTGCAGCACCGCTATTCCGTCGACGTCATCACCGGCGAGAAGCGGATGGCGCTGCACGTCGTGCCGCGCCTCGCCGTGTCGATGACGCCCGCCGTCGCGGTGGTTCCGGCGGGCGCCCCGGCCCGCGAGGTGCGCGTCACGGTGACGAACGCGTGGCCGGCCGCCGCCGAGGGGACGGTCAGCCTGGAGCTGCCGGCGGGCTGGCAGGCGACGCCGGCCTCGGCGCGGGTGCCGTTCTCGCGGGAGGACGAGTCGCAGACGGTGCGCTTCGACGTCCGCGCGGCCGGCGCGACGGCCGGGGAGTACCGTGTCGCCGCAGTCGTGGAGCACGCCGGCCGGCGCTACGGCCGGGGCTATCAGGTGGTGGAGTATCCGCATACCGAGCGCCGGCACATGGGCCGCCCGGCCGCCGGCGTGTTCAAGGTCATCGACGTGTCGATCGCACCCGAGCTGCTGGTGGGCTACGTCGACGGGGTCGGCGACGCCGTGCCGGCCGCCATCGAGCAGCTCGGCGCCGGGCTGGAGCTCATCGATGCCGATGATCTGGCCTGGGGCGATCTCGGCCGCTTCGACGTGATCGTGACCGGGGTGCGGGCCTACGAGAGCCGCCAGGACCTGCGGGCGAACAACGACCGGCTGCTCGAGTACGTGGAGAACGGCGGCACGGTCATCGTGCAGTACAACCGGTTCGCGTTCAACCGGGCCCAGTACGGGCCGCACCCGGCGGTGGTCAGCCGCAACCGGGTGACGGACGAAGCGGCGCCCGTCCGCGTCCTGGCGCGCGACCACCCGGTCTTCGTCTGGCCGAACCCGGTCGACGCGCGGACGTGGAGCGGCTGGGTGCAGGAGCGGGGGCTGTACTTCCTCGGCGAGAAGGACCCGGCGTACGTCGATCTGGTCGAGCTCGAGGACTCGTTCGAGTGGAACCCGGGCGTGAAGCAGGGCGCGCTCGTCGAGACGCGGTACGGCCGCGGGCGCTGGCTCTACCTCGGTCTGGGGCTCTGGCGGCAACTGCCCGCCGGCACCGCGGGCGCCTATCAGCTCCTCGCCAACCTCCTCAGCCTGGGCGCTCTCGAGTAGCCGCCGCCGGCGCTTCGGACACGCCTTCCTGCAGCCATTCGTGGGTCTGGTCCAGGACCGCCGCCAGGGCGGCACGCTGGCGCCGCAGGGCGGCGCGGGCGGCGAGCGGCGTCTGACGCAGCGCGAAGAAG
This sequence comes from Vicinamibacteraceae bacterium, assembly GCA_012271165.1. Lineage (GTDB taxonomy): Bacteria > Acidobacteriota > Vicinamibacteria > Vicinamibacterales > UBA8438 > JAAXGX01. Next base: position 7,695 of record JAAXGX010000082.1, on the reverse strand, counting down.
GCGCGAACGGTGCGCATGACGGCTGCCTCGCGCTCGATGGCGTGGACCCCGGCGAACGCGAGGACGAAGAGGCCGGCGGTGGTCGCGCCCCCGGCGGCCGCGCCGGCCTGGCTGGCGACCACGGCGCCGAGGGCGCCGATCCAGGTCCCGTAGATCAGGCCGCCGCCGACCACCTGCCAGGCGGCCCGGCTCTTCAGATCGGGCGCCCGCCGGTTGAGCCACCCCGTGAGCCAGTACGGCGCGGCGAAGACCGCGAGGCCGGCCAGCGCCAGCGGCGCGAGCACCGGCGCCAGCAGCCCCTCGCGGGCCACGAAGCGGGCCGCGGCCGAGAACGGGATGCGGCGGTCGACGTCGCGCTCGCGCAGCCCGAACCGTGTGAGACTGGCGTCGTAGTCGTTGACGCGGGCCGTGATGGAGGCCAGCTGTTCCGGATCGCGATCGCGCAGTTGCGCCATCCCCTCGGCGATCAGGCGCCGCCGCCCCAGCTGCTCGCGCGGATCGCGGGAGACGCCGCGCGCCGCGGCGTACAGGCGATCGATGCGCACGACGACCGGGAGGTCGTGGCGCGGTTCGGCTTCGACCATCAGGCGGCGCAGGCGCTGAGCGATGCGGTCGGTCAGCTCCCGGACGGCTCCCGCGGCGTCGGCGGCATGCAGCACCAGGTGATCACCGGTTGCGAAGGAGCGGCCGAAGACCGCGGTGACCTTCGAGCGGAACCTCGCGACGTGGTCGAAGTTGAGGCCGATCGGCACGATGGTTACCGGGTGGCCGGCGGCGGCGCTGGTCAGCGCCATCCGGGCGGCGCCCGTCCGCAACGGTTCGAGGCGCCCGCCGGAATGGCTGATGCCTTCGGGAAACAGGCAGACGGCCTCGCCGGCCGCCAGGGCTGCCGCGACGGCGGCGAACATCTCCGTGTTGCGGGAGGTGTCCACGCCCGGATCGATCTTGCGGTAGACGGGGATGGCGCCGGACCCGCGGATGAACGGACTCATCGGATGGCCGGCGAACAGCGTCGACTTGGCCAGGAAGCGGACCGGGCGACCGGCGGTCGCCTGGATCAGCGCGGGGTCGAGCAGCGTGTTGGGATGGTTCGCGACGAGCAGCAGCGCCCCGTCGGGCAGCGGTTCCCCGATCCGCTCGATCCGATAGAACGTGCGAACCCCGAGCCTGGCCAGCAGCCACACCCAGCCGCCCGGCCCCGTGCGCCGGGTCCCGGTCGTGCCGCTCATCGTTCAGCCGTTCAGCCTGCGGAAACGTTCGGGATCGGCAGCCGCCCGGTGTAGATGGCCATGCCGACGACGGCGTCGATTCCCTCCGCATCGAGCGTGTCGATCTCGGCCTGCGTCGTGATGCCGCCGGCCGCCGTGAGCCGCCGGCTCGTCGCACGCCGCACCGCCATGATAGCGTCCAGGTCCGTGCCCAGCATCAGCCCCTCCCGGTCGACGTGCGTATAGAGGAACTCCTCGCAGAACGGCTCGAGCTGGCGGACCGCTTCGACCGCGGTCAGCGCCGCCGCCTCCGTCCAGCCCTTGACGACCACGCGGCCCCCCTTGCTGTCGACGGCGGCAATGATGTGCTCGGGACCGACCGCGGCGGCGAGGGCCGCGGCGAAGTCGAGGTCCGGCCGGCCGTCCCGGAACAGCGACGAGCCGACGATGACGGCGTTCGCGCCGTAGTCGAGCACGGCGCGCGCGCGGTCGAGGGTGCGGATCCCGCCGCCCACGCGGCAGGGGAGCTGCGGTGCGATGTCGCGCACCAGCGGATCGTTGGTGCCCGAGCCCATCGCGGCGTCGAGGTCGATCAGCTGCACGCGGGGGAATCCCTGGAACTTGCGTACCCAGGACCCGATGTCGTCCGACGCCAGGGCGGGCCGCTCGCCCTGGATGAGCTGCACGACCTGACCGTCCTTGAGGTCGATGGAGGGGATGAGCATCGCCCGGGGTCAGAGGCGGACTGGGATGCCGCGACCTGCCAGATGCTGCTTGAGGTCGACGACCGCGCGCTCGGCGTAGTGGAAGATGGACGCGGCCAGCGCGGCGTCGGCCCGGCCCGCCGTGAACACGTCCACGAAGTGATCGAACGTGCCGGCCCCGCCCGAGGCGATGACCGGAATGGAGACCGCCTCGGAGACGGCCGCCGTCAGCTCGCAGTCGAACCCGCTCTTGGTCCCGTCGCGGTCGATCGAGGTCAGCAGGATCTCGCCTGCGCCGCGGTCGGCCGCCTCCCGGGCCCACTCGACGGCGTCGCGATCGGTGGCCTGGCGGCCGCTGCGGACGTAGATGCGGAAGGCGCCGGCCTCCCGTTTTGCGTCGATGGCGACGATCACGGCCTGGCTGCCGTAGCGCCGCGCCAGGGCCGTGAGCAGCTCGGGGCGGGCGATGGCGGCGGTGTTCAGGCTCACCTTGTCGGCGCCGGCCTCGATGGCCGAGTCCGCATGCGCCTCGTCGTTGATCCCGCCCCCGACGCAGAGCGGCAGGAAGATCTCCTGGGCCACTGCCCCGATCGTGCGGGCCATGGCCTTGCGCTTCTCGATGGTCGCGGTGACGTCGAGGATCACCACCTCGTCGATCCCCTCGCGGTTGTAGCGCCGGGCGAGCGCGCCCGGGTCGCCGGCCGACCGCAGGCCCTCGAAGTTGATGCCCTTGACGACCTGGCCGTCACGGACGTCGAGACACGCGATGATGCGCTTGGAGAGCATGGTCGTCAGACGGGCGGGTCCTGCGTCATGCCGCCACCTGCTCGAGGAAGTTGCCGAGGATGCGCAGGCCGACCGCTCCCGACTTCTCCGGGTGGAACTGGACGCCCGCGACGTGGTCCCGCTGGACCGCGCTGGCGAAATCGACCCCGTACCGGGTCGAGGCAACGCAAGCGGCGGTGACCGGCGCGGCGTACGAGTGCGTGAAGTAGACCTGGTCGCCTTCGCGCACGCCTGCGAGCAGCCACGAGTCGCGCCTGACGTGCAGGCTGTTCCAGCCCACGTGCGGCACCTTGAACCTGCCGAAGCCGTCGTACTCGTCGCCGCGGATCAGGGCGCAGGTGCCCGACATGGCCGCCAGCCCCGCTACGCCCGGTGCCTCGTCGCTGCCCTCGAAGAGCCACTGGAGGCCGACGCAGATGCCCAGGAGCGGCGTGCCGCCCGCGACCGCCGCAGCGATCCTGTCGCGCCAGTCCGGCGCGAGGGCGGTCGTCGCCTCGAAGTTGCCGACGCCCGGCACGATGATGGCCGACGCGCCCGCCATCTCCGCCGGCGTCGCCGGCGTCGCGAACCGCGCGCCGAGATGCCGCAGGGCCTTTCTGACCGACGTCAGGTTCCCGGCGCCGTAGTCGACGAGCGCAATCATGACGCTAGAGCAGCCCCTTGGTGCTCGGCAGGCTCTCGCCGAGCTGACGGTCGCGCGAGCAGGCGACGCGCAAGGCGCGCGCGAACGCCTTGAAGACGGCCTCCACCTTGTGATGGCTGGAGCGGCCGTAGAGCACTTTGAGGTGCACGTTGGCCCGCGCCCCCTGCGCGAACCCCTCGAAGAAGTCCGTGACGAGCTCGGTCTGCAGGTCGCCCACCAGCCGGGCGCGCACCCGCAGGTCGACGACCGTGTGCACGCGGCCGCTCAGGTCGATGGCGGCCACGCCCAGCGTCTCGTCCATCGGCATGACGAAGTAGCCGGCCCGGTTGATGCCGCGCCGCGATCCGAGGGCCTGGCTCACCGCCTCGCCGAGCGCGATGCCGACGTCCTCGACGGTGTGATGCTGATCGACGTCGAGGTCGCCCTCCGCGTCCACCGTCAGGTTCATGACGCCGTGCCGGGCCACCAGCTCCAGCATGTGGTCCAGGAAGCGGATGCCGGTGCGCACCTCGAACTCGCCCTGGCCGTCGAGGTCGAGCCGCAGGCCGATCCGCGTCTCGCGGGTGCGCCGGTCGATCCGGGCGCGCCGCTCCGCCGTGCTCATCGCAGCCTGGCGGCGACCGACGCCGCGTGGGCGGTGAGGCCCTCGGCGTTGGCCAGCGAGATGACGGTGGGCGCGAGGCGGCGGAGTCCGGGAGCGGTCAGGCGCTGGACGCTGCCGACGCGCACGAAGTCCGCGGCGCCGAGCCCGCCGCGAAACCGGGCCGCCCCCCCGGTGGGCAGGACATGGTTCGAACCGGTCGCGTAGTCGCCGGCCGCCTGCGCGCCGTAGGGCCCCACGAAGACCGTGCCGGCGCGCGTGAGCCGCCGCGCGACCGTCTCCAGGTCGCACACGGCGTGCTCCGGCGCAATCTCGTTGGCCAGCTCGACGGCTTCGTCCAGGCTGGCCGTGACGACGGCCAGACCGTGGCTCTCGATGGACGGCCGCGCCGCCGGATGCTCGGCGAGCTGGCGGTCGACCTCGCGGGCCACGGCGCGCGCCAGGCTCACGCTCGGCGTCAGCAGCACGGCGCGCGCGTCCGGATCGTGCTCGGCCTGCGCCACCAGGTCGGCCGCGAGCCACGCGGCGTTGCCCTCGCTTGCCACAACGACGATCTCGGTCGGCCCGGCGAGGAAATCGATGGGGCAGTCGGCCGCGACGAGGGCCTTCGCGGCCGCGACCCAGACGTTGCCGGGGCCGACGATCTTCTCGACCCGCGGCACGGTCGCCGTGCCGTACGCCAGCGCCGCGACGGCGTGCGCGCCGCCCATCCGGAACAGCCGCGACACGCCGGCCTCCAGCGCGGCCTCGCAGACGGTCGGATCGAGGCTCGGGCTGGCGGCGACCACCTCGGCCACGCCGGCGACACGCGCCGGGATGGCCGTCATCAGCAGCGACGACGGCAGCGGGTAGCGTCCGCCGGGCACGTAGCAGCCGACGCGCCCGAGCGGCGTGACGCGCTGCTCCACGACCACGCCGGGCGCCGTGGACACCTTCCAGCCCTGCGGCACCTGGCGCTTCGCGATGCGCCGGATGCGCCGGGCGGCAGCCTTGATGGCGCGCCGGACGGCCGGCGGCACGTCGGCGGCGGCCCGGCGAATCTCGTCGGGCGGGACCTCGAGCGGCCCGGTCCAGCCGTCGAGCCGCCGGACGTAGTCGCCGAGGGCGGCGTCGCCGCGGCGCCTGACGCCTCCGACTATGCGGGCCACGCGCCTGGTCACGTCCGGGTCGGACGCCTGCTGCCTGTCGAGCAGCCGCCGCCGGGTGCGCGCGTTCGAGGAGGAGGTGACCTTCATGCGGGTCGGGCTGCCTACAGCACGATCTTGTTCAGAGGATACTCCACGATGCCGTGGCCGCCGGCGGCCTTCAGCTTGGGGATCAGCTCGCGCACGGTGCGCTCGTCGAGCACCGTGTTGATGGACACCCACTCGTCGTCGCTCAGCGGCGCCACGGTCGGCCGCTGCAGCGCCGGCAGGAGGGTCAGGATGCGGCTCAGGTCGCCCCGCTGCACGTTGAGCATCAGTCCCACGCGGTCCTGCGCCTCGATGCCGGCCCTGAGCAGCAGCGCGATGTTGTCGAGCTTCTCCCGCTTCCATTGGTCGGCGGCGGCCGCCTCGCTGGCAATGAGCTGCGGGTTCGATTCCAGGACGGTGTCGATGATGCGCAGGTGGTTGGCGCGCAGCGTCGAGCCTGTCTCGGTGGCTTCGACGATGGCGTCAGCCAGATCCGGGGGCTTCACCTCGGTCGCGCCCCAGGAGAACTCGACGTTGGCCTTCACGTTCCGGGCGGCGAAGTACGACTCGGTGGCGCGCACCAGCTCGGTGGCGATGGTGGCCCCCTGCAGATCTTCGGGGGTGCGGAAGCGCGACTCCTCCGGCACGGCGAGGACCCAGCGGACCTTGCGGAAGCTCTGCTTGGAGTAGATCAGGTCCGCGATGGTCACGACCCGATCGCCGGTGGCCGCCTGGTGCTCGGCGATCCAGTCCTGCCCGGTCAGACCGGCGTCGACCGCGTCGACGGCGACGTAGCGCGCCATCTCCTGGGCGCGGATCAGCGTGCACTCGATCTCCGGGTCGTCGATGGTCGGGAAGTAGGAGCGCGGGCCGACGTAGATGTTGAAGCCCGCGCGCGCGAAGAGCTGAACGGTGGAGTCCTGCAGCGACCCCTTGGGGAGTCCGAGCCGCAGCTTCATGACGCGCTCACCGCGGCGGCGTCGAGCTCGCGGACGAAGCAGGAGCGCGTCCCCGTGTGGCAGACGTTGCCGTCCCCGAGGCGCTTGACGCGCACCAGCACCGTGTCGTCGTCGCAGTCGGTCAGGATGCGCACGACCTGCAGCCGGTTGCCCGACGTCTCGCCCTTGGTCCAGAGCGTGTTCCGGGTGCGGCTGAAGAACGTGGCGAACCCCGAGGCAGTGGTCCGGTCGAGCGCCTCCGGGTTCATGAAGCCCACCATCAACACCTCGTTGCTCTCGTCGTCCTGTATGACCGCCGGAATCAGCCCATCGAGTTTCGTGAAGTCCATCGCGTGTCTCCGCGCCCAACGAAAAAAGCCTCGCCGATGCTCGGCGAGGCCCGTTTTGTTGCGCCAACAATCCCGGTTCTCTCGCCTAGCTCACGCGCACCACCTGTGCCCGCCATGTCGCGGCCGATGATGATTCGAATGGTGGCCCGTGCGCTGCATGCTGCCGCGTACCTTAGTGCAGGCGCCGCGAGACTGTCAAACGGCCCCGGCCGGACGGGGCGCCGGGTGATTTAGACTAGCGGACGTGGTCGCCTGCGCCGTTCTGCGGTGCGGAGTTGTGGCCGGACCAGTTCACGGAGGAAGATCATGCGATTCACTGCCGTAGCCGTCGTCGCCGTCACCTCGTTCGTGCTCACCCTCGCCGCCGGCGCGCCCGCCGCCGCCCAGTCCTGGACGCCGCCGGCGCCCGACGAGCGCTGTCCCAGCAGGTGGGGCGCCGGCGACGAGCGGGGCGCAGCAAATCACATGGGCCCGGAGACCGTGCTCCGCGCGGCGGGCCTGATCCGGACCGGACGGGTGATCGAGCTCGGCCAGGTCCTGCACGGGGGGATACCGCTCGGCGCCCGGCACTTCGACCTCTACATGAAGCCCACCGGCGCGCCCGCCGGCACCAACCGCCGCGCCTCGAACGAGGAGCTCGTCGTCACCGAGATGGGCCAGGTGGGCACGCAGTTCGACGGCTTCGCCCACCAGACCATCGGCGACAGCCTCTACAACTGCTTCGACCAGAACGAGGTCATGACGCGCGACGGCTTCGCGCGCCTGGGCGTCGAGAACGTCGGCACGCTCATGACGCGCGGCGTGCTGATCGACGTGGCGGCGCTCAAGGGCGTCGACATGCTGCCCGACACGTACGAGATCACGGTCGACGACCTGCAGCAGGCGCTCGACCGGCAGGGCGTGGCCCTCGAGCCCGGCGACGCCGTGCTGATCCACACCGGCTGGGGCGTGCTCTGGGACACCGACGGGGAGCGCTTCATGGCGACGAACCCGGGCATCGGCGTCGCCGCGGCCGAGTGGCTGGTGGAGCACGATCCGATGCTGCTCGGCGCCGACAACCAGCCGATCGAGGTCTCACCCAACCCGGACCCGGAGGTCTCGCTGCCGATTCACCAGATGATGCTCGTCGTCCACGGTATCCACCTCGTCGAGCGCATGCGGCTGGACGAGCTGGCCGCCGCCGGGGTGCACGAGTTCGCCTTCGTCGTGCAGCCGCTCAAGATCCAGGGCGCCACCGGCTCGACCGTCGTGCCGGTCGCGATTTTTTGATCAGACGGGGCTGCGCCCCGAGCC
>JAAXGX010000179.1 GCA_012271165.1 Vicinamibacteraceae bacterium | reverse complement strand
CGACGATCACGCAGAACGTGATCAGCGGCATCGACGGGGCGACGGGCGCGGTGACGGAGAACGCGGAGCTGGTCTTCTCTGCCCGCGGTCAGACCGTGCTGGCGTGCCCGCACGCCAGCGGCGGGAAGGACTGGGAGGCGGGGGCCTACAGCCCGCTGACCAACACGATGTACATGCCGCTGCGCAACGTCTGCTCGCAGATGCGCGCGATGGTCGAGCCCGACGAGGAGGACGAGGCGCGCCGGCTGTACGCGATCGCCTGGCGTCCCGAGATCGCGCCGGGGACCGACCAGGTGGGCGCGGTGCACGCGATCTCGGCGGAGACGGGCGAGATCGTCTGGCAGTACGAGCAGCGGGCGGCGACCATGGCGCTGGCCGCGACCGGCGGCGGGCTCGTGTTCGGCGGCGACGTCAACGGCCGGTTCCGGGCGTTCGACCACGAGACCGGCGAGATACTCTGGGAGATCAACCTCGGCTCGCCCGTCTCGGGCTTCCCGATCACCTACGCGGTCGACGGCCGGCAGTACGTGGCGATCAGCACCGGCTACGGCCGTTTTCTGGAGCTGACGCCGGAGTTGAGCCCGAGCTTCGGCAACAACCTGTTCGTCTTCGCCTTGCCGGATTAGTGTCGCTGCCGGTGGCGTCTCCCGGCCCTGGGCGGATGCCGGTCTTGAGCGTTCCGGATCTCGGCACTGGACCGAGAGGGTACGCCTGATGAGGCCGACGACATCAGACGATGAACCGGAGGATTGCAGCGAGCGCAGCGGCCTGGGCGACGAGGGCGCCGATCATCCACTTGACGAGCCGAACCTCGAGTGCCGAAAAGTGCTGCGTCCAGCTCGGGACGGGTTACTCTCGCGTCTCGTGCTTGTGTGGCAACGATTACCACTGCCTCGGCCAGTGGAGGGTCGGCACCCGCGGCCGTCAACGTCTTCACAGCTAGCTAGAACGCCAGACCTGGGCCGGCCGGGCTGTCTGTCCGGTCAGACTCCCGCCAGCGGATTCACCGGCGCGTCGAGATCGAGCGGGTCGCGGCTGTTGGAGATTCGCTCGACGGGCACGCCGAGCTTGTCCAGCACGGTGACGAGCAGCGACGCCGCCGGCTCGTGCTCGTACCGCAGGTGGCGTCCGCCCCTGAAGCGGAAGTGCTCCTGCGATCCGATCAGCATCATCGGGAGATTCTGCGAGTCGTGGGTGTTGCCGTCCGCCATGCCGGCGCCGTACAGGAGCAGCGTGTGGTCGAGCAGCGATCCGTCGCCGTCGGCCGTCCGCTGCAGCTTCTCCAGGTAGGACGCGAACAGCGCGGCGTGGTACGTGTTCAGCTTCGCGAGCAGCGCGATCTTCGCCGGATCGTCCTGATGATGCGACAGCGGATGATGGGCCTCGGCGATGCCGATCTGCGGGTAGGTCCGCCCGCTGTACTCGCGGCCCAGCATGAACGTCACCACCCGTGTCAGATCGCACTGGTAGGCCAGCACCTGCAGGTCGCACATCAGCCCGCAGTACTCCTCGTAGCTCGCCGGGACGCCGCCGGGCTGCTCCACCAGGGGCAGATCCATCGCGCTCTGCGCCTCGGCGTTCTGGATGCGCCGCTCCACGTCGCGCACGGCCGTCAGGTACTCGTCGAGACGGGAGCGGTCGCCGGAGCCGAGCTCCTGTTCGAGATCCGACAGCGACTCGAGCAGCGAGTCGAGAATGCTGCGGCTCCGCCGCAGGCGCAGCCTGCGCTCGGCCGGGTCGGTCGTCCCGCTGTCGCCGAACAGCCGCTCGAACACCACGCGGGGGTTGTCCTCGGCCGGCGCCTGCGTTGTCGGACTGGTCCACGAGAGCGAGTTGATGAAGGCGCACGTGGTGTTGTCGCACGTACCGACGAGGTCGAGGCGGTCGAGCGCGAGCTCGAGCGAAGCCAGTTGCGTGTGCCGGCCGAACTGCCTGGCGGCGATCTGATCGATCGACGTGCCGGCCTCGATGCCCTGGGCGGTGCGCTTCCCGACCACGCCGGTCAGAAACCTCGTCGCCGCGGTCGTATGCGTGCCGCCGCGGTTCTGCACGCCGTCGAGGCCCGAGAAGACGAGCATGCGATCCTGGAAGGACGCCAGCGGCTGGAGGGTCGGCGAGAGGTCGAGCGGACCCTGGCCGGCCGGCGTCCAACTGGGCATGATCATGCCGTTCGGCACGTAGACCACGCCCAGGCGTCGGACGGGGGCCGCCGGGGTCTTCGCGAACGCGGTGAGCGCCGGCACCATCGCATCCAGCAGCGGCAGTGCCACCGCGGCGCCCATGCCGCGCAGGACGCTGCGCCGTGGCAACGCTGTCTTCGTGATCATCATGGTCGGGCTCCCCGTGTCGGTGAAGGATCCGCGGACGCGCGCCGCATCTGGAACGCCGGGCTCCTGACGATGCCCAGAACGATTTCGGACAGGCGATAGTCGCGCGCAGCGGCATCGCGCACGATGGCGCGCACCGCCGGGCGGTCGTAGTGCTCCAGCCGGCGGCCCAGCGCATACGCCAGCAGCTTTTCCGTCATGGCGCCGACGAACTGACGGTGCTGGCTCACCAGGAACGCGCGGAGGCCGGCCGGGCCCCGAAACCGCGTTCCGTCGGGCAGCACGGCCGAGCTGTCCACGGGCATGCCGTTGTCGGCGTCGCGCCAGCCGCCCACGGCGTCGAAGTTTTCCAGCGCAAAGCCCAACGGGTCCATCGGGGCGTGGCAAGTGGCGCAGGCCGGGTTCTCGCGGTGCCGTTCCAGCCGCTCCCGGACCGCCGCGGGCCGGCCGCCCTCGCCGCGGTCCGGGAGGCCCGGCACGTCCGCCGGCGGCGAGGGCGGCGGCGTGCCCAGGAGGCTCTCGAGGACCCAGCGGCCTCTCAGCACCGGCGACGTTCGATTCGGATACGACGTCACCGTCAGGAAGCTCCCCTGGCCGAGCAACCCGCCGCGCGGCTCGTCGTCGCCGAACGTGACGCGCCGGAAGTGGCTGCCGTACACGTTCGGGACGCCGTAGTGCCGCGCGAGTCGCTCGTTCATGAACGTGTAGTTCGCGCGCAGGAGGTCGACCACGCTGCGGTCCTCCCGGAACGTGCTCTCGACGAACAGCCTCGTCTCCCGCTCGAACGCCTCGCGCAGGTTCTCGTCGAAGTCGGGGAAGGCGTTCAGATCCGGCGCCGCACCCGTCAGATTGCGCAACAGGAGCCACTGGCCGACGAAGTTGTCCACGAGGGCCTGCGAGCGGTCGTCGGCCAGCATGCGCCGGACCTGCCGCTCGAGCCGCTCGGGGTCGCGGAGCTCTCCGCGCGCCGCCGCACCGATCAGCTCGGCGTCGGGAATGCTGCTCCACAGGAAGAACGACAGGCGCGACGCAAGCTCAAGATCGCTGACGGCGTACACGGCGCCCGCGGCGAGGTCGACCGGCTCCCGCTCGATGCGGAACAGGAACTTCGGGTCGGCCAGGAGCCGCTCGAGCGCGAACTGGACCCCGTCGTCGAACGTGCCGTCGCGGCGGCCCTCCCGGTAGAACCGCAGGAGCGTTTGCACCTCGCGCCCGGTCGCGGGCCGGCGATACGCCTCGCTGGCGAGCGCCGTGAGAATCCGCTCCGCGCAGGGCTCCTCGGCGCGGGGTCCCGTGGGCCGGCAGGTGAAAATCTTGCGGCGGCTCGGCGTATCGCCCGGGCCCAGCACCTCGTACGGGCCGCGGATGGCGACGGTGTGAACCCACGGGTTGCTCTCGAGCGACTCGTCACGCTCCGGGTAGCGCGGCGGGTGGGGAACGCCGTCCTCGACCTCGGTCGGACGTCCCAGGAAGGAAACGGTCACGAGATGCGAGCCGGCCTTCGCCGGCAGCCGCACCTCGAGTCCGGCGTCGACGTTCCGGGCGTACTGCTCCCAGGCCGGGCTCCCGAAGATGTCGCCGACGAATGCGGCCGGCGGGGCCCCGTCGGTCTCCTCGCCGCCGATGACCGCGGACCGGATCCGCTCGCCGTCCACCCGGATCTCGACCTCGTGCGGCGAACCGAGCCCGATGACCACGTCGAACAGCTGGCGGTACAGGCGGACGTCGATGACGTACTCGCCGTCGACCGGAAAGCGATGGCGAATGGCGGCGCCTCCCCGCGAGCCGAACGGCAGGTCCTCGCCCAGGTAGTCGTCCTGATCGAGCCAGACCCGGTATTCCTCGGTGGTGGGCCCACCCGGCGGAAGTCCGACCGCAAGCCGGCTCAGCCTCCGCGCCGCCGACAGGTAGCGGTCCAGGAGGGTCGGCGATACCGACAGCATGCCGGCGATGTTGTCGAAGCCGTGCTCGTCCGCGCTGTCGGCCGGCAGCAGGGACGTGACGTCGACGTCCAGCGCCAGCAGATCGCGAACCGCGTTCTGGTACTCGGCGCGATTGAGCCGGTGGACGCTGTCCGTCCGGCCCGGATTGGGAGCGGCCGCGGCGGCGCCGTCCAGCTCCGCCTCGAGCCACGCGAGCACGTCCTCCACGACCGCCCGGTCGGGTCGCGGCCGGCCCGGCGGCGGCATCGCGCCGCTCCGGAGCTTGCGGAGGACCTCTTCCCAGACCTCCGCCCCTTCGGCGACGTGGACCGTATCCAGCGCCTCCAGCGAGAGACCGGCCGTCCGCAGCCTGTCGCTGTGGCAACCGAGGCAGTAGCGGTTCAGTACCGGGCGCAGCGGAGAAGGCTTCGCCGGCGCGACCTGCTGCGGTGAAGACGAAGCCTCGCTGGCCGACAGGGGGGACAGGAAAACGAACCCCGCCGCCATCAGCCCGCCCAGGAAGCGCCAGCGTGCCATGTCCATGTCTCCCGGCACCGAATCAGCCCGGATGATAGCATCGTGACCGCACGGAACGTCAGGCTTTCTGCGGCCGTGGTAGACTCGGCCCACTGCCGGGCTCCTTCCGTTGCACCGGCGTCGGGTCGCTGTCCGGGGAGGGCACGATACATGCGCATTTCGACGAGGCGCCTCCGCGCGTGGTCGATCGGACTGCTGGCCGGCGCCGCGACACTGGGCGCGAGCGCCGCCGACGCCCAGTTGCTGCGGGCCGCCAGGAGCGGCGATGCGGCCGGGGTGCGCGAGCACCTCGGGCGGGACGCCGACGTGAACGCGCGGCAGGGCGACGGCGCGACCGCCCTCCACTGGGCGGCCCACCTCAACGACCTGGAGACGGCGGGCCTGTTGATCCGCGCCGGCGCGGCCGTGGACGCCACGAACGATCTGGGCGCCACACCGCTCTGGGTCGCGACGACAGCCGGCAGCGCGGCCATGGTCGCGAAGCTGCTGGAGGCGCGCGCCGACCCGAACGTCGCGCCGGACACCGGCGGCACGCCGCTCATGATCGCCGCCCGCCAGGGCAACGCCGCCGCGGTGCGGTCGCTGCTCGCCCACGGCGCCGACGTGAACGCGAGGGAGGGCGCACAGGGACAGACCGCGCTCATGTGGGCCGTTGCGCGGCGACATCCGGAGGTCGTGCGGGCGCTGCTGGAAGCCGGAGCGGATCTGCACGCCCGGACGAAGTCGTCCCGCCGGCACGTCCTGTTGTGCTGCCAGCAGAGCCTCGGCAAGACCGAGGGCGCCGTGTGGGTCGAGCAGGGCGGCTTCACGCCGCTGCTGTTTGCCGCGCGCCACGGGGACGCGGCGTCGGCCGAGTTGCTGGTGGCCGCCGGCGCGCCAATCGACGGCACCGCCGCGGTCGGCACCACCCCGCTGGTCGTCGCGGCCCAGCACGGCTTCCACGGGGTCGCCGCGGTGCTGCTGGAGAATGGCGCGGACCCGGACGCCGCCGACGCCGGACAGGCGGCCCTGCACTGGGCCGCGCTGCGCGGCGATCGCGAGCTGGTGGAGACGCTCCTGGCCCATGGCGCGAATCCCGACGTACGGCTCGCGCGGGGCTCGCTGCTCAAGCGGCGCGACATGCGCGCGTTCGCCTTCGACAAGTTCCTGGTCGGCGCGACGCCGTTCGTGCTGGCCGCCCGGCGCTCCGATACCGGGCTCATGCGGCTCCTGGCCGACGCCGGCGCCGACACGTCGCTGCCGCTGCAGGATGGCCGGACGGCCGCCGCGGTTGCGGCCGGCGGGAGAACAACGGGGCTGCTTCGACTCCGGCTCGCGGAAGGGCAGATTCTGGAAGCGGTCGGATCGGCGCTCGATCTCGGCGTGGACGTGAACGCCGCCAGTCTGTCCGGCGACACCGCCCTGCACGTGGCGGCGGCCAGCCGGTTCGACAGCGTCATTCGGCTCCTCGCCGAGCGGGGCGCGCTCGTCAACACGCGGAACCGGATGGGACAGACACCACTGGCCGTTGCGCTCGCGCCGCCGGAGGCCCCCGACGGATCGGCCATCGGCGGCGCCGCCCTCGGACGCTATCGAGAAGCCTACGCGGCCTGGGAGGCCAGCGGGGGACGTACGCCGACGGCAGACCTGCTCCGTTCCCTGGGCGGGACCGAATAGCGGGCGTCGTGTCGGGCTCCGACGACTGCAACGCTCACGACGGGCGCGGGCGCACGATAGCCTCTACCTGCGACACGGCGTCCTCCGGCTTGCGCCCCGCGGTGTCGACCACGTGGGCGCCGGTCCACGGCTCGTAGCGGCGGTCCAGGACCTGCTGCCAGGTCGGGAGCACATGCCCGGGGATGTCGGCTGCGCGCGACTCGACCCGCTCCCGGTGCAGGCGTCTGTCGCTGCAAACCACCTCGATCTCCACGAGCTCCACCGCCAGGCGCGCCGCGGTCTCGCGCCAGTAGTCGCGGGTAATCGCCAGCGGATTGACCGAGTCGACGATCACCGTGTGGCCGATGCGCAGATTGTCCTCCGCGAGATCGCGGGCGACGAGATATCCCTCCGGGCCCGACACCGTCAGGCCGACGTTCCGCAGCGCCTGCTCGATCGTGTCGATGCGCAGATTCACGGCCCGCATGCGCTGGGCCAGCGCCGCGGCGAGGGTCGACTTGCCGACGCCGGGGAGACCACCCAGGGCAATCAGCATCGCCGACTCCGTTCGGCGGTCGCGTGAACGTCGAGCACGGCGCCATGCTACACCGGTGGGGAATCCGGGCCCCGTTCGCTATGATTGGCGCATGTTTCACGCAAGACTCCGATATGGAGTCCTGGCCGTCACACTGGCCCTGGCAGTGGTGCCGATCCAGGCGCAGGAGACCGGCGCATTGCGCGGCACCGTCACCCTGGTGGAGAACGGCGACCCGGTCGACGGCGCGGTCATCCTCATCCTTGGCACGGGCGCGTTCACGTTCACCGACAATGGTGTCTTCGAGTTCACGGACATCCCGGCCGGCTCATACGTGGTCACGGCGCAGCGCGAGCACCTCATCACCGTCCAGGAGTCCGTGACCGTGGCCGCCGGCGAGACGGTCACCGTGGACTTCGCGCTCACCCTGTCGCCGCTGCGCGAGGAGGTGACCGTCGTCGCCGAGGCGACCGTCGGGGCCGAGGCGACGCTCCAGGCGTTCAACGCGGTCACGACGCTCGACGCCTTCGATATCGCCCGCGAGGCGCCCGGCACCATCGGGGAGGCGCTCGAGGACGAGCCCGGCATTGCGAACCGCAGCTTCGGACCCGGGGCGAGCCGGCCTATCGTCCGGGGCTTCGGCGGCGATCGGGTGCACATCATAGAGGACGGGATCCCGGCGGGCGACCTGTCCAGCACCTCGGATCACCATGGCCTCACGATCGACCCGCACAGCGCCGAGCGCATCGAGGTCACGCGCGGGCCGGCCACGCTGCTCTACGGGTCGAATATCGTCGGCCTCATCAACGTGATCACGCCGCACGCGGCCTATCGCAACCTGCTCACGCCGCCCGCGAGCTACGGCGACACGCTGCTCGACGGCACGCGGGGGAGGTTCGGCGCCGATGCCACGAGCGCGAACGCGCAGGTCGGCACGTACGCCAACCTGCAACATTCCCGCGGCAGCCTCCTCTACTGGGGCAGCGGCACCTACCGGCAGTCGGGTGACTACGACACGCCGGAAGGGAGCGTCTTCAACTCGGCGGCCGAGCTGTCGAGCGGCCGCGCCGGGCTCGGCTACTTCGGCGACCGCTTCTTCACGAGCCTCAGCCTCACGCAGGAGAACAGCCGCTTCGGCCTGCCCTTCGAGGACCGCTTCCACTCCCACGGCAGGGAGGACGAGCACGATCACGAAGCCCACGGGCACGACCCCGGGGATCGGCTCGAGATCGACCTCGCTTCCCGACGCCGCGTGGGCCGGCTCGACATCGGCGTGCGCAACATCGACAACCCCGTGATCCAGGGGATCCGCACCGGCTTCCACGTGATCGACGTCCAGGACGACCACGTCGACACCCTCGGCGGCATCGACAACATCGATACGCGCTACGACAACCGGACCTACATCACGCGCACCCTGGTCTATCAGCGCCAGCAGGAGCATCTCACCGGCCGGTTCGGCTCGGAGCTGCGGTTCCGCAACGTCGCCGCGACGGGCGCCGAGGCTATCTCGCCGCGCACGCAGCAGGTCTCGCTCTCGGCCTTCGGCTACGAGGAGCTGACCCTCGGACGCCTGCGGGTGCAGGTCGGCGGCCGCCTCGAGCGCACCGGCTACGATGCGGCCGGCCGCCCCGTCCTGCCCGGTCACGACCACGAAGACGGCCACGGCCACGGCCACGGCGACGACCACGACCATGATCACGGGCACGATCACGACGAGGGCGACGACCACGACCACGACCATGGTGACGAGGGGGAAGAGCGCGTGCTGGCGCCGCCCGATCCCCGCGACCGGCAGTTCATCGCGGCGTCGGCGTCCGTCGGCATGCACGCGGATCTCGGCAGCAGCAGCGCGGTCGTGGCCAACTTCACGCGCTCGCATCGCATACCGGCGCTCGAGGAGCTCTACAACTTCGGCCCGCACCTGGGGAACTTCGAGATCGGCAGCCCCGACCTCGAGGCGGAGACGATGCGCGGTCTGGAGGTGAGCTTCCGGCAGACCGTCGGCCGGGTCCTGGGCGAGGCGAACTTCTACGTGTACGGCATCGACAACTTCATCTTCGGCGACCTGACCAACGACATCGTGGACAACCTGCGGATCCTGAACATCCAGCAGGGCAACAGCCGCTTCGTCGGTTTCGACGCGCGCGGCAGCCTGCGCCTGGGCGGTCAGGTCTGGGCCACGCTCGGAATGGGCTACGTGCAGGCGACCCTGACGACCACGGGCGAGCCGCTGCCGCGCATACCGCCGCTGCGCGGCACGCTGAGCCTCGACATCCCGGTGGGGCAGTTGACGGTCAGCCCGGAGCTGCTGTTCGCCGCGCGCCAGGACCGCATCTTCCGGGTCGAGACCGAGACGGGCAGCTATTCGGTGGTCAACCTGGACGCGTCCTACATCTGGCCGCGCCAGCACGTGGCGCACGTCCTGTCGTTCAGCGGCTTCAACCTGACGAACGCGCTCTATCGCAACCACACGTCGTTCATCAAGGATCTGGCCGCGGAGATGGGCCGCGGGGTCCGGGT
The DNA here is from genome assembly GCA_012271165.1 of Vicinamibacteraceae bacterium. Taxonomy (GTDB): domain Bacteria; phylum Acidobacteriota; class Vicinamibacteria; order Vicinamibacterales; family UBA8438; genus JAAXGX01. Next base: position 955 of record JAAXGX010000179.1, on the reverse strand, counting down.
GGGCTACTCGTTGCGGTTCTTCTGATTCGAGACGGCAGAGGAGGGGTCATGCTCGCATTCGGCAGCCCGTCGTTCCAGGTCCGGTTGGCGTCCGTCGCGTGTTGTGTCTCCGCCGTGCTGGCGTTCGTGACGGTGGCTCCCGGCCTGGCGCAGGAGGAGCGCATCCGGCCGGTCACGGATGCGGAGCTGGAAAATCCGAGTCCCGACGACTGGTTGATGTGGCGCCGGACGCTGGACGGCTGGGGCTACAGTCCGCTCGACCAGATCGACCGCGACAACGTCGCCCAGCTCCGGCTGGTGTGGACGCGCGCGCTCGCGCCGGGCCGTCAGCAGGGGACGCCGCTCGTGCGCGACGGCGTGATGTTCATGCCCAACCCGCGCGACATCATCCAGGCGCTCGACGCGGCGTCGGGCGACCTGCTCTGGCAGCACACCCGCCCCCGCCCGGACGACCTGGGCGAGTACATGATCGGCGGCACCCTGACCGAGACCAACCGGAACCTGTCCATCCACGGCGAGCTGATCATCGACACGAGCATGGACGACCACATCTTCGCGCTGCACGCGGAGACGGGCGAGGTGGTCTGGGATACGCAGATTCTCGACTACACGGTGAACCCGGCGAACCAGACGTCGGGTCCGATCGCGGCGCTGGGGAAGGTGTTCTCGGGTCGGAGCTGCGACCCGCGCGGCGGTCCGCACGGCTGCATCATCACGGCGCACGACCCGGCGACCGGGGCGGAGCTGTGGCGGACGCGGCTCATCCCGGGTCCCGGCGAGCCGGGCGACGAGACGTGGGGCGACGTGCCGTTCGAGGAGCGGCGGCACGTGGGTTCGTGGATGGTGCCGAGCGTCGACCCGGCGCTGAACCTGGTCTACGTGGGGACGTCGGTCACGTCGCCCGCGCCGAAGTTCATGCTGGGCGGCGTCGACCTGACCCACCTGTACCACAACT
>JAAXGX010000200.1 GCA_012271165.1 Vicinamibacteraceae bacterium | reverse complement strand
TCGCTGCTCATCGGCGACAAGTGCGGCGCGCACACCTTTCCCTACCTGGAGGTGCGCAACACGTCGTCGCAGGTCGAGCACGAGGCGTCGACGTCGAAGATCGGCGAGGACCAGATCTTCTACTGCCGCCAGCGCGGCCTGTCGACCGAGGACGCGGTCAACATGATCGTCAACGGCTTCTGCAAGGAGGTCTTCCGCGAGCTGCCGATGGAGTTCGCGGTCGAGGCGCAGAAGCTGCTCGGCGTCAGCCTGGAGGGCAGCGTCGGATAAACGGGGCGGACCCGCCGGCGCCGCCGGTCAATCCAACGGCGTCGCGCCGCCGCAAGGAAGGAACGTCAACACAGCATGCTCGAAGTCACGAATCTGCACGCCTCGGTCGCCGGCCGGGGCATTCTCAGAGGCATCGACCTGTCGGTGAAGGCGGGCGAGGTGCACGCCATCATGGGGCCCAACGGCTCCGGCAAGAGCACCCTCGCGGCAGTGCTCGCCGGCCGCGAGGAGTACGAGGTGACGGCAGGGTCGGTTGCCTACAACGGCCGGGACCTGCTGGAGATGGAGCCGGAGGAGCGCGCGCGCGAGGGCATCTTCCTCGCGTTCCAGTATCCGGTGGAGATTCCCGGCGTCAACAACGCCTATCTCCTGAAGGCGGCGCTCAACGAGGTCCGCAAGCACCGCGGCGAGCCCGAGCTCGACGCGATGGACTTCATGGCCCTGGTCAAGCAGCGCATGCAGGTGCTCCACATCGACCAGGACCTGCTGAAGCGCCCGGTCAACGAGGGCTTCTCCGGAGGCGAGAAGAAGCGCAACGAGATCTTCCAGATGGCGGTCCTCGAGCCGAAGCTTGCGATCATGGACGAGACCGACTCGGGGCTCGACATCGACGCGTTGAGGACCGTCTCGGCCGGCGTCAACGCGATGCGCAGCCCGGAGCGGGCGATCCTGGTGGTCACCCACTACCAGCGGCTGCTCAACTACATCGTGCCCGACGTGGTGCACGTGCTGTCGGACGGCCGCATCGTCAAGTCGGGCGGCAAGGACCTGGCGCTGGAGCTCGAGGAGAAGGGCTACGGCTGGATCGAGGGCGTCGCCGCGCAGGTCGGCGCGTAGCGGGATGCCGATGACGACACTCGCTCCCGCTGAAGCCTACGCCGACGCCTTCGAGGCGGTGCGCCGCACCGCGGCCGCGCCGGACGGAGTTGTAGACCTGCGGCGCCGCGCCTTCGAGCGCTTCACCGCGCTCGGGGTGCCCACCACGCGGCTGGAGGCGTGGCGCTTCACCAACGTCGCGCCGATCGCCAATACCGCCTTCACGCTTGCCACGCCGGCCGAGCGCGAGGCCGCCAAGGCAGATACCGCGCCGCACGCGCTGGGCATCGGGGCCGGACTGCTGTTCGTCAACGGCCGCCACGTGGCGCCCGCCTCGGACGTTTCCGCGCTGCCGGACGGCGTGGAGGTGCTGAGCCTGGCGGACGTGCTCGCTTCGGACGCGAACGAGACCCGGGCCGCAGTCGAGGCGCGCGTGGCTTCCGGCGCCGGCATCGAGAACGAGGCGTTCACGGCGCTCAACACCGCGCTCCTTCACGACGGCGCGGTCGTGCGCGTGCCTGCCGATACCGTGGTCGAGCAGCCGATCCAGTTGCTGTTCATCACGTCGCCGCCCCCCGGCGGCGAGCCGGTGATGACCCATCCGCGCGTGCTGCTCGTAGTCGGCGAGAACGCGCAGGTGCGGGTCGTCGAGAGCTACGGCGGCGGCGATTCCCCGTACCTGACGAACACGGTCTCGGAGGTCATTGCCGGGCCCAGCGCCGTGGTCGACCACTACAAGCTAGTGCGCGAGAGTCCCACCGGTTACCACATAGGCGCGATGCACGTCCGGCTCGGCCGGGCGGCCAACTTCTCGTCGCACGCGGTCACCCTGGGGGGCGCCATCGTGCGCAACGACGCCCAGGCGCTGCTCGACGGGGAAGGGGTGGAGTGCACGCTGAACGGCCTCTACTTGGCGAACGGCAGTCGGCTGGTCGACAACCACACCACGATCCACCACGCGCAGCCGCACTGCTCGAGCCACGAGCTCTACAAGGGGATCCTGGACGGAGAGGCCCGCGCCGTCTTCAACGGGAAGATCATCGTCGCCATCGACGCCCAGAAAACCGACGCCAAACAGACCAACAAGGCGCTGCTGCTCTCCGAGGACGCGCAGATCAACACCAAGCCGGAGTTGGAGATCTTCGCCGACGACGTCAAGTGCACGCACGGGGCCACGGTGGGACAGCTCGACGAGGACGCGCTCTTCTACCTGCGCGCCCGCGGGCTGGGGCTGGAGCAGGCGCGGAGCGCCCTCATCCACGCCTTCGCCAGCGACCTGCTGAACCACATCGCCGTCGAGCCGATCCGCGAGCAGCTCGACGATCTGCTGCTGGCGGATTTGCCGGGATCGGGCGGAGGGTCGTTCCATGTCTGCTGAGGTCATGTCTGAACTGGAGCATGGTGCGTCCGGGCACGGCAAAGGGATCCGGAGTCGTCTTGGCTCTCACGATCACGGTGGCGCCGTCGTTGCATCCCCGCCGGCCTTCGACGTCGAGCGCATCCGGCGGGACTTCCCCATCCTCGAGCGGATGGTCCGCGACGATCGCCTCGTGTACCTCGACAACGCCGCCACCACCCAGAAGCCGCGGCAGGTGCTCGACACCCTGGCGCGCTACTACAGCGACGGCAACGCCAATATCCACCGGGGCGTCTACACGCTGAGCGAGGAGGCCACCGCCGCCTACGACGCCGCGCGCATCAAGGTCCAGCGGTTCCTCAACGCCCGGGCGTCGCGCGAGATCGTGTTCACGCGCAACTCCACGGAGAGCATCAACCTGGTGGCGCACAGCTTCGGCCGGCGGCACGTCGGCCCGGGCGACGAGATCGTCATCACCCACATGGAGCACCACTCGAACATCGTGCCGTGGCAGCTCCTGTGCGAACAGGTCGGGGCGCAGCTCCGCGTGGCGCCCATCGACGACAGCGGCACGCTGCAGCTCGACGAGCTCGAGCGACTGATTGGGCCGCGCACGAAGCTCGTCTCGGTGGTGCACCTGTCGAACTCGCTCGGCACCATCAACCCGGTGCGCGAGATCGTCGCCATGGCGAAGCGCCGCGACGTTCCCGTGCTCATCGACGGATCGCAGGCGGTCTACCACATGCCGGTGGATGTGCAGGCGCTCGACTGCGACTTCTACGCGCTCACCGGTCACAAGCTCTACGGCCCCACCGGCATCGGCGTGCTCTACGGCCGCGAGGAGTGGCTGGAGCGGATGCCGCCGTACCAGGGCGGCGGCGACATGATCCGCTCGGTGACGTTCGAGAAGACGACCTACGCCGATCTGCCCCACAAGTTCGAGGCGGGCACGCCGCACATCGCCGGGGTGGTCGGCCTCGGCGCGGCCATCGACTATCTGCAGGAAGTCGGCTTCGAGGCCATCGCCCCGCACGAGGCGGATCTTCTCGCCTACGGCACGGCGGCGCTCTCCGAGGTCAAGGGGTTGCGGCTCATCGGCACCGCCGCGCACAAGGCGAGCATCCTCGCCTTCGTCATGAAGGGCGCGCACCCGCACGACGTCGGCACCATCGTCGACACCGAGGGGGTTGCCGTCCGCACCGGCCACCACTGCACGCAGCCGGTCATGTACCGCTTCGGGGTCCCGGCCACGGCGCGCGCCTCGGTGGCCATGTACAACACGCGCGCGGAGATCGACGCGCTGGTGCGCGCGCTCGAGCGAGTGCGGGAGATGTTTCCGGTATGAGCGACTTGCGCGACCTCTACCAGGAGGTCATTCTCGACCACAACCGGCATCCCCACAACTTCGGGGAGCTCGACGGCGCCGACCGGCATGCCGACGGCTACAACCCGCTCTGCGGCGACCGGCTGGCCGTCTACGTCAACCTCGACGGGGAGACCATCACCGACGTCAGCTTCCTCGGCTCCGGCTGCGCCATCTCGAAGGCGTCGGCGTCGCTGATGACCGACGCCGTCAAGGGCAGAACGCTCGGCGAGGCGCGGCGCCTCTTCGAGCAGTTCCTGGCCCTGGTCACGGATGACGGCGCGCTGGTCGACGATGCGCTGCTGGGCAAGCTGGCCGTCCTCGCCGGGGTGCGCGACTACCCCGCTCGCGTCAAGTGCGCCAGCCTCGCCTGGCACACGCTGCGGGCGGCGGTCGAGGATCGCCACGAGGTCGTGTCGACGGAGTAGCACCGACAATGGGCATCCTGAAGATAGACGACGTGCCGCCGCCGCTCGGCCCCGGCGGCGGGGGTGGTGAACGACCGGCGGATGCGGGAGGAGCCTCGGAGACCGCTCAGAGCGGCTTCGGGCAGGCGACCGCCGGAGCGGCGGGAGCATCTGCGGCCGCGGCGGGAGGGGGCGTAGCAGGCGCCGCACCGACGGGAGCGGGACAGCCGGTCATCCCGCCGCACGTGGACGGGTCCGCGCCGCCGCCCCAGGTTCCACGAGTGCCGCCGCTACCGCCGCCGGGCGGTCCGCCGGCGTCGTCGATGTTCGATACCAGCGCGCTCACCGGGCCCGGCGCGGCGGGGCCGCCCGCACAGCCGGGCGCCGCGTCGGCGGAACCCCCGCCGCCAATCGAGCCGGATCCGGTCCGGACGCTGGAGCTCAAGCCGCACATCGTCGAGCAGCTCTCGACCGTGTTCGATCCGGAGATCCCGGTCAACATCTACGAGCTCGGGCTCATCTACGACGTCGCGGTCGACAAGGACGGCCTGGCCGTTATCAAGATGACGCTCACCGCGCCGGGATGTCCCGCGGCAGTGACCCTGCCGGCTGAGGTGCAGGGCAAGGTCAAGGGCATCGAGGGCGTCACCGACGCGCGGGTCGACCTGGTCTGGGAGCCGCCGTGGGACAAGGACCGGATGTCCGACGCGGCGAAGCTGCAGCTCGGGATCTTCGACTGAGCTTCCGGTTCCCGGGCCCACGGCCGCCCGATACGGGCGCGTAGCGACGGAGCCGGCCGGCAAGGTCGAAGGGCGAGTCGCCGCAGGGGCCCACGGCCGCCCGATATGGGCGCGTAGCGACGGCTCGGCGTCGTCCCCCCCTGGCCCGGTTGCTGCGGCGCACACTCCTGGCATGGCCACCACCGCCACGCGGACCAACTACGAGATCCGCGGCGGCAGTCGACTCTCGCCACAGACCATCAGTCGCTACCTTCGTTATCCGAAACGCCTAACCATCTGCTGGAAGTAGTTCTCCACAACAGACGGAACCGCGACCAGCGTGCCCCATTCCTCGCGGAACGTCTGGTTGTGGAACAGAAATAAGTGTATGCTATGGGGGCGGTGCCTCGTTGCAGGGCGCAGGAGGTTCCCATTGCCGAGAGGCCGCCCCCCGACCACCGTCACCCTGACCGACGACGAACGACAGCACCTGAACACGCTCGCCCGGCGGTCGCGTTCGGCGCCCCAACTTGCCCGCCGCGCACGCATCATCCTGGCCTGTGCCGACGGCCAGCCGA
>JAAXGX010000061.1 GCA_012271165.1 Vicinamibacteraceae bacterium | reverse complement strand
CCGCCAACTTGGTAAACATGGGCTAAATTCATACATCGGGCTCTCGGAGGCGAAACCTCGACATGGCTGAATTCTCCAATCCGTTCCGTCCCGGTGCAGGTCACCAGCCGCCGTACCTGGCCGGAAGGCGCGCAGAGCGTGAGGAATTTCGGCGGCTGCTCGACCAACGCACGATCGTCGAGAACATGATTCTCACCGGGCTGCGGGGCACGGGCAAGACCGTGCTGCTCGATTCGTTCAAGCCGCTGGCTACAGAACACGGATGGCTATGGGTAGGGACCGACCTGTCGGAGGCTGCCAGCGTCAGCGAGGACAGCATGGCGATACGGATCTGCACGGATCTCTCGCCGGTCACCTCCGGCATCGTCACCGGGACGGCTGCGGTCCGTACCGCCGGATTCGCGGCCGACACGAAGAGCATCCAGCACACACTCGGCTACCGGGCTCTGGTCGACACCTATCAGCGCACTCCCGGCCTGTCTCTCGACAAGCTCAAGGGCGTGCTCCAGATGGCTTGGCAGGCCGTATCGAGCGAGTACCGGGTACGCGGCATCATCTTTGCTTACGACGAGGCACAGAATCTCGCGGACCGTTCGTCGAAGGAGCAATATCCTCTGTCGCTCCTCCTCGACTCCTTCCAGTCGCTGCAACGACAGGGTCTGCCCCTGATGCTCGTCCTGACCGGTCTGCCGACCCTGTTCCCCAAGTTGGTGGAAGCCCGAACGTTCTCCGAACGCATGTTCAGAGTCGTCTTTCTGCGCAGCCTCGACGCGAACGAGAGCGAGGCGGCGATCCGCAGACCCGTGGAAGACGCCGCGTGCCCGGTGCGCCTCAGCGACAAGTCGGTCGAGCAGATAGTCGATATGTCCGGCGGTTATCCGTACTTCATCCAGTTCATTTGCAGGGAGGTCTACGACGCGTGCATCCAAAGGCTCGACAAGGGCGAACGAGCGTCGGTTCCCGTCGAGGAGATCGAGCGGAAGCTGGACGCGGACTTCTTCGCCGGTCGCTGGAGTCGCGCGACGGATCGCCAACGAGCGTTGCTCTCCGTAATCTCCCGTCTCGAGCATTGCGACGACGAGTTCACGGTACAGGCAGTGGTTGAGGAATCGCGGCGCGGGCTGGACAAGCCGTTCGGCAGCAGCCACGTCAATCAGATGCTCGCCACGCTGGCGTCGCAGGGTCTGGTATTCAAGAATCGACACGGGAAGTACTGCTTCGCCGTTCCGCTGCTGGGCCGCTACATCCGCCGGCAGGCGCTGGAACGAGAGGGTTGACGGATCCCGAAACGGCCTACGACCGGCTCCGCACGTCGCCAGCGGGGCTGAAGTAGCGGGCCAGCGCGGCGTCGCTCGGCCGGCGCGTCAGCCACGAGACGACGACCATCAGGAGCGCGGAGACGAGCGTCATCGGCACCACCGGCATGAAGCCCCAGACCGCGGTCCCGCCCGGCGTGCGGGTGATGACGTCGACGGCGCCGACCGTCCAGTACGGGACGACCGTGCCGGGCGGCGGCGCGGGCACGGCGGCCTGGAACAGCGCGACGGCCGCGACGGACGCGGCGGTCCACACGGTCACGGCCAGCGCGCCCCACTTGGTGCTGCGCCGCCAGAAAAGCGCCGCCACGAGCAGCGGCAACAGCGCCGAGTAGCCCGAGAAGGCGTACTGCACGGCCAGGTTGAAGATGCCCGGTGGGGCCTGCAGGGCGATGGCGTACGCGACGGCCGCGATCAGCACCACGAACAGCCGCCCGGTCTGCACCTGCGCGCGCTCGCCGAAGCGCCGCTTCCCGCCGTAGAACGCGAACACGTCCTCCGTGAACATGGTCGAGAGCGCGAGAATCTGCGAGTCGCTGGCCATCACGGCGGCCATGATCCCGGCGCCCAGCATGCCCGCCAGCCACAGTGGCGCGTAGTGCTCCAGCATCAGGATGATGACGTCGTCGCCGGCGGCCGCCTGCCGCAGCTCGGCCACCTGCGCCGCCGTCAGCGCCGCGTCGCCGGCGGCCAGCAGCGCCCGCGCGTCGAGCTTGGCGGCGATGGCCGGGACGTCGTGCATGGCGTTGGCCGCGACGCCCAGGAAGACGCAGGGCAGCCAGATGGCCAGGATGCACAGCGGGTAGAAGGTCACCGTGCTCTTGAACTGCTGCATCCGGCGCGCCGTGAGGCAGAAGATGATGATGTGCGGGAAGACGATGGTCGACAGCGGGATGAACGTGTAGCTCAGGAAGAAGCGCGGCGAGATCCGCTCGCGGGTGAGAAGCGCGGCCGTGCCTTCCGCGCCCAGCAGCGACTCCATCGCCCGCGGGAACCCGCCGATGCTCGATCCGACCAGGATCAGCGCGGCCGCGCCGAAGCACAGGAACAGCACCGTCTGGAACGTGTTGACCCAGGCGGTGCCGCGCATCCCGCCGAAGAACACGTAGCTCATCACCACCACGGCCACGACGCCGCCGCCCAGCCAGTAGGGCACGGCGCCCCCGCTGACGGCGCTGAGCGTGGTGCCGCCGCCCATGACGGCGATGATGATGTAGGGCACCAGCAGCGCCGCCTGCAGGGCGAAGATGGCCGTCCCGATGTGCGTGCACTCCCAGCGGTCGCGGAACATCTGCACCGGCGTGATGAACCCGTGCCGCTTGCCCAGCGCCCACATCCGCGTGCCGACGAGGAACAGGCCGACCGGGATCACCAGGGCCGACGACGACGCCATCAGCCCGAACGTGACGATGCCGTTCGAGAACGCGTGCCCCGCCGAGCCCAGGATGGTGAAGGCGGTCATGTTCGTCCCGAACAGCGACAGGAGGAACACGGCCGGGCCCAGCGAGCGGCCGGCCAGGAAGTAGCCCTCGGCGTCGACCTGCTGGTAGCGGCGGAAGGCGAAGATGCCGATGTAGAGGATGACGCCGAGGTAGGCGAACACGACCAGCGCGGGGATCATCGTCCGCCGGTCTCCGGCGGCCGGTTCGCTGCTCCGCCGCCCGCCCGCCGCCCGCCGTGCCCCTCGGCCTCCCGCTCGAGGCCCGCCGGCCAGGCGTAGCGGATCAGCAGCACCATGAGCAGCGCGACGGCGACCGAGTACGCCGCGTGGTAGAAGAGGCCGATCGGCAGGAACCCGAACACGAGCGGCCGGGCGGTGTCCCAGAACCAGATGTCCTGGTGCAGGACGTAGAGAGCCGCGACCGCGAGAGCCAGCATCCAGCGCGTCATGAGTCCAATGAGTCCAGGGACCCTACCATACTAGAATGGCGGCATGAATACATGGTTGCTGTTCGTCCTGCTCACCGTCTTGAGCTGGGGTACGTACATCCCGACGCTGCACAAGGGCCAGGCCGCGCTGGGCGGCAGCGGGGTCCACTCGTTCCTGCTGGTGGGGCTGGCGTACCTGGTCGTAGCCATCGCCGTCCCGGGCGCCATGGTGGCCCGCGCCGGAACCTGGAACGTGTACGCGTCGACCAGCGGCGTGGCCTTCACGTTCGGAGCCGGCGTGCTGGGCGCGGTCGGCGCGCTCGGCATCGTGCTGGCGCTCGTCAACGGCGGCCGGCCGACGGTGGTGCCGCCGCTCGTCTTCGCCGGCGCGCCGGTCGTCGCCGTCTTCGTGGCGATGCTCTACAACCCGCCGCGCGAGAGCCCGTCGCCGCTGTTCTATCTGGGCATCGTCATGGCCGCGGCCGGCGTCGGTCTGTTCATGGCCAACCGCCCGCACTGACGCTGCCGGCGGCGCCGGCGCCCAAGACGCGCACGGCGCGTCTCGGCGGGAGCGGCGCGGGGCAATGGGGTCCCCGCAAGCGNNCCGGGGGCTCGGGGCGCAGCCCCGTCCTATAGAAGCCCGGTCCTATGGAAGCCCGAGCAGGAACGCGTACTGCAGCGCGGTCTCGCGGTAGCGCTCGTAACGGCCCGAGGCGCCGCCGTGGCCGGCGTCCAGGTTGGTCCTCAGCAGCAGCAGGTTGTCGTCCGTCTTGCGGGCGCGCAGCCGGGCCACCCACTTGGCCGGCTCCCAGTACTGCACCTGCGAGTCGTGCAGGCCGGCCATCACCAGCAGGTGCGGATAGCGCCGGGCCGCCACGTTGTCGTACGGCGAGTACGACTTGATGTAGTCGTAGAAGCGCTCGGCGCCCGGATTGCCCCATTCGTCGTACTCGCCGGTCGTCAGCGGGATGCTCTCGTCGAGCATCGTCGTGAGGACGTCGACGAAGGGCACTTGCGCAACCGCGCCGCGAAACACGTCCGGCCGCATGTTGAGCACCGCCCCGATCAGCAGGCCGCCCGCGCTCCCGCCCATGGCGAACAGCCGTTCCGGGGAGGTGTAGCGGAGCTCGATCAACCGCTCGGCACAGGCGATGAAGTCCGTGAAGGTGTTCTTCTTGCTCAGCAGCTTGCCGTCTTCGTACCAGCGGCGGCCGAGCTCCTCGCCGCCCCGCACGTGGGCGATGGCGTAGACGAACCCCCGGTCGAGGAGGCTGAGCCGCGGCGATCGGAAGCCGGCGTCCATGCTGATGCCGTAGGCCCCGTAGCCGTAGAGCAGCAGCCGGCTCGTGCCGTCCCGGGGCGTGTCGCGCCGGGCGACCAGCGAGATCGGCACGTGCGTGCCGTCCGTTGCGACGGCGTGCAGCCGCTCGGTGCGGTAGTGCGCCGGATCGAAGCCGCCGAGCACCTCGTCGCGCTTGACCAGTGTGCGCGCCCTGGTCCGCATGTCGTAGTCGAACGTGGACGCCGGCGTGGCCAGCGAGCTGTACCGGAAGCGGAGCACCCGCGTGTCCGCGACGTGGTTGTGGGAATCGATGAAGGCGTCGTAGGCGGGCTCGTCGAAGGCCACGTCGTGCCCGCCGGCGCCGTCCCACGGCTGCACCCGCAGCCGCACGAGGCCGTCGCGCCGCTCCTGCACGACCAGGTGGTCGCGGAACAGCTCGAAGGCCTCCAGCAGCACGTCCTCGCGGTGCGGCACCAGCTCGCCCCAGTGCTCGCGTCCGGTCCGATCGTCGGGCGTCTCCAGCAGCCGGAAGTTGCGCGCCGCGGCGTTGCTGCGGATGTAGAAGCGCCCCCGGTAGTGATCGATCCGATATTCGTGGCCGCGCTCCCGCGGCAGGAAGACCTCGCAGCCGTTGTGCGGCCGGTCCGCGTCGGCATAGCGGTACTCGGACGTCAGCGTATGGTGCGAGCCGATCAGGACGTAGCGCTTCGAGCGGCTCTTCGCGACCCCGCAACTGAAGGTCTCGTCGCGCTCCTCGTAGACCAGCTCGTCGGCGGAGACGTCGCTGCCCAGCGTGTGCCGCAGCACCTGGAACGGCCGCAGCGTGACCGGATCCTGGCGGGTGTAGAACAGCGTCCGGTTGTCGTTCGCCCAGACCGCTTCGCGGACGACGTCCGGAATGACGTCCGGCAGCTCCGCGCGCGCCGCGAGGTCCCGGAAACGGATGGCGTACCGCCGGCGGCCGACGGTGTCGACCGCGTACGCCAGCAGGCGCTCGTCCGGACTCACGTCCAGGATCGCCGCGTCGCAGAACTCGTGTCCCTCCGCCAGGGCGTTGACGTCGAGGATGATCTGCTCGCCGCGAGCATCCAGCGCCGACCGGCAGTGGATGCGGTACTGCCGGCCGTCCTCGTAGCGCCAGTAGTAGCGGTGCGTCCCGTCCCGGTACGGCGCCGACACGTCGGTCTGCGGGATGCGCCCCTTGATCTCCTCGAACAACCGCTCGCGGAGCTCGCGCACGTGCCGCAGCCGGTCCTCGAGATAGGCGTTCTCGGCGTCGAGATGGGCGCGGACCTCCGGGTCGTCGCGGTTCCGCAGCCAGTAGTACTCGTCGATGCGCACGTCGCCGTGGCACTCGAGACGGTGCGGGCGCCGGGCCGCGATCGGCGGCGATTTCACGGACACGAGCGGGTTCCCTGCACGCGCCTCGGTTGCCTTCGCGCGGCGCCCTACGGCGTCTTGACGGGCGGCGCTGGCCGCTCGGGCAGCGACTTCGGATTCTCCCGCATCATCCGCAGGACCTCCTCGACAGCCCGCTCAAGCTGCGGGTCGCGGCCGGCGATGACCGAGCGCGGATCGTTCTCCACCTCGATGTCCGGCTCGACGCCCACGTTTTCGACCACCCAGCTCCCGTCGGCGCCGTTCGTGCCGAACTGCGGGACGTTGACCGAGCCGCCGTCGAGCAGCGGGCCGTGGCTGGTGATGCCGATGACGCCGCCCCACGAGCGCTTGCCGATCAGCGGCCCGAGGCCGGCCTCGCGGAAGCGGTACGGGAAGATGTCGCCGTCGGAGGCCGAGTCCTCGTCGAGGATGCAGACGAGGTGGCCGTGGAAGGCGACGGCCGGATAGGTATCCGGCGTGTCGTAGGTCCGCGCGAAGCCGGTGCCCAGGACGCGGCGTCCGAGGCGCTCGATCAGCATCTGCGACACGTTTCCCCCGCCGTTGCCGCGCACGTCGATCACGAGGCCTTCCTTGCGGATCTGCCCGTAGAACCACTTGATGAATTCCTGGATTCCGGCGGCGCCCATGTCGGGGACGTGGAGATAGCCGACGCGCGCGTCGGTCATCTCGGATACCTTGCGGCGGTTGACCTCGACCTCGGCCAGGTAGCGCAGGCTGCGCTCCTCGGTGACGGGGGTGAACGTCACCTCGCGCGCGCCGTCGAACGTCGGCCGTTCGTTCAGCGTGAGCCGCACGGGCCGGTCGGCGCGGTGGCGGAGCACGCGGTACGGGTTGTCGGACCCGCGCAGCTCCTCGCCGTCGACGGCGAGCACGTAGTCGTCGACGCGCGCGTCGACGCCGATCTCGGTGAGCGGCGCCCGGTAGCGCGGCTCCTCGTTCTGGCCGGCGAAGATCTCGGCGATGCGATAACGGTCCGCGGCGGCGTCGAGCTCGAAGACGGCGCCCGGCAGGGCGACCTGCGGGCGGTCGGGCGTCTCCCAGTCGCCGCCCGCGATGTAGGCATGGCTCACGTTGAGCTCCGCCACCATCTCGCCGATGACGTAGTTGAGGTCCGAGCGGTGCGCGACGTGCGCCAGGAGCGGGCGATACCGGTCGCGCAGCGCCTCCCAGTCGTACCCGTGCATGTTCTCCACGTAGAAGAAGTCGCGGAAACGCCGCCACACCTCGTCGAAGATCTGCGTCCATTCCTCGGCCGGCACGCGGTCGACCAGCAGGCCGCGGGTCGACACCGCCGCGGCGTCGCCGCCGCCCGCCGGATAGACGTTCCACGCGCTCCCCTCACGCACCAGCACCTTCTCGCCGTCCCGCGAGAGGGCGTAGCCGCCGATGCCGTCGGCGATGGTCTGCGTCTCGCGGTCGTCGAACGTGAAGCGCTGCAGCGCCGGCTGCACGTCGCCGCGCCGGCCGTAGTACTGGGCGCCGCCGCGAATGAAGAAGACGCCGTCGGCGGCGCCGCTCAGCCCGACGTAGTTGTCGAACGTCACCGGCAGCCGCACCACCCGGCCCGCGAGCCCGTCGAAGTCGATGGCGATCGGCCCCTCCTCGTCGCCGCCGTCCGCGTCGTCGGCCGCTTCTCCGCCGCCCTCCGAGGCCGTGTCCGACTCCTCGTCGCCGCCGGTCAGCTCCACCTCGTCGCTCTCCGGCGGCAGCGGGTGCTCGACGTCCCGCCGCAGCGCCAGCGCGTAGATGCCGGTCTCGCGATCGACCAGGTAGTTCCACTCGAACGAGCCGAGCTGCGGCGCGAACTGCCGGTCGGAGAGGTAGTAGAGAAAGTCGCCGTCCGGGTCCCAGGCGGGGTTCCACTCGTGGAAGAACTCGCCCGTGATGCGGTGCAGCGTGCGGTCAGCCAGGCTCCAGACGTAGATGGAGTCGAACCCGGTGGGGTCGCTCATCGAGAACGCCAGGTAGCCGCCGCGGGGCGACCAGACGTAGTCGCGCAGCGGGCCGCGCTCCTCGTCGGCGACGTCGATGACCGCCTTCGTCTCGACGTCGATGACGTACAGCCGGCCGTCCTTGTCGCCGAAGGCCAGGTGCTTTCCGGTCGGCGACCACTCCGGCGCGTAGCGCATCGCCTGCCCGCCGGTCGTGAGCTGCTCCGGCTCGCCGGAGCCGTCCTGCGCAACGAGGTAGATCTCGTCCTCGCCGGTGGCGTCCGACACGTAGGCGATGCGGCGGCCGTCGGGCGACCAGCGCGCCCACTTGTCGTGCGCCGCGGAGCTGCGGGTGAGGTTGCGCGTCGGGCCGTTCTCGATCGGCGCCGTGAAGACGTCGCCGCGCGCCACGAAGAGCGCCCGCTCCCCTTTCGGGCTGAGCTCCGCGTCCTCGATCAGGTCGGCCGCCGCGACGCGCGACGGCCGCATGGCGAGCCCGTCGTCCGGCACCGTGACGGCGACGGGCTGCGAGGTCCCCTCGTCGATCGAGTAGATCTGCAGCTCGCCGTTCAGCTCGTAGACGATGCGGCCCGCGCCGTCGTCGCCCGGCCAGCGGACGTCCCAGGTGTCGCTGTGGGTGAGCTGCGTCGTCTCGCGCGAGGCGAGGTCGTAGGCGTAGAGATTGAGCGTGCCGCCGCGATCCGAGGTGAAGTAGATGGCGTCGCCGATCCACATCGGATCCCGGTCGGCGCGCCGGTGCTCGGTCACGCGCTCGACCGCGTGGGTCTCGCGGTCGAAGATGTAGAGCTCCTGCGCCCAGCCGCCCTCATAGCGCTTCCACGTCCGGAAGTCGCGGAACAGCGGCGAGTAGACGACGCGCGTCCCGTCGGGCGACAGGTCCCCCGCCCCCGACTCGGGCATCGGGAGCGGCACGGGCAGGCCCCCGTCGGCCGACGCCAGGAACAGCCGGCTGTCCGACAGGTCTGTGCTGTAGCGCAGCGACCGGAACAGGACCGCCTGCCCGTCCGGCGACCAGTCGTAGACCTGGTTATCGTAGCCCCAGCGCGGCGCGAGCGGGCCGCGGGCCGGATAGTACGTGAGCTGCCGCGGCACACCCCCGGAGGCGGGAATGACGTAGACCTGCTCGTCGCCGTCGTACTGGCCCGTGAACGCGATGCGCGAGCCGTCGGGCGAGAACCGGGGAAACAGCTCCAGTCCGGGATGGGCCGTCAGCCGCATGGCCAGCCCGCCGGCGGTAGAGGCCAGCCACAGGTCGCCGCCGTAGCTGAACACCACCCGCTCGCCGTGAATGTCGGGGAAGCGCAGCAGCTTCGTCTGGGCCGCGGCCGGCGCCGCCAGGCCCAGCGCAACCGCGCACGCCGCCAGGACGATGAGGGTTCGTCGCAACATCTTGCCTCCTGAGATCCTACTTCCGCAGCGTGCGCTCGACGTAGGCGCGGACGGCGTCCTGGACGGCCGGCGACAGCCACGCCGCCAGTACCTCCTCGTCGATCGACCGCGTGTAGCGCGCGACGCGGTCGCGGCCCGGCTGGCGGATGGCGCGCTTGGTGAGTGCGAACGAGGCGGGCGGCAGCGAACCGAGGTGCGCGGCAACCTCCACGGCGCGGTCCAGCAGCGCGTCCGACTCGGCCAGCTCGTCGACGAAGCCGCTTGCGAGCGCGTCGTCCGGCGCGCAGGTGAGCCCGCGATACACGACCGCCTGCAGCCGGTGCGGCGCGAGCACCAACCGCAGGATCTCCATCGCGACGGTCGGGAACGGTACCCCGACCGACAGCTCCGGGGTGCCGATCCGGCCCGTGCCCGCGGCCATCACGCGGTAGTCGCAGGCGCAGGCCAGCAGGCAGCCGCCCGCGATGGCATGGCCGTTGACCGCCGCCACGAGCGGCTTCGGGAAGGTGAAGGTCTTGAACAGGGCCTCGCCCAGCAGCGGCAGCAAGGCCTCTACGTACTCGCGCCCGCCGTCCAGCAGTCGGCGCAGATCCACGCCGGCTGAGAACACCCTGCCGGTACCGGTCAGGACCGCAGCCCGGCTGTCCGCCTGCTCGAGCCGGTCCAGCTCGGCAATCCAGGCGCCCAACAGCTCGGTGTCCAAGGCGTTGACCTTGCCGTGGGCGAGCTGCGCCAGCGCCACGTCGTCGCGAGCTTCCGTCGTGATCATGCGGGCATCCCCCGCGGACTGCACAGCCTGTCTCGGCGACGCGGGCAGCCGACTCACGACCCGCGACCGCGACGCCCTACTGTCCTCCGCCGGTCACCTCGATGCTGATCGTCGTGCAGAGGCCTTCCTGCGTCCGATGCTCGTCGTCGCCGATCTGCACCGTGAGCGAGTACGTCCGCGCCGGCGCGTTCTCGAGCATCGTCGTGTTGGAGCCGTCGCCGAAGTGCTGCCAGCCCTGGCCCTCGGGAATGATCTCGCCCACCGGCAGGCAGCCGGTGTCGTAACCCAGGTGGTAGTGCCCCATCCCCGCGCGCGGCGTGTCGGTCTCCGGATCGAACCCCTCCGGAATGGCGGAGATCGGATAGTTCTCGGCGCCGAACTCGATCTCGATCACGTCGTCCCCGGAGTGCCGCGACCCGTCCGCCGGCGTCACGAAGAAGACGCGCGGCGCATCCTGGGCCGCGGCGACGTTCCCGCTCGACGCCGCAGCACCCCCGTGGGCACCCAGGCCCGCGACCAGCACCAGACCAACCAATCCGCTCACGCCCATGTCGCATCTGCTACGGTGCATCCTCTTCGCCCCTTCCACGATCCGGGCGACTCGCCCAGCGGATCACGAGTCGCAATCAATCACCTCGGCCGGCGCCCGGCCGGCGTTTCCGCCCCAGGCGCCCATCCAACGCTGCCGCGCCCTCCCACCGATCGCGCGCCGACCATCCTAGCACCGGACGTCGCCGCGGCAGGCTCCGCGCGGGGCGGCACCGCCGCTTTCGTCGTGTCGGCGCAGCCCACGGCGCCTACTCCGCGCGGAGCGCGGCCAGCAGCGGCGCGCGCACCACCGCGACCGTAGCCGCCAGCGATGCCGTCAGGCCCGTCGCGATCACGACGGCCAGCAGCGTGCCGAGCGACAGGACGGGCAGCCCGACGCCGCGTTCGATCCACGCCGGCGCAATGGCAACCAGGGCGGACACCGTGCCCGCCAGCACGCCCGCCAGCAGCAGGAACGCGTTCTCGGCCAGCACCATCAGCGACACGTGGCCGCCGCTGTAGCCGACGGCGCGCAGCAGGGCCAGCTCGCGGTGCCGCTCCAGCACGTTCCGGAGCAGCACGGCGCCCAGCCCGAACGTGCCGAGCATGAGCCCCAGGCCGCCCAGCGTCTGGAACGTCGCCAGGTAGGTGTTCTCCACGCGGTGGAACGCGGCCAGGCGCTCCCCGGCGGAGACGACGTCGAAGCCGTAGTCCGCCAGCCGGTCCTCGAGCGCCGCGGACACATCCGCCGCCCGCTCCGGCAGCGCATCGATCAGGAAGAAGCGGTACCCGTCGTAGTCCCGGAACACCCGCTCGAAATGCTGCTCGCCGATCAGCAGCTCGCGCTGGAAGATGCTGTCGGACAGGGCGGCGACGATGCGCAGGCGCAGCGGGCGGTCGGTGTCGCGGTTGATCACGAAGTCGTCGCCAATCGACAGGTGCAGGGCGTAGGCCAGCGACGTCGCGTCGGCAATCGCCGGGATTGCCCCGTCGTCGAACTCCCTGTCGAGCAGCAGCCAGGGGTTCTCCACCTCGGCCTCGGACTCGGCGAGGCTGGCGCCGAACGCGAAGCGGCCCTCGGCCACGAAGTCGCCGGTGGGCGCGAGGATGCGCGGATCCTTGGCCTGATAGAGATTGAGGCAGCTCGCGTCCTCCCCCGGCCGCACCCGGAACCGCCGCAGGGTGACGCCCTCGAGCGCCCCGTCCGGGTCGTACAGATCGGCGAGGTTCAACTCGTCGCGCCCGCCCGGGCTCGACGTGTCGTGGGCGATCGGCAGCAGCGTGTCGGCCAGCAGCGTGAACCCGCCGGTCCCCGAGCGCGGGTCGAGATCCGCGGCGGTGCCCTCGCGGCGGAACGCGTCGACCGCGACGATGATGAAGGCCGCCGACGCGATCAGCGCGATGCAGAGGACGCTGCGGCCGGGGCGGTAGGCGGTGTTGCGGAAGCCGAGCTGCGACACCGACCACTGCCCGCCGGCGTGGCTGGCGGGGCGGCCGTACAGCCAGGCCGCCGCGAGCGCCAGCATCGCGCACAGCAGCAGCATGCCGCCGGCGAAGAAGCCCACCGTGGCGCTCACGAGCTCGACGGCCGCGGCCGCCACGAGCAGCGCGCCGGCCGCGGCCAGGGCCAGCGCCCCGTACAGCGCGGCGGTGGCGCGCCGCGTCCCGGGCGCCCCGGCGGCGACCACGGCCTGCGTCACCTCCGCGAGCGCACCCGAGAGCAGGCTCCGCGGGGAGGCGGGCTCGATCGAACGCAGCGTCCACGCGATTGTCCCGAACGCAGCCAGGACACCCCCGGCCGCGCCGCCGCCCAGGGCGGAGAACGACACGTGCAGGGTCAGACGGGTCGTGCCGACCGCGTCCACCCACCACGTGCGCAGCCCGAACATGACCAGCTCGCCGTACGCGACGGCGCCCGCCGCGCCGACCAGGCAGCCGGCGACGGAGAGCACCAGCGCCTCGCACCAGAACAGCCGGCGGACGGCCGCGGCGGGGAATCCGGCCGCCTTCAGCAGGCCCACCTCCCGCAGCCTCTGCTCGATCCCGAGCCGGAAGAACAGACTGGCCAGCAGCAGCGCGGACACGACCAGGAAGAAGCTGAAGTAGAGGAAGTAGAGCCCGAAGTCCGTCACGCCGGCCGACGCCTCCAGCGCCAGCGCGCGGGCCGGATAGACCACGAGGCCGAGCGCGAGGGGATCGAGCCGCGCGCGCAGCGCGGCCGCGAACGCGCCCGCGTCAGGCGCCGCGTCCCCCGCCCCGGACCGGATCCGCACCGACGTGAGCTGGCCCCAGCGGGTCGCCCACAACCGCTGTCCCACCTCCAGCGGGATGAACGCCTTCGGCGTCGTCCGATGCTCGTCCCAGTAGTCCTCGTCCTTGGGACGAATCAGCCCCAGATCGATCTCGAAAGGCGGGTCCCACTCCGTGACGTCGTTGGCCTCCGTGATCCCGGGATAGTCGGGGGCCAGCCGGCGATCGTCCGCGGGCCCTTCCAGCGGCACCACCGCGGCGACCTGCAGCGTGGCTTCGCGGGTGGTCAGCCGGCCCTCGTCCTCCCAAACGTAGTACTCGACCTCGAGCGTCTCCCCGGGCTCGGCCTCGAGGTCCTCGGCCGCCCAGGCGTTCAGCACGATCGGCGCCGCGGCACCCGTCGCGGGCAACGTTGCGGCGGCGGTCACGGCACGCAGGTCGAATGCGGTGATCAGGGAGTACGGCGTCACGCGGTCGCCCGACCGGATCTGGTTCGCCAGATAGGTCAGGATGGGCTGCTCCCGCAGGCCGAGGTCGCCGGCTGTCGCCGTGACGGCCGCCGCGGTGTCGTCGTTGATCAGGCCGGCCGCAGACTCGACCGCGAGCCCGCGTCCGGCTTCGAGCGGCACGACCCGCAGGCCGAGGTCTTCCAGTGCGGTGGCATCGCGCACGGCCGCCTCCGCGGCTGCGAGCCGCTGATCGGCAGCGGCCGGACCCTCCGCCGCCCGCAGCAGAATCGTGTTGACGCGCCCGGCCTGCTCGAGCTCGCGCTGCAGTCGCGTGAGCGAGACGAACACCGAGCGCGCCCGCCCCTGCTGCGGGCGGAACGAGAACTCGCCGAGCGCGTCCGGAGGCAGCACCCGCGCGATCTGCAGGCGCAGCGTCCGGCCGATATCGCTGCGCCGGCCGTGCAGCGAGCTGATCGGCACGTCCGACGGTTTCTCCACCCGCACGAGCAGCGCCTGATCGACCTCGGCGGCCAGCTCGTTCGCCAGTCCCTCGCTGACGAGCACCTGGTTGCGCTCCGGCGTCTCGATGTCGCCGGCGTGGCCGTGAAATGTCCAGAACCGGTCGTCGACCCCGTAAACCTGGATGGCCGAAGCCCGCCGGCCGCTGTCCTGGTGGGTGACGAAACCCTCGATCGCGACAATGGGAACCGCGCCGGCGAACGCTGCCCGCATCCCGTCGCTCGCGAGCAGCTCGGCCGCCAGCTCCTCGCGCACGAAGGCGGCGCTCGTCACGACCTGGTCGACGTCGCCGAGGCGCTCGAGCGCCAGCCCCCGCAGGCTGGCGCGCACCGACGAGCCGACCAGCAGGGCGCCGGCGAGCACCGCCACCGCCACCGCCACGCCGGCGACGACCGCGAGGTTGGTCTTCCAGAAGTGGACGATGTTGTGGCGAACCAGGGTGAGCAGGGTCATCTTCAATTTGACGGGGCTGCGCCCCGAACCCCCGGCGTCCGCTTGCGGGGCCCCTTCGCCCCGCGCCGCTCCCGCCGAGGCGNNCGCCTTGCGCCGGCTGCGCCGGCGCTTCATTCGGATGCGGCCGCACCCCGCCCCCCCGCGTCCGCATCATTCTGCCGCGCTGAGTCCTGACTGGACGCAATTCGCTCCAGGCGCTGATTGTTCAGCCGGAAGCGGATGGCGCACCGGTCCGCCAGCCGGTCGTTGTGACTGACGATCACGAGGATCGTCTGCTGGCGCTGGTGCAGGGCGAAGAGCAGCGACGCCACCGTGTCGGCCGACTCCTGGTCGAGGTTGCCGGTCGGCTCGTCGCACAGCAGCAGGAGCGGCTGCCGAATCAGCGCCCGCGCGAGCGCGACCCGCTGCCGCTCACCCCCCGACAGCTCGGCCGGCCGATGATCGACGCGGTCCCGCAGCCCCACCTGGTCGATCAGATCGAGGGCCCGCCGCGGGGCGTCCGCATCCGGGTCGCCGACGAGCGTGGGCACCAGCACGTTCTCGAACACCGTGCACTGGGGCAGCAGCAGGTGGTCCTGAAAGACGAAGCCGACGCGGGTGTTGCGGAACTCGGCCAGGGCGCGCTCTTCGAGCGCGAACGGATCGCGGCCGTCGAGCGTCACGCTGCCGGCCGTCGGCGGCTCGAGCGCACCCAGCACGTACAGCAGCGTGCTCTTGCCGCTGCCGGACGGCCCCATGATCGAGGCGGAGTCGCCTCGCCCCAGCGAGAAGCCGACGTCGGAGAGAATCGGCAGCGCTCCCTGGGCCGTGGGGTACTGCTTGCTCAGGTTCTTGACTTCCAGCAAGGATCACATGCCCCGCGCCGCAGGAGGGGATCGCTACGACGCCATCTGGAAGGCGCGCGGCCGGAAGAGGAAGTCGACGATGTTGCCCTCGTGCGGTTGCAGCCAGTTGAGCCTGATCGTCGGAATCGGTCCGATGTTCAGCCGGTCCACGTTCCGCGCGTCGAGCAGCGCACGCTGGAACGCCGCGTCGGAGGTGATCGCCGTGGCCACCAGCGTCGGTCCGATGGATGCCAGCATCCGGTCCTGGGGGCACTCGACGACGGTGACGAACGGGAACATGTACTCCTTCTTCACCGCGGCCGGGGCCGGCGACTCGCAGTGCACCACCGTGGGCCGCAGGTAGTCGCAGCGCTCGCGCGCCTCGTGCCGGCCGCCATCGTGGAACCTGGCGGTCACCTCGGTGACGCCCGCCTCCGCCACGGCGTTGTCGATGTCACCCGAGATCGCGGCCGCCTGGCCGGGCACCGTGAACGCGGCCAGCGAGGCGTTCGGATCCTCCGGGGGCAGCGGCGCGATCGGACCGATCCGCTCGGCAATCGCCTCGGCAATCTCCCGGGTGTGCCGCGACGCCCAGATGCCCGAGCAGTTGATGCAGCCCCGCCCGCTGTTGATGAGCACGCTGTCGACCATCAGGTCGAGGTGGCTCTCCCAGTTGTCGACCTCGTCGTCACCCAGCAGGATCTTGCTGAAGCCCGGTCCGTGCACCTGCACGTTCGGGTTGCCGGCATACTGCTCCACCGTGGCCGTGCCGCCGAAGATCAGGCTGCGCGGCGTGTTGTTGAGCACCGCGGCGCCCACCTCGCCGAGGCCCGGGTACAACGCCACCGCCTCGCGCGGGATGCCCGCCTCGAAGAACGCCTGGGTCATCCGCCACGGCGTCCACGGCTCCTGGGGTCCGGGCTTGAGCACGAGTCCGATCTGCAGCGGAACGATGGGCAGCCACAGGCTGTGCACGCCGGGCGAGTTCGACGGCAGCACCATGCCGAGCACCGGGGTCGTGGCCTGGTAGCTCCGCATCACGCCGCCTTCCTCGCCGTAGCCGCGGGTCAGGATGCCCGGATCGAGCCCCCTCGTCAGCGACAGCAGGATCTCGTCGATGTGATCCAGGACGTACCGCAGCTTCTCCATGTTCATGCGGCACATGTGCTCCGGAAGCCCGGTGGTGGCGGACTGCTGGCGCACGAAGTCGTCGGGCGACTGGCTCCCCTCGCCCAGCGGCAGCTCCGCCGTCGAGAAGAGCTCGGCTGCCTTCTTGACCATGCCCACGAGCTCGGTGGCCGGCACCTCCCGCAGCACTTCGCGCGCTCGCGAAGCCTTGCGCATGTCACGCGCGACCAGGCCGGGATTCGCCTGGCTCACCTCGGCCACCGGCTCGCCCGTGGCGAAATGGACGACCTTGTCGACCTCGAGGCTCTTGTACGGTTTGCCCCACCGCAGAATCGGAAAATGGATCACGCTAGATGCCTTCCTCCACCTGAATCGTGACGCGCGCGCAGAGGCCTTCGTCCGCCTGCGCGCGGTGCTCGTCGTCACCGAGCTGCAGGACGAAGCTGTGCTCGCCCGGCTCGAGCATCATGTCGATGGTGGCCGACGCGTCGCCGAAATGCACCCACGTGGGATCATCCCTGGGAATCACCACGCCCTCCGGCACGCAGTCGGTGTCGAGGCCCAGATGATGATGCCCCATGCCGCCCCGCGGGTCCTCCACCACGTCGGGCACCGGCGACAGCTCGTAGTTCTCGATGCCGAACTCGAACGTCACCGGGGTGCTGGCCGAATACGTCCCGCCCTCTTCCGGCGAGACGAAGAAGACGCGCGGGTTCATGCTCGCGGGCTCGGACTCCATCGCGGGCTCGGACTCCATCTCCGGCTCCGCGGCCGGCTCGGGGTCGGCCGCGCAGGCGCCGAGCGCCAGGGCGAGCGGCACCACGGCCAGCCAGCCGCGGCTCATCGCTACCGTTCTGACATCACGCATCGCCTTCCCTCTCCCTCAGTACACGCCAACCGTCGTGCTCGCCGCGATGCCGCTGAAGGGGCGCACGCCGCTCACCCCGTCCCACGGATACTGCTCGCAAGGCGGCTCGCGCTCGCCCTCGTCGCGCTCCAGGAAGCGCGGGACGAAGAACTCCTTCGTCAAGGTGGTCAGCATCACGCGGCCGGTGTCCCCGTAGTCGACGACGCGGTCGGCATCGTCGGGATCGACGACCTGCAGCACGGCGCGCGGCTGCGGCGCGTAGTAGGTGATCTTGTACCCCTCGTCCGGCCCGCTGGGCGGGCTGGCGGCCAACCCCATCAGCGTGTTGCCGTAGGTCGGCGTCATGTAGACCCCGTCGAGCAACTCCTCGTTGGCGAACCGGTTCCACTGCGGGGTGAACTCCGTGCCCCCGGCGAAGATGCCGGTGATGCCCGTGTCCTTGATGCTGGAGCCGTCCGCCTCCAGCCGGTTCGCCAGCGCCTCGATCAACTTGGGCGTCGAGAACAGGCACTTGATCTCGTGGCCGGCCGACAGGACGGTGATGGCCTGATCGATGACGTGTGCCTGATACGCCTTCAGGTGGTCCATCCAGCCCTTCTTGATCAGTTTGATCACCCAGCGTGGATCGAGGTCGACGCAGAAGCAGATCCCGCCGCGGTACTGGGCCAGATGCTCCACCGCCAGGCGCAGCCGCCGGGGGCCGCTCGGCCCCAGCATCAGCCAGTTCGAGCCCCTGGGAAAGCACTCGTCGGGCAGGGTCGCCGAGAACAGCTCGTAGTCGGTGCGGAAATCGTCGATGGCGACCCGGCTCTTCGGCACGCCGGTCGTGCCGCCGGTCTCGAAGACGTAGATTGGCTTGTCGGCGTACGCGCGGGGCACCCAGCGGCGCACCGGGCCGCCGCGGAGCTGCTCGTCCTCGAAGTGGCCGAACTTGACGAGGTCCTCGAATCCACGCACCTCGGTCCGGGGGTCCCACCCGGCGCGGCTGGCCCAGTCGAGCCAGAAGGGGCACCCGGTCGCGGGGTCGAAGTGCCAGTCGACGACCTCGCGCACCCAAGCGTCGAGCGCCTCGCGCTCGGTCCCCGCACGTGATTCTGTGGCGGCTGCTTGCATGCTCATCAGCCACGGATCTTACACTAAAGTCAGGTCCGGCCGCCCTGCCCCGGCGGCCCTGAACAGGGGGAGCGAACAGATGCCCGGACGTCTGGAGCAGGTATGGCGGAAGCGGTTTCGCCGCGGGCCGATGGACTCCGTCGCCTCGGCGTCGCTGCAGCCCGGCCGCGGTCTGGGCGACAGCGCCGACGCGGGCGGCAAGCGTCAGGTCACCATCCTGTCCGCGGAACGCTGGCGGCGCATCTCGGACCAGCTCGGCGTCGCGCTCGACCCCCGGGTGCGGCGGGCGAACCTGCTCGTCTCCGGGGTCGATCTGGAACGCAGCACGCACCGGGTGCTGCGCATCGGCCCGTGCCGAGTCCGCATCGTGGGCGAGACCCGCGGGTGCGAGCGGATGGACGAGGCGCACCCCGGGCTGCTCGCGGCGCTCGATCCACCGTGGGCCGGCGGCGCGTTCGGCGAGGTGCTCGACGGCGGGGACATCGCCGTGGGCGACGCCGTTCACTGGGAGGACGCGGAGGAGAGCCCGGGGGCCGACGCGGGCTGAGCCGGGCCGGTCGAGCGTCGATCAGAGCAACGCGTCGGCCTTCGCGGCGAAGACGAAGTCGCTCTCCGTCAGGCCGTCGATCTTGTGCGTCCAGATCGTGACCTTCACCCTGCCCCAGGCGAGGAAGATGTCGGGGTGATGGTCCTGGTCTTCGGCCATCTCGCCGACCCTGACCGTGAAGTCGAGCGCCTGCCGGAAATCGTCGAACCGGTACGTGCGCTCCAGGTGGTGTCCGTCGACCACCTCCCAGTCGCGCCCGAGCCGGGCATGCAGCGCCGCCAGCTCGTCGCCCGCGAGCGGCGGCACGCCGCCCCGGCACGGAACGCACTGCTTCGCGGCCAGATCACTCATGTGCTCGCTCCCCGTCGACCGTCAACCGGATCAGCATACCGATTCGCGCCGGAGCCCGCCACCGCCGACGTGCGGCGCCCGTCCGGTGCGGAACCCGTCGCCTATACTGGAGGATCGACGCCTGAATCGACAGGAGAAACCGCAATGGCCGAACCGATGCCGCAAACGTATCAGAACCACACCCGGTGGGTAACGGGGTTTCATTTCGTGACGTTGCCGATCCTCGCGCTGAATCTCGCCTGGAACCTCTACCGGCTGATCACGAGCTTCTCGTTCGAGACCGTCGTCGGCCTGCTGCTCGCCGTCGCGCTCGCGCTCGGCATCGTCTTTGCCCGCACGTTCGCGCTGGCGGCCCAGGACCGCGTCATCCGCCTGGAGGAGCGCCTGCGGATGCAGACGCTGCTGCCCGACGATCTCAAGCCCCGGATCAACGAGTTCACGACCAGCCAGCTCATCGCCCTGCGCTTCGCGAGCGACGCCGAGCTGCCCGCTCTGGCCCGCAAGGTCCTGGACGAGAAGATCGCGGCGCGGAAGCCGATCAAGGAAGCGATCGAGACCTGGCGGCCCGACTATCAGCGGGTCTGATCGCGACCGCCGTAGGTCTCGACGATGCGCGCGGCCCGCTGCAGCCCGTCGGCGGCCTGCAGCACCTTGGCGCGCAGGCGCGGAGCGAGATCCGGGCGGTCCGCGAGGTACGCGTCGACGGTGTCGGCCGCGCTGGCCGACTGGTGTCCGCCCAGCGTGGCGTGCAGCCAGCGTTCCGGAAAGAAGATGTCGCCCGTGCGCTGGATCTCCTCGAGCAGGTCGAGGCTGGGGCGGATGTAGCGCTCCGACGCGCGGGCGCGCAGCGGGTGGTGCAGGAAGCCCAGCGCCGTCAGCACCCACGGCTCGCGGGCCCGGTTGGCCGGCTCGCCGAGGCTGGCGAAGAACGCGTCGCGCGCGGCGCGATCGGCCGCCAGCGCCGGCCTGACGAACGCGAACGCCGCGCGCCGGTCCGGATTGTCGATGCGGTCGTGCTGCGCGGCGAGGATCTCCGCGCTGCGCGCCACGCCCCGCACCGCCAGCGCCTGGGCCAGCGCCGTCAGGTCCCGCGCCGAGAGCGGCACGCCGGGCACCTCCTCCTCCCTGTTCCAGATGCGCTCCAGCCGGGCCAGCGCGTCCGGCGACGACGCGAGGTCGCGGTAGGCGCGGAAGTACGCCGCCGCCAGGCTCCGGCGGCCGGCCGCGGCGGCGACCCGACCCCACAGCAGCGCCTCGAGGTCCGGCGCCAGCGCCGCGCGGCGGTGCGGAAGCAGATGACGCCAGTACGCGGAGCTCAGGTAGCCGAGGATGCGCGCCACGTTCTGCTCGTCCGGCTCTACCGGCAGCGCGCGCCGCGCCAGGTCGACCAGCGCCTCGGGATCGACCTCCCCCTCGAGGAGCGACTCCCAGAGCGAGATCCAGGCGACGGCCCGGGTCAGGGCGTCGTCGATGTCCGGCAGCGTCGCCAGCAGGTAGTCGCGCGTCCGCGCGTCGAGCACCAGCGACCCGTAGCCCACGCCGCCGCCGTTGGCCAGGACGTAGTCCGGCAGCGCCCGCCCCGCGGCCTCGGGCACGTCCGCGGCCGCCGCGCGCAGTTGCGCCGGCAGGACGGCGCGACGGTCGGCGCCGTACCCCAGCACGACGCGGAGCCGCTGGTTCCACAGCCGGCCGGCGCCCGCCGGGTCGGACTGGCGCAGCCGGAGGCTCGCGATGACGCCGCCGTCCGCCTCCAGCTCGACGTCGACCCGCGGCCGGCCGCCCTCCTCCACCCACACGCCGCTCCAGGCCGCCAGGTCCTCCGGGGTCTGCCGATCCAGCACCGCGATCAGATCGGCCCAGCCGGCGTTGCCGTAGGCATGCGCGCTCAGGTACTCGCGCAATCCGGCGCGCAGCGCCGCCGCGCCGATCAGGCGCTCGAGGTGGGTGAAGACGATCGGCGCCTTCTGGTAGATGATCGGGCCGTACAGCGTCCCCGCCTCGTTCAGGTTGTCGAGCGGCTGCCGGATCGCGTTGGCGCCGGCCGTCCGGTCGACCGCGTACGCCGCCGGGTAGTGCGCCAGCAGGAACCGCAGGTCGTGGTCGACCTCCGGAAACGAGGGATTCACGATCCGGGCCGCCATGAAGTTGGCGAACGTCTCCTTCATCCAGACGTCGTCGAACCACTCCATGGTCACGAGGTCGCCGAACCACATGTGCGCCGTCTCGTGCGCGATGAGGCTGGCCCGTCCCAGTTGCGCGTTCTGCGTGGCGCTCTCGTCGAGCAGCAGCGCGTGCTCGTGGTAGAAGATTGCGCCCGGATGCTCCATGCCGCCGTACTGAAACGCCGGCACGAGCACGAAATCGAACTTCTCGAACGGAAACGGGATGCCCGTGTAGTCCTCGAGCCAGGCCAGCGCCGAGGCGTGGAGGTCGAAGATGGCGTCCGCGTTGCGCTGCAGGCGGTCGCGGTCCGTCTCGCGGTGGTACATGGCCATCCGCCGCCCGTCGCGCTCCGCCGTCTCCACCTGGAAGTCCCCAGCCGCGAAGGCGAACAGGTAGCTGCTGATGGGGTCGGTCTCGGCGAAGTCGAACCGCGCCCGGCCGCCCCGGACCTCGTGCGCGGCGAGCGATCCGTTGGCCACCGCGCGCCACCCGGACGGCACGTCGAGGTGCAGCCGGAACCTCGCCTTCAGGTTCGGCTGATCGAACAGCGGCAGGGCGACGCGCGCCCGGTCGGGCACGAACAGCGTGTAGAGAAAGTCGTCCTGGCGGTTGAGCGATCCGTCCCCGGCAGTGAAGTCGATCGCGACCGTCACCGGGCCGGCGGCCAGGCCCCCGGCGCCCCCCGCCACGATGACGTGCTCGCTGCGCGTCTCGAAGGACACCGGCTCGCCGCCGACGCGCACGGCATGCACGCTGCCGGCCGGCTGGGCGAAGTCGAAGATGACGGGTCCCGGCTCCGTCAGGGTGAAGGAAGCCGCCACCTGTCCGCCGATGGCCTCCGAGCGGGTCTCGGGAATCACGAAGCGGACGTCGTAGCGCAGATCGGTGATCGTCGCGGCGCGCCGCGCGGCGAGCTCGTACGGGACGCCGGCGTCCACGTCGATCACCGCCTCACCCGTGCACCCGGCCGCCGCGGGCAGGAGCAGGGCGCACGCGGCCGCCAGCACGCCGACCGGCGCCCCGGCCGGCCCCGGAGCCGTTTCCACGTCCATGGCTCCAGATCCTGGCACGTCGGCCGCGTTTTGGCACGCTCGTTCGTCCCGCTCGAGGCTCCCGTGTCCGGGCCGGCGCACTTCCGGCGTTGACTTGCGCAGGCGGTTCGCGTTCAGATCGCTTGCGACGCGCGTCGGCCGCGACGGGCGGCCGGCGCGAACACGCCTGCGAGGCGACAGGAGGTACGAGATGAATCGGAAGCTGCGCGATCGGTTGCGGATCGGCCTGTTGCTCGGCGTCTTCGCCGCGGTGTCCGGCGTCTGGCTCGTGCAGGCCCAGCAGACTACCTTCACCGGCACGTCCTTCCGCATCGAGGCGGAGGGCATCCGCGTGTCGTCGCGGGGCTTCGAGGCGGGCGCCCGCACGCACTGGCACACGCACAGCGAGCAGTTGCTGTTCGTCAAGGAAGGCCGGCTGCGCTACCAGGTCGAGGGCCAGCCGGTGGCCGAGGTCGGTCCCAACGAGACGGCCCACCTGCCGCGCGGCGTCCGGCACTGGCACGGCGCGGTGCCCGACGAGCCGTTGACGCACGTCTCGGTGACCTTCCCGAACGAGGCCGGGGAGCACCTGACCATCCAGTGGCTGGAGCCGGTCACCGACGACGTGTACGAGAGCGGCGCGGGACAGTGATGCAGGCCGGAGACCGCGCCGTTCTACGGCGCGGTCTCCGGCGTCCGGATGGCGTGCAGGTGCGACGCCGTCCGCAGCAGCAGCGTGCCGCCCGCGATGGCCGGCGTGGCGAGCGCCATCTCGCCGATCTCGTTCTTGCCGAGCAGCTCGTACTCCGGCCCCGCCGCGATGACGTACGTGTCCCCGTCCTCGCTCAGCGCGAAGATCCTGCCGTTGTACGCCCACGGCGACGAGGTGAACGTCGCGCCCGTCTCGATCCGCACCCGGTCGTAGACGGCGCGCCCCGTAGTCGCTTCGTGGGCGGTGAAGAAGCCGCGGTCGTGCAGCGTGTAGTAGATGCCGCGGTACAGGAGCGGCGACGGGTTGTAGGAGCCGATGGTCGGCTCGTACCAGCGGATGTACTCGTTGGCGCGCTGCCTGGCGCCCAGCGTGATGTCCCCCGCGGCCCCCGCCAGGACGGCGTACACCGGACGGTGGTCGTTCCCCACGTAGCCCGAGCTGACGTAGATGACGCCGTCGCCCGGCAGCGGCGTCGGGATGCTCACGTCCGTCATCCGCCCGGCGAAGTGCCACAGCAGGTTGCCCGCCGGGTCGTACGAGCGGACCTCGTTCTTCGCCGCCGTGACGATCTCGGTGCGCAGATCGTTCTCCCAGACGAACGGCGTCGACCACGCGCTCGGCTCGTCGCGGTCCACACGCCAGTTCTCCTCCCCGGTCGCGCTGTCGAACGAAGCGAGGTACGACGCCTGCTCGTTGTCGTGCATCACCAGCACCTGGTCGCCGAGCAGCGCCGGCGACGCGCCCGGACCCCAGCCCCAGAAGTCGGGCAGGGCCTCGACGTCGCGCGACCAGACGCGGTTGCCGTCGAAGTCGTAGGCGAAGAGGCCGAGGTCGCCGAACAGCGCGTAGACCCGTTCGCCGTCGGTGACCGGCGTGGCCGAGGCGAACGAGTTCTTGGGGTGGATGGTCGACGCCACCGGCCCCTCGTGCGCGGTCCGCTGCCAGAGCACCGCGCCGTTGCCGAGATCGAGGCACAGCACGATCCAGCGGTGGTTGCCCGGGGCGATGCCGACGTCGCTGGCCGGCAGGTACAGGCCCGGCTGCGGACCCTCGTACTCCGCCTCGGCCACGACCGACGTGAGGAACACCCGGTCGCCCCAGACGATCGGGCTCGACCACCCCAACCCCGGAATCGGCGCCTTCCAGGCGACGTTCTCGGTGGCGCTCCACGTCTCCGGCAGCCGTGGGTCGTCGGCCACGACCGCCGTGCCGCCGGGACCCCGGAACTGCGGCCAGTTGTCCGACTCGGCGGCGACACGCACGCCCGACCAGAGCAGCAGCGCCACGGGCATGCAGATCATCGATGCAATCCGTTTCCTCACTGATTCCTCCAGCGAATCGTTCATGACGACGAGTCTCCCAGCACCTCTTCCGGTGTCCGGTCCTGCAGCGCGAACGGGTTCACGACGCGCACGGCGCCGAACTCCTGGTCGTGCTCAAGGTCCTCGGTCAGCAGGACCCTGCATTCGCAGGCCTGCGCAGCGGCGACGATGAGAGCATCCCACCAGGAGATGGAAGAGGACTCCTGCAGGAGCCAGGCCCGTTCCAGCGTTGGAAGGTCAACGGCCACCGGTCGCCATACCGCCAGCACCGCGACTATGTCTCGGGCTTCCGACCGGTCGAAGTTCAGCCCCCACGTTCGCGTGAGGGTCGCGTAAAGCTCCTGAAGAACCTGAAAGCTCAAGCGGCCCAGGCGCCTGCGCGCGAGGAGCCTGATCCACTGCTCGGCGCACGCCTGCTTCGACGGGTCCGAGCGATCGTGGCGGTAGACGAAGACGTTCGTATCAACGAAGACGGGGCCTGTCATACAGGTCCGCGCGAGTCGGCCTCCGACCGTCCGGCCATTCGAGCTTCCGCGGCTTCATCGCAAGATAACGCTTCATCGCAACCTCGTACTCGTCCTCCTGGCGCTGCATCCGGGCTAGCAACTCGGCGATCCATCTCGAGACGCTACGGTCGTTCTCGGCTGCCTTGACACGCAGCCAACGGGCAACATCCTCGGGCAATGTAATCGTGATGTTCTTCACAACACAAAAATAGTGTTACACTAAATCCGTGTCAAGCTCGCCGACGCCAATGATTCCCCCTCAATCCCGGTCTTCCGCAGGTGTAGCACGTTCCGCGACACTCGCGATCGCATCGAGCTTGTCCCGGATCTCCGGGTCGATCTCGCCTTCCGGCACGTACTCGGCCAACTCGTAGAAGTTCTTCTTGGCCATAAGGTTGGGAAGCTTGAGATCAGCGAAGTACGTCTCGAAGAGGCGGGTCAGGAAGTCGTCGCTGGCCTTGATGTCGGCGCTCCACGGCGACCCCTTGCCGAGCGTCTTCAATGCGGACTCGATCTCGTCGATGGTCTTTCGCATTGCGTCCAGGCGCTGGCCAGCTTCCTCCGCCGCAAAGAGTGGCCCCGCCGCGCCGTCCGGCGCCGACGCGGCGGCATACGCCTCCAGGGTCGCCCGCGAGCAGAAGTAGTTCTCGATCTCTCGGCGCGTCCACATCAGGCACTCGACCGGGGCGATGTTCCGCGGCTCCGTTTCGAGCCGGTCGAAGAGGGCGACGCCGAGCAGTCTCGGGAGAGCCTCGCGCAGTCCGTGAAAATGATTCTGCACCGCCGCAGGTTGGTTGCCCACGTAGTGGACGAACGGCCTCTCGAGCGCGCGCAGCGCGCGTTCGTGTCCCAATCGCCTGGCAAGCGCCAGCAGGTTCGCCAGGTCGGTGGACCCTTCGAGGTAGAGCACCCAGCCGGTCTGCTCCGCCTGGTAGTACTGGTCGAACCCGATCTCCCGCAACGCCTTCAGGACCTGGCTGCCCCGGTCGTCGATACGGTGCGGCAGTCCGACGAACGCCACGACCACGTCCCGGCCGGCGGCCTCGTTGAGCAGCACCTCGGAGTGGCTCGCGGCTATCACTTGGCTGCCGCTCGCGGTCGCCACCTCCGTCAACAGCCGGTAGATCTGCCGCTGGCGGAGAATCTCCAGGTGGGCATCCGGCTCGTCGAGCAGCAGGACGGCGCCGGGATTCGCATACATGTAGGCCAGGAGGAGCAGCGTCTGCTGCAGACCCCGTCCGGACGAGGACAGATCGAGCGTGGCCCCCCGCTCCTGGTAGGTCATCGCAATCTCGCCGCGCTCGGCCACGTACCGGGGCGGTCTGATCTCCGACCCGAACAGGCTCCGAACCTGCTCGACCAACGCCTGCCATCGTCCTGGCTCCCGCTCGTGAATGCGGAAGCAGAGATTGCGCAACACCTCGGCGGTTCGTCCCTCGCCGATCCGCACGTTCACGGCCCCCTGATCGAGTCGCGTCTCCGTGGCGGCCAACCCCGACATCGGCGGCAGAAAGGCGATCCGCGTGTCGGCCGCTTCGGCGGGAACCGGCATGCGGTCCGGGGCCTTGCCTTCGGCGAGACGCAGCGGCCGGCAGTAGAAGGATTCCTCGTTCGCGTAGTCGAACTCGAGTCCACACGTCCAATGCTTGTCCCTCGTGACACCCTCGACGACGAGATCGATGCGGACGTTGCTCGTGGTCTGGCGACCTTCGATCTTCCGCACGTCCCGCACGTGCATCCCGCGCCACAGAAGGTTGGCGTCCGGGATCGGGATCGCCACGAGATCCCGGCGGTTGACCGTCACCCCTGGCCGTTTCTCCGGCGTGCTCTTGCCCGAGCGCTTCTCGTTCCAGCGCTTGAGGCCGATGTCCCACAGGGCCAGCGCCTGCATCGCCGAGGTCTTCCCGGAGTTGTTCGGCCCGATGAAGACCACCGGATTGCCGAGCTCGATCTCGACTTCGCCGAAGCGCTTGAAGTTGCGGGCGACAAGTCTGGTCAGCATGCGCTCACGTGCATCCTACAGACGCGCGTTCCGAAGGCGGGTTGGCTCAACGAACGCAGCATGGACCGGGCAGCCAGCCGTCGTCTCAGTCGGCGCAGGGCTTGACGTCCCGGTCGATCGTGGAGCGCAACGCACGCTCGGCGATCTCGACATCGTAACGGGCCTGGAGGTTCACCCAGAATTGCGGCGAGGTTCCGAAGTAGCGTGCGAGGCGCAGCGCCGTGTCCGCGCTGACGGCGCGCTGGCCGCGCACGACGTCGTTCAGCCGCGGTCGCGGCACATTGAGCGCCTTGGCCAAGGCGTTCACGCTCAGGCCCAGCGGCACCAGGAACTCGTCGTACACGAACCGGCCGGGATGGATCGCCCGCAGCCGGCGACCCGAGGCGATGTCGGAGAAGTCAACCGTCCCGCGGTCGACTGCCGCACGCTTGATGGTCATGGTCCGCACCTCAGTGGTAGTCGGCGATTTCGACCC
Organism: Vicinamibacteraceae bacterium; assembly: GCA_012271165.1. Classification (GTDB taxonomy): domain Bacteria; phylum Acidobacteriota; class Vicinamibacteria; order Vicinamibacterales; family UBA8438; genus JAAXGX01. The sequence continues at coordinate 25,631 of JAAXGX010000061.1, read as the reverse complement.
TCCAGGCATCACCGGGGAGCGGTTGTCAGTCCGCTCTTGGCCACATCCGGAATTCCAGGTTCTTCTGCAGACCGGGCGCGTTTTCCCTGAGCAACCGCCAGAACTTTCTCATGCCGCGTTTCTCGAACGACACTTCCTGCAGGTACGCGAGCACCAGCAAGTCGAGCGCGGCCGACTTCGGCCAGTCGACGTCGGTCCGGAATCCAAGCACCGCGCAGGCGCCGGTCCGGCGCAAGAAGCTGTTCAGTTCGTTGCCGTGTACGTCGAGGGTGCTGCAGGATCCGAAGTGGATCACGCGCCGCTTGCAAGCACCCTCGAGCCGCTGCGCCAAGTCATCGAGGGCGAGCGTGTTGTTCCGTCCCTCGCCGACCGCGATGCCCCCGGGTTCGCCGTGGAACGCCAGGTACAGAATCGGGTGGCTCGCGAAGGACTTGCCACGCCACTTGTTCAGGTAGAAGTCGAACTCCTCGTGCGTCGCGACGTCGTGGTGGAAGTAGGGCACCTTGTAGTCGCCCATCGTTTCCAGCAGGCGCAACAGCGGCTCGACGGAGGTCTTGTCCCTGACGCCCCACCAGTCCCCTTCCAGACAGAAGATGCCCTTCTTCTTGTTGGTCATTCGCGTCTCCACCCGCGCGAGCCCTTCTGCCGGCGTCCGGTGCTCTCGCGGATAGACAATACTTGCGGGCGCTCGCCATGGACAATCCGCAGATCGCGAAGTGGAACGCGCGCTACGCCGGGGGCCGGCACACGGCGGCGGCGGAGCCGATCCCGCTGCTCACCGCCGCAATCGCCGACGTGCCGCCGGGCCGCGCCCTGGACCTGGGGTGCGGGACCGGGCCGCACGCGATCCGGCTCGCGGAGAGCGGCTGGCAGGTCGACGCGGTGGACGGGGCGGCGGCCGGCATCGAGCTGCTGCTCGCGCGCGCCGGGCGGGCGGGATGCCGGGAGCGGATCCGGGCGCACGTCGCGGATCTCGAGGCGGACCCGCCGGCATTCGTGATTGCGGAGGGGGCGTACGACCTGATCGTCGACTGCTTCTTCCTCCACCGGCCGCTGTTCACCGCGGTCCGCCGGGGGGTGCGGCCGGGGGGGCTGCTCGTCGCGGCGCTGCACCTGCCGGCGCCCGGCGCCCAGCGGGGACACCGCTACGTGCTGCAACCGGGTGAGCTGGAGAAGCTGGTGACCGGCTGGGGCTGGACCCTGCTCCACAGCGAGGAGCGGGGACCGAGCGAGGGCGCGTCGGACCACGGCCTCGGCGTGGCCGAGATCGTGGCCCGACGGCCGCAAGCTGCAGCGGCGCGACGCGAGACCGCGCGCCCTCAGTCGCGATAGGTCTTGACCGGCGGCAACTCGGCGCCGGTGAGCCCCTTGGGCTCCTCGCCGGCCACCACCGGCATGCGCAGCGTGCCGATGCCGTCGATGCTGGCCTCGACTACCTCGCCGGGCTTGAGGTAGCGGTCCTCCTCGCCGCGGGTCTGCGCCGCGCCGGCCGCGGTGCCGCCCGACGTGCCGTTGTTGATCACGTCGCCCGGGTAGAGCGTGATGATCGACGAGGCGTACTCGATGATCTCCCACAGCGAGTGGATCATGTCGCCGGCGCGCGCCTCCTGCAGCGTCCGGCCGCCGACGCTGAGCGTCTGCCGCAGGTTCTCCATCGGATCGCCGTAGAACTCCTTGGGGGCGATCCACGGGCCCTGGGGCGCGAACGTGTCGTGGCCCTTGCCCACGAACCAGTCGGAGGTGAAGGGCGCGCCCCCGGGCGGCCGCCCGCCGCGATCGGAGACGTCGATCGAGACCAGGTAGCCGAAGACGTAGTCCTGCGCGTCGTCCGCCGACACGTACTTCGCCGCGCGGCCGATCACCGCCCCGAGCTCGACCTCCCAGTCCGTGCGGTCGCGGCCGTACGGGATGACGATGGGGTCGCCGTTGCCGACGACGGCGCCGCGGCTCGGCTTCTGGAACAGGTACGGCACGCCGCGCTCCTCGCGGCGGCGGCGCATCTCCGCGGCCCGCTCGTCGGGCGTGGCGCCCTCGAACACGTGGCTGTAGAAGTTGACCGCCGCGTTGAGGATCTTGCCCGGGTACATGATCGGCGGGCGCGTCCGCAGCTCGCTCACGTCGTAGACGTAGTCGGCCCGGCCGTCGCCGGTGAGCAGGTCGTTGTTGACCACGTGGTTGACCATCTCGAACAGCCGGTACTTCAGGCCGTAGTCCCAGCGGCCGATCAACTCCAGCATGTCCTCGGGCATCGGCACGTGCGGGTACTCTGGAAGCACCTCGAGCGCGTAGGTGGCGATCTCGATGTCGATGACCAGGCTGTCGCGCAGGACGAGCCCGACGTGGGGCACGCCGTGGATGTCGAACGTGCCGACCTTGAACGGTTCGACCGGCTCGACACCGGGCCCCTGCGCCACGGGCGCAGGCGTGGTGAACAGGGCGATGACTGCCGCCAGAATCAGGATTCGTCGCATGGTTCTCCTCGTTGGGGGGCCGCTGCCCCTCTCGATACGTTGGTTTTGCTAGCCGGTTGTACTCGTGCCTTGGCAGCGTGTCAAGACAGGCGCGGGGCCGCCGGCCGTCAGGAATCGGCCGCTTTCGCGACCTCCGCGTCGAACGCGGCAGTCTCGACCGCGCCGCCGATCTTCACCTGGACCACGATGCGCCAGGCGCCCGGCCGCGGAAAGACGAAGGGGAAGGCGACGGTGTCCGCCGGCTCGCGGGCCGCGTGTGTTCCCATGGCGTGCGCTGGCGTCGTGCCGGACCCGACATCCGCCGCTTCCGCGGCCGCGAAGCGGGCCTGGGCGGTGAGATTGATGCTCCCGGCCGGATGCAGGTGGACGAACACCGAGCCGTCGTGGCGCAGCACGGCCGCGTGGCCCAGCATGCCCATGTAGGGCTCGAGCGCGGCGGGCGCGCCGTCAGCCTCGGCCACCGCGAAACGCAGCGTTGTCTCGCGGTCGTGCACCGGGGGGCCCTCGCGTTCCCAGCGGATCGTCCGGCCGCTCGGCAGTGCGTATGCTGCCGACGTCGACGCGCCGCGCGGCTGCAGCCGCGCCCAGGAGTCGTCGGGGTCGCGCGCGGCAGACGTCGTTGCCGGGGCGGCACCGGGCGACGGATCGACCGCCGTCCCGCCGGCACCGGCGGCCGTAGGCGGCACGCGCACCGTGTCGACCAGCGTCGGCGCGAAACCGTTCTCATGCACGATGTCGGCGAAGATGTGGTACTGGCCGGCCGGCAGCGGCGGCAGCGGGACCGTGAAGACGTCCTCGCCGGCCGTCACCGGGTGGACGTGGGCGAACGCCGACAGCGAGTCCGCCTCCACCAGGAACATGTGCATCAGCTTGCCGTGGTCCGGCAGGAGCGCGGCGCCGGGCAGGTGCCGGTTGGCAAGCCACGCCGGGTCGTCGATCGTCAGCGTGAGCCGCGGCCCGCCGCCGCTCACGTCAATCGCGGACGACGTGCTCCAGGGCTGGTAGATCCGGCCCCGGTAGGCTGCGTCGACGGCGTCCCACCAGGTCCAGCCGCCGCCCAGCGCCGCGCCGAGCGCCAGCGCGCCAAGCGCCATCGCCAGTCGGCCCCGCCGCCGGCGCGTCCGGTCGGGCTCCACGCCGGGCGCGAGCACGCTCTCGCGCACCGCGGCGCCGAAGAGGGTGATGGCGCCCACGAAGAGGAACAGGCCGGCCCCGGCCAGCGCCGCGCCGACGGCGAAGGTCATCGGGAGCCGCCGCTCCGCCACCGCCATCACCGGCACGAAGACCGTTCCCCGCCCCTCGGCGCCGGCCACCGTCACCTCGACGCTGTACGAGCCGGCGGTCATCAGCCACAGCTCGCCGCTGTACAGGTCGGTCTCGCCCCGCACCGGCGGGGCGGCGTCCGGAGGCGGCGCGCCGTCGAGGCCCACGTCGGAGCGCAGCGGGCGCACGGTGACGCGCTCGACCCCCTCCCCGCTCAGGATGCGCACCGAGGCTTGCGCCAGGCCGGGGATGACGCCGGGCGTGCGCACGATGACCCGCATGCCGTACGGCCCGGCAACGCCCTCGAAATAGGCGTTGGAGGTGCCGACGTGCGCGGCGGCCGCCGCCGTGGCGGCCGCGATCAGGGCGACGGTCGTCCAGATCAGCCGCGCCGTGGGGCCGGGCGCCAACGGGCTCGGGCCGGTGGACGACGAGGGACGCCGGAGCAGCACGCGCACGCTACCTGCGCACCCGCGCCATCCAGTTGCCCCACCACAGGCCGCCGAGGGACGAGGCAGCGGCGGCCAGCGCCACCCAGCCGGCGTCCGCCGCGGCCAGCGGCCGGCCCCAGAACTCGTACTGGAACGCTCCCGGCGGGATATGGTAGTCCCACTGGTCGGCGGCGAAGAAGAAGTTGCGGGCGTGCTCGGTGAGGAGGAAACCCGGCGAAGAACCACTGCACGACGCCGAGCACGAGGGTCGCGGCGAGGCCCGCGGCGACCGCGCCGAGCCACTGCCGCAGGCGGCCCGCGCCAGCGGGCATCCGGTTGATGACGAAGTCGACGACCAGCGCCGGCGCCACCAGCAGGATGGGAAACGACGGCGGCACCATGCGCTCGACCTGCCGCATGACAGGCGCCAGCATCGGCTGCGCCGGGAAGAGCTGCAGGATCCAGATCATCAGCAGCGTCACGCCCATGTAGACGCCCGCCGCGCCGGTGCCTCCCCAGCGTGACGACGCGCCCCGCGCGACGCCGACGAGAAGGAACGGAAAGATCGCCGCGCTGACGAGGAAGAACGGACGGCCATGGTGGAGGTTCGGCACCATGATGTACTCGGCGAACAGCGCCGCCAGCATGAGGATCAGCAGGCCGCCGGCGTAGACGAACAGCCGGCGGAGGACGTGATCCGCAGCCGGCGCGTTGTTCTGCCGCGCGAGCGCCATGATCATCGCGCCGAGGCCGATGCCGAAGATGCCCGCCCCCAGCACGACGTGCGGGGGACTCAGGATCTCGACGTCCATGCCGTAGGCGTTGTGCCACCAGTCGTCGAAGGGCGCCGACACGAGCATCGCCAGCGCGCCCCAGATGCAGACCCAGGCCCCCAGCGGCCCGCGGAAGCCCCAGAACGCGACGCCAGCAGCCCGGTCGCGCGCCGCGCCGCCGAACGTCGTCCGCAGCACGAGCCACCCGCACGAGAGACCGGCCACGACGCCGCCCAGGTAGATGGCCAGATGGGCGGGCGTCCAAAACGAGTCCCGGCCGATCGTGCGGTGCCAGGAGATGTCCCACAGCCCCCCGACGATGACGCTGGTCGACGCGAACACGACCGCCCACAGGTGCCAGGGGACGGCTGCCGGGGCGGCGGTCTCGCCCGCGTCGGCGAGGGCCGCCGACGGCGCGGGTTGCGCGAGCGTGCCCATCTCCTGTCCAGCGTACTCCAGGGGAGATACGCCGTGTGGCGGATCAACGCGCCCGGCTGCGCAGGACCGCGCCCGCCCTCAGGAGCCGGCCTGCTCGAGGCTCTCCGCCCACGTCTCGACCATCCCGCTCGACGCCAGCCACAGTCCCCCGTCGACCACCAGGGTGACGCCCGTGACGAACGACGCCGCGTCCGAGCAGAGGTAGAGCGCCGCGTCGCAGACGTCCCGCATCGCCCCCAACCGGCGCAGCGGCGTCCGCTGTGCGGCGCGGTCCTTCGCGGCACCGACCAGGAGGCGGCGCACGCCCTCGGTATCCGCGATCGGGCCGGGCGCGATGCCGTTGACCCGGATGCCGTAGCGGCCCCATTCCACCGCCAGCACGCGGGTCAGCGCGTCGACGCCGGCCTTGGCGGCCGAGACGTGGAGCTGCGCGGCGGTGCCGAGGTAGTGCAGCGTCGCGCTGATGTTGAGCACCGCGCCGCCCTGCTTCCTGAGGTGCGGCAGCGCCGCCTTCGCGGCGTGGAACGACCCCTTCAGATCGATGTCCACCACCGCGCCGAAGCCGTTGGGCGAGAGGTCCTCGGCGAGGCACAGGAAGTTGCCCGCCGCGTTGTTCACCAGGATGTCGAGGCGGCCCGCGAGGGCGGCCGCCCCGCCGACGGCCTCCGCGACGGCGGCCGGGTCGCGGACGTCGGCCGGAATGCCCGCCGCCAGCACGCCGCGCGAGCGGATCTCCTCCGCGGCCGCCTCGAGCGGCTCGGCGCGCCGGCCGAGGATGGCCACGTTGCAGCCGTGGCCGGCCAGGGCCAGGGCGATGCCCCGGCCGATGCCGGTGCCGCCGCCGGTGATCAGCGCGGTCCTGCCCTGCAGCAGATCAGGTTGAAACGCCATGGCCGACTCCCCCCTCCGTATACAATCGCCCTGCCTTGAAGCTGCTTGCCGCGCTCACCAACGCGTTCCCGCTGTGGGTGCTCGCCGCCACCGGGCTCGCGCTGGTCCGCCCCGAGCTGTTCACGTGGTTCAGCGGACCGCTGATCCCGCTCGGCCTCGGCATCATCATGCTGAGCATGGGCATGACGCTCGGCTTCGACGACTTCGGCCGCATCTCCCGCGAGCGCCGCCTCGTGCTGCCCGGCGTCGCGCTCCAATATACGTTGATGCCCGCCCTCGGGTGGGCGCTCGGCGTCCTGTTCGACCTGCCCGCGCCCCTGGCCGCCGGCCTCATCCTCGTCTCGTGCTGCCCGGGCGGCACGGCCTCGAACGTCATCTCGTTCCTCGCGCGCGCCGACGTGGCGCTGTCGGTCACCATGACCGCCGGCTCCACGCTGCTGGCCGTCGTCATGACGCCCGCCCTGACCGCGGCCCTCGCCGGGCAGCGCGTCGACGTCCCGACCGCCGACCTCCTGCTCGACACCGTGCAGGTCGTCATCGTCCCCGTGGTCGCCGGGGCCCTGCTCAAGTGGCGCTTCCCGGCCGCGAGCCGCCGCATCCTGCCCGTGGCGCCCCTCGTCGCCGTCATCGCCATCACGCTGATCGTGGGGTCGGTCCTCGGGGCGGGCCGCCAGCAGGTGATCGACGCCGGCCTGCGCCTGCTGCTCGCCGTCGTCTGCCTCCACGCCGGCGGCTTCGTGCTGGGCTACCTGGCGGGCCGGCTGCTGCTGCGCCGCGAGCTCGCCGCGCGCACCGTGGCGATCGAGGTGGGCATGCAGAACTCCGGCCTCGGCGTCGTGCTGGCCCAGCAGAACTTCGCCAACCCGCTCGTCGCGCTGCCCAGCGCCCTGTCGGCGCTCTTCCACTCGCTGGTCGGCAGCCTGGCCGCGGCGATCTGGCGCGCGACCCCGCCGCCGCGAACGCCCGAATCACCGTGATGCGCCGAGAGAAGGAGGCTGCCGAGCCCAGCCGCCTCTCATCGGCTCGCCATGCTCTCCGTGTGCAGCAGGATGCTACAAGCCTCCGCCTGCTCGCTCCGAATCAGCCCGCGCCTGCGGCCTGCGACACCAGCACGCTCACGCGCGGCTCGAAGTCCAGCGCAAGCGCCGCCGCGCGGCCTCGCGCCGACATCTTGCGCCAGGTCTTGCCCAGGATGTCCACGAGCTTCGCGTCGTCGTGCCGCGCGGCGAAGGCGGGCAGGTAGTGGCGCAGGAAGACCAGGCAGGCGACGTCCTCGAGGAGCTGGACTTCCGGATCGGCCTTGAGGCGCTCCTTGCGCAACAGCGCCCCGACCCGCGCGACGGTGTCGTCGCCGTAGCCGACGGCGCGGAGAATCTCCGCCGCCGTCTCGGCGTGGAAGCGCGCCAGGTCGGTCCGCCAGCGCCGGTAGCCGTCGCGGCCCTCGGGATAGGTGTCGCGCGGCACGGTCCAGCGCCGGATGTGCTGGCAGCGGACGGCCAGACGGACCGCCTCGGGCGCCTCCGGCGCGAAGTTGTCGAGGGTCGCGGTCATCCGCCGGGCATAGACGAACTCCCGCGGCTGCTCCGCCCCGTCGACGAGCTCGCGGTTGGGATCGGCGGCGTTGGCCTCGTCGAAGCGGGCCAGCGCCTCGCGCAGCCGCGCCGCCTCGGCCCCGCCCCCGTCAGATGTCTCCGGCGACATAGCCTTCCTTCTCGAGGTGCAGCACGATCTGCTGCGCCGCCTCCTCGGCCGTCAGCCGGGTCGTGTCGATGGCGATGTCGGCGTCGTCCGGCTCCTCGTAGGGATCGGAGATGCCGGTGAACTCCTTGATGATGCCCGCGCGCGCCTTGGCGTACAGGCCCTTGCGGTCGCGCTGCTCGCACACCTCGAGCGGCGTCGCCACGTGCACCAGGATGAACCCGCCCAGCGGCTGCACCATCGAGCGGACGTCCTTGCGAACGGCGTCGTAGGGGGCAATCGGGGCGCAGATGGCGATGCCGCCGTTCTTGGTGATCTCCGAGGCCACGTAGCCGATGCGGCGGATGTTGATGTCGCGATGCTCCTTCGAGAAGCCGAGCTCGCTCGACAGGTGCTTGCGGACCAGGTCGCCGTCGAGCAGCGTCACGGGCCGCCCGCCCAGCTCGAGGAACTTGACGAGCAGCACGTTGGCGATGGTCGACTTGCCCGACCCGGACAGGCCGGTGAAGAAGACGGTGACCCCCTGGTTGTGCCGTGGCGGGTGGCTCCGCCGCAGCTCCCCGGCCACGTCGGGAAACGTGAACCAGCCCGGGATGTCCTTGCCCCCGGCCAGCCGCTCGCGCAGCTCTGTGCCCGAGAGGTTCAGCGTGCGGGTCCCCTCGGCGACCTCGTCCACCGGCGCGTACGAGTCGCTGGCCTCGACGTAGACCATCATCCGGAACGGCACCATCGTGACGCCGAGCTCGGCCTCGTGGCGGCGCAGCAGGTCCTGGGCGTCGTACGGGCCGTAGAACGGCGTGCCGGACGAGTCACTGCCCGGTCCCGCGTGGTCGCGGCCGACGATCAGGTGCGTGCAGCCGTGGTTCTTGCGGATGATCGCATGCCACACCGCCTCGCGCGGGCCGCCCATGCGCATCGCCAGCGGCAGGAGCGACAGCAGCGCCGTCCGGGCCGGATAGCGGTGCAGCAGCGCCTGGTAGCAGCGGACGCGAGTGTAGTGGTCGACGTCGCCCGGCTTCGTCATCCCCACCACCGGGTGAATCAGCAGGTTGGCCTCGACCTCCTTCGACGCGCGCAGCGTCAGCTCCTGGTGCGCCCGGTGCATCGGGTTGCGCGTCTGGAACGCCACGACGCGCGTCCACCCCAGCTTGGCGAACTCGGCCCGCAGCTCCTGCGGCGAGTGCCGCAGCAGCCGGTAGTCGTAATGGGTCACCGGCTGCACGCCGGTCAGCGTGCCGCCGACGTAGTACGGCTGCGCCCGCTCGAGCAGGTGCGCCACGCCCGGATGCTCCGGGTTCGCCGAGCCGAAGACGGCCTCGGCCTCGGCCTGCCGATCGGGCCGCCAGACGTCCTCGACCTGCAACGCCGCGAGCATGACGCCCTCGGGGTCGCGCAGCGCGAGGCTCGCTCCGGGCGCGAGCGTCGAGGCCAGCGCCTCGGAGACGTCCAGCGTGATCGGCATCGGCCAGAGCGTGCCGTCGGCGAGGCGCATCTCCGAGCACACGCGCTCGTGATCGCCCCGCGTCATGAAGCCGGTGAGCGGCGAGAAGCCCCCGTTGAGCAGCAGCTCCAGGTCGCACAGCTGGCGGGGCGTGAGGTCGTGGGATGGCCAGTCGCGCGATTCGGCCCTCAGCGCGGCGGCGCGGTCCTCGTCCACGATCAGGTTCACGAGCTTTCCGCCATGCGGCGGGATGAGGTGGTCGGCCAAGGCAAGCGTCTCCTGTTGACGGTGAGCGGGACGATGGGAACCCTTCAGGGTATCACGAGGGTTGCAGCCCGAGCACGAAGCGGTCGTTGCGCAGCGAGGGCTTGTTGTAGGTGAGCGGACTCGGGTGCGGCTCGCCTGCCGCGGAGTGACGGTAGACGCAGTCGCCGGCCCCGACGTCCCACTCCATGGTGGGGCCCAGCCGCGGGTAGATGTCCGCCCGGCCCTCGGCGAGCAGGCAGAACTTGAGCGAGCTGCCGACCTTCAGCCGTTCCCTGATCGTGTACCCCGCCAGGAAGTCCTCGAGCTCCGGGCTCGGATGCGAGCGGCTCTCGACGACCCGCAGCGGCTGGCGCGGGTCGGCGAGCCGCGAGCGGATGCGCTCGGGCTGCCGGCCCCGGCGCCGCTTCCACGCGCCCTGCCGCCGGGCCGCGTAGTAGACGACGCCGAGCGCCGGCGCGGCCACGGCCCCGAGCACCGGCTCGCCCGCCTCGATCAGCGCGATGTTGACGGTGAACTCGTCGGTCCGCCGCAGGAACTCCTTCGTGCCGTCCAGCGGATCGACCAGCCAGAAGCGCTGCCAGCCGCGCCGCTCCGCGTGCGCCGGCAGCGGGGCTTCCTCCGACAGATACGGGATGGCGGGATCGAGCGCCGCGAGGCGCGGTCGAATCACGTCCTCGGACGCCATGTCGGCTGCCGTCACGGGCGATCCGTCCTGCTTCCGCCGCACCCACGCGCCGCTGTCCCGATAGAGCCGGAGAACGGCGTCACCCGCGGCCGACGCGATGGCGGCGACATCCTCGATCGAAATGGCGGCGGTCATGCAACCCGGCAGTGTACCCCGCCGGCGGGCCGGGCGGGCGCCGGCGCACGCGCCAGGCGCTTGACCGGCGGGATACCATCGTGGGTCGGCGCCGCGGGAGCCGACACCTCATGGCCAGATTCAGGTTCGGACCGGGGCTGCTCGTCTCTGCGGCGTTCATCGGCCCCGGCACCATCGTCACCGCGAGCACCGCGGGCGCCAGCTACGGCGCCGCCCTGCTGTGGGCGATCATCTTCTCGGTGGCGGCCACCATCGTCCTCCAGGACATGGCGGCGCGGGTGGGCATCGCGGGACGCCAGGGCCTCGCGGAATCCATCCGGGCGAGCATCGCCTCGCCGCTGCTCAGAAGCACGTTGATGGGGCTCATCGCGGCGACGATCCTGCTGGGCAACGCCGCGTTCCAGGCCGGCAACCTGCTCGGCGCGTCGGTCGGGCTGAACCTGGTCACCGGCCTCCCGCTGGGCGCGATCGTGGCGCTGATCGGCACGCTGGCCGGCGGCCTGCTGCTGACCGGGCGGTACCGAACCATCCAGAACGCCCTCATCGCGCTGGTCGGACTGATGAGCGTCGTCTTCTGCGGCGTGGCCGCCCTGACCGCGCCGAGCCTCGGGGAGCTGGCCCGGGGCGCCCTCGTGCCGAGCGTGCCCCCCGGCGCGCTGATCGTCGTGCTGGCGCTGATCGGGACGACCGTCGTCACGTACAACCTGTTCCTGCACGCGAGCACGGCGCTCGAGCAGTGGCCCGAACCGTCGCGGGTCGAGGAGAACGTCAGGGAAGCGCGTCTCGACACGATCTGCTCGGTGATCCTGGGCGGGCTCGTCACCGCCTCGGTGCTGGTCACGGCCATGCCGCTCCAGGGCCTCGGCGGAGATGTCGACGCGGCGGCCGTCGGCCAGCGGCTCGAGCCGCTGCTCGGCCCGGCCGCCCCGCTCCTGTTCGGGGCGGGGCTGTTCGCCGCGGGGTTGACGTCGTCGATCACCGCCCCGCTGGCCGCCGCCTACGCCGCCTCCGGCGCGTTCGGCTGGACGCCGGACCTGCGGAGCGCCCGGTTGCGGATGCTCGGCGGCTTCGTGCTGATCAGCGGCGTGCTGTTCGGCGTGCTGTTCGGCGGGTCGCCCTACCGGGTCATCATCGTCGCGCAGGCGGGGAACGCGGTGATGCTGCCCATCCTGCTCGTCCTGCTGCTGGTCATCGCGAACCGCGCCGACATCGTGGGCCGGTTCAGGAACACCCGGCTCGTCAACGCGCTGGGGATCCTCGTCGTGCTCGTGATCGGCTCGCTCTCGCTCATCCAGCTCGCGCGCCTCACCGGCCTCGCGGAGTAGCGGTCAGCACTACCGCCAGCGCAGCAGGCGCCGCTCGAGCCGTTCCGCGCACGCGAACAGCAGCAGCACGACGGCCATGATCAGGACGATCAGCGCGATCGTCAGCGCGGCGTTGTAGGTGCTCTGCGCGAACTGCAGCAGGTAGCCCAACCCGCGGCTGGACGCCACGAACTCGCCCACGACCGCCCCGGTGAACGCGAACCCCACGGCGACCCGGAAGCTTCCGAGCACCCAGCTCGTGACCGACGGCACGTAGACCTCGCGGATCAGGACCCGCCGGCCGCCGCCCAGGGTCCGGACCCGCTCGACCAGTCGCCGGTCCACCTCCCGGAAGCCGTTGTAGACGGCGAAGAAGATGAGCACGGCGACGAGGATCGTGGCGAGCGCCAGCTTGGACGCCAGGCCGATGCCGAGCCAGATGACGAACAGGGGAGCCAGGATGACGCGGGGTATGGCGTTGAGCAGGATCATGACCGGCTCGAGCAGGTCGGCGACGAGCGGCGCGAGCGCGGCGGCGAAGCCGAGCGCGATACCCAGCACGAGACCGACGAGCAGGCCGGCGAACGCGGCGGCGGCAGTCGCGGCCAGGTGCGGCCAGAGGTCGCCGCCGGCGGCCAGGTCGAACAGGACACCCGCGACCGCCGACGGCGGGGGCGCGTAGAACGGGTCCAGAAGGCCCGCGCGCGACGCCGCCTCCCACACCGCGAGCAGGGACAGCAACGCGGCGGCGCGGCGGACGGGCGGCGAACGGCGCCAGCCCTTCATGACGGCGCCGGCTCCGGCATCCGCTCCGCCGCCAGATCCTCCCAGAGACGCCGCAGGAGCGGCCCGAAAGCGGGATGCCCGCGCGCCTCCAGCACCCGGCGGGGCCGCGGGATCCCGACGCGGTGGCTGGCGCGGATGGCGGCGCGCGGCCCGTGGCCCAGCACGTGCACGACGTCGGACGCGCTGATCGCCTCCTCCAGGTCGTGCGTCACCAGGAGCACGGTGAGCCGCTCGCGCTCGACCCACTCCAGCAGCTCCTGCGTGATGCGCGTCCGCACGATCGCGTCGAGGGCGGCGAACGGCTCGTCCATCAGCAGCAGCCGGGGCCGCAGCGCCAGCACCTGCGCGATGGCCACCCGCTTGCGCTGGCCGCCGGAGAGCTGACCGGGATAGCGGTCGCCGTAGCCGGCCAGCCCCATCATCTGCAGCCAACCATCGGCCTGCTCGTCCGCCCGGGCCTGCGCGACGTCCCGGATGCGCAGCCCGAGCGCGACGTTCTGGCGCGCCGTGCGCCACGGCAGCAGCGCGTCGTCCTGGAACAGGAAGCCGACGTCCCGCGACCCGACGTCGAGCTCGACCGTGCCGCGCAACGGCTCCAGCAGGCCGGCCACCACCCGCAGGATGCTGGTCTTCCCGGAGCCGGACGGACCGCCGAGGGTGGCGAACTCCCCCGCCGCCACCTCGAGATCGATGCCGTCGAGCACCGGCTCTCCGCCGTAGCCGACCGCCAGCCCGCTGATCCGGAGCACCGTGGTCCGCCTGTCTCCGCTAGCCCGCGAGGGCGCCGGCGTCCAGCAGATCCTCCAGGTCCACCTGCCCCGGCTGCAGCAGGCCGGCGACCTCCTGCGCGCGCAGCACCCGTCCGGCGGCCTCGACGTCCACGGCGACGCGTTCCGGATACAGCGACTGCCGGTAGCGCTCGATGACCGTCCCGAGGCGGTCGACGTCCCCGCCGGCCACGAGCGCCGCGGGCAGCGCCGCCACGACGTCGGCCGGGGGCAGGGCCCGCGTATCGGCCAGGCCCGCGGCCAGCGCGGCCGCCAACTTCCGTATCTCCGGCAGGCGCGCCTCGCGCTCGGCCGATCGGACCGAGACGCCCATGAACGCGTACGGACCGCCCAGATGGCGCCGCGCCTCCTCGATCTCCATGAAGTTGACCAGCTCGCGGCCGCCGGCCTCGACGATCAGCGACAGGGCCGGCTCCTGCAGCATCGCCGCGTCCACCTGGCCGATCCGCAGCGCGTCGAACACGTTGGTGCCGATGGCGGCGAACTGCACGGCGCCGGCGTCGGCGCCCGCCTGATCCAGAAGCAACAGGAGCAGGGCGTGATCGGCGTTGCCGAGGGCGGAGATCCCGACGGTCCGGCCCTCCAGCGCTGCTACCGAGCCGACGGCGCCGGCCTGCGCCGGGGCCGTCGCGAGCGCGAACAGCGGCAGCCGGCCGGTGGAGGCCACCCGGCGGATCGGGGCCCCGTTGGCGGCCGCCTGGAGCGCGACGTCGAACGACGTGCCGGCGTAGTCGACGGCGCCGCCCACCAGCGCCTGCATCGCCGCGTTCCCGCCGCGGGTGTAGATGAGCTCGACGGCCAATCCCTGCGCGGCGAAGTGCCCGCGCACCCGCGAGACCTCGTAGGGGACGACGCACAGGAGCTGGCCGCAGAAGGCGAGACGAATCGCGGTCGCCCCGTCCCCGGGCCTGTCGCCGCAGCCGCTGACCGCGATGACCCCGGCCGCGCAAGCGAGGCCGCGGAGCGTGGTGCGCCGGTCCCACTCGGCGCCCGGCGCCGGCCAGCGACGAACCGTCGCATCCGGCCCGCCGATTGGCGGTTCGGAAACCGGCCCCAGCAGATTCGGATTCGTGGCCTCGCAGCAGCCCATGGCGGGGACCATACCACGCGGCGCCGACCCTGCTACGATGCTAGCCGATGACTTCCGTCGCACCGTCGAGCTGGCCGAGCACCGAGCGGGCGCGCGCGGCGACCATCCTCGTCGCGGTGCTCGTCATGCTGGCCATCGATGCGCTCCCGGAGCCCGCGCCGATCGCGCGCGGCGACGAGCTGATCACGCTGAGCGGCCCCGGCAAGGCGTGTCTCGCGATTCTCGCCTTCGCCATCACCCTGTGGGTCACCGAGGCGGTCCCGTTCGCCGTCACGGCCCTCTTCGTCCTGCTGCTCATCCCGGTGCTGGGGATCGCCGACTATCCGGCGGCGGTCCGCGCCGGCTTCGGCAACACCCTGATCACCTTCTTCATCGGGGTGCTGCTGCTGTCGACCGGCTTCACGCGCTCGGGCCTCGGGACGCGGCTGGTGCTGTACGTGCTGCGCGTCGTCGGGACGCGCACCGATCGCGTGCTGCTCGGCTTCCTGGTGGTGGGCGCGCTGCTGTCGATGTGGATAACCGACATGTCGGTGGCGGCCGTGCTCCTGCCGCTGGGGGTCGGCGTGCTGCGCGACGCGCGACTCGAGCCGCTCAAGAGCAACTTCGGCCGCGCGCTGATGATCTCGTGCGCCTTCGGCCCCCTGATCGGCGGCATCGGCACGCCCGCCGGCGCCGGCGCCAACCTGGCCGCCGTCGGCTACCTGCGCGAGCTGGCCGGCGTCGAGATCACGTTCCTGCGCTGGATGGCGTACGGCGTCCCGGCGTCGCTGCTCATGATCCCGGTCGGCTGGCGCCTGCTGCTGCGCGCCTTTCCGCCCGAGCTGGACCGGCTGCCGATCCGCGACGCCGAGATCGCCGAGCGGCTGGCGGCGCTCGGACGCCCGACCCGCCTCGAAATCTGGACGCTCGTCGTCTTCGCGGGCACCATCACCGTCTGGCTGACGACGCCGCTGCTGGCCGGGTGGACGGGCGGCCTGATCGATCCGCCGCCGCAGGCGGTGGCGCTCGGCGGCGGCCTGCTGCTGTTCCTGCCCGGCCTCCGCGTGCTGGTCTGGAAGCAGGCCCAGCGCGACATGGACTGGGGCGGCGTCATCCTGATCGTGGCCGGGCTCTCGCTCGGCGTGATGGTGTTCGAGACCGGGGCGGCGCGCTGGCTGGCACAGGTGATGCTGGGACGGCTGGCGCTCGTTCCCGACGTCCTGCAGCCGTTCGTCATCGTGCTCGTGGTGGCGGCGCTGCACCTGCTGTTCTCGAGCAACACCGTGACCGGCGCCATCATCATGCCCATCCTGATCGCCCTGGCCCAGGACCTGGGCCTCGACGTCTGGGCGGTGGCCGCGCCGGCCGCGTTCACCTCGTCGCTCGCCTTCATCCTCGTGACCGAGAGCCCGACGAACGTGCTGCCGTACTCGGCCGGCTACTTCTCCATCCGGGACATGGCGCGGGTCGGCATCGCGATGACGGTGGGCGCCGCCGTCTGCGTTACGATCGCGATCGTGACCGTGCGGAGCCTCGGCGGCGGCTAGCGGCCAACCGCCAGGAGGACGACATGACATCTCGCAACGCCATCTTGCGGTCGGCGGTCGGATACGGCGCGGTGCTGGTCGTCGCGGCAGCCGCGTGCGCGGTGCTGCCGGCGGCGGCGCAGGACGTCCCGCGGTACGAGCTCGATCCGCTGTGGCCGAAGCTGCCGTTCGGCGACGGCTGGCTCACCGGCGGCCTCGGCGGGATGTGCGTCGGCGGCGGGGACCGTGTCCTCATCCTCAACCGGCAGAACGTCGTCCCGGGCGATCTGGACGGCGCGCGCCTGGCGCCGCCGGTGATCGAGCTCGACCCCGAGGGCAACGTGGTCCGGGGCTGGGGCGATCCGGCGCTGAGCGGCGACCGGCTGCACGACTGCCACGTCGACGCCGACGGCAACGTCTGGATCGTCGCGGCCGACACCGGCGTGGTGCAGAAGTACTCCGGCGACGGCAGCGAGCTGCTGCAGCAGATCGGCGAGACCGGCCGGTACGATTCGTCGGACGGCACGCGCGAGGGCCGGCCCCTGAACTCCGACCGGGCCCAGTTCTTCCTGCCGGCCAGCCTCGACGTCGATCCGGCGACCGGTGAAATCTACGTCGCCGACGGCGAGACGCCCGCCGGCAACTTCCGCGTCGCGGTGCTCGATCGCGACGGGCGGTTCCTCCGGCAGTGGCCGCTCCACCGGGCCGCCGGCGAGGCGGACGTCGTCCCGCTGCCGCACTGCCTGCGGCTGTCCAACGACGGGCTGGTGTACGTGTGCGACCGGCGGGCCGACCGCGTGCAGGTCTTCGACCGGATGGGCAGGTTCGTGCGCAACATCGACGTGCCGTTCCACCCGGTCACCCCCCGCGGCGACGATCGCAGCGGTACGCGGGGCACCGCCGTCGTGCTCGCGTTCTCCCCCGACCCCGGGCAGCGCCTGCTGTTCGTCCTCAACCAGAACACTGTCATGGTCGACGTGCTCGACCGCCGCAGCGGCGAGGTCCTGACGAGCTTCGGCGGCGGCCCGGGGCGCTACCGGGGCCAGTTCACGCTGCCGCACGGCATCGGCGTCGACTCGGCCGGCAACGTCTACGTGGCGGAGCAGGAGGGCCGGCGCATCCAGAAGTTCGTCCGCGTTGACCCTTAGCACGCCTGCGGGCGTTACGCGCGCGAAGCCATGGAGCCGGCGCCCTGTGGCGCCACGAGCTGTTCGCCCGCATGGTGCAGTCCGTCATCGAGCCGGCCGAGCGCGATGAGCAACAAATCGCGCGTACCATGATCCACAACATGCCGAGCAGGACGCCCGATCCGATCCTCGATGTGCTGGCCGCGACGGCGCGGGCGACGCCCGGTCTCGACCTGCTGATCCTGTTCGGGTCGCGGGCGCGCGGTAGTGTCCGGACCGGCGCGGACTGGGACTTCGGCTACCTGGCGGACGAGGCGGCGGACGTGCCGGCGCTGCTGGCTGCCCTGGTGGAAGCGCTCCACGACGATCGCGTCGACCTCGTCGATCTCCGGCGGGCCAGCGGACTGTTGCGGTATCGGGCGGCGTGCGACGCGCGCCTGGTGCATGAGTCGACAGCGGACTTGTTCGACAGCTACCGCTTGGAGGCGGCGCGCTTCTGGTGCGACAACGCCCCGATCTTCAAACCAGGGTACGACGAGATCCTGGAGTCCCTGCGACCGTGAGCGTTCTCGATCGGTCGGTGCTTGCCGAACGCACCATGACCGTCCAACGCCATCTGACGCGCGTGGCGGATCGACTGCCGGCGGCGCCGGACCTTCTGCAGCCCGCGACCGACGCATCGGACGCCGTGGTGCTCCATCTGTGGCAGGCTACGCAGATCGTGATCGATGTCGCGATGAGTGCCTGCCTCGCGCTGCGGCTGGGCACACCCAACAGCTACGCGGACGCGTTCCTGCGCCTGCGGCAGGCGGAGATCATCGAGGCCGATCTCGCCGATCGTCTCACACGCGCCGCCGGATTCCGCAACCTCGTGGCCCACGCATACGAGTCGCTCGACCTGCGGCGGGTCCAGCAGGCTGCCACCGACGGTCCGGCCGACCTCCTGAGGTTTCTGGCGGCTCTGCAGGACCACGTGAAGGGATGACGAAACAGCACCGGCCGCGGCCGGAAAGGTCGCGAAAGTTATGATCGAGATCCGCGAGGGACAAGGAGGATTGCAATGCTCGACGCAACTCGGCGGGATGCGGTGATGGGATGCGCGGCGCTGGCCTGCCTGTTGCTGGCCGGCGGCGGTCTGCTTCTGGCCCAGTCGTCGACGACCAACCCGTACCGGGCGACCTTCGGCTGGGAGCAGCTCCCCGAGGGGCGCGTGCTGGGCACGGTGAGCGGCGCCTTCCCCGATCCGGACGGCCGGCACCTGTGGATCCTGGACCGCTGCGGAGCGAACCAGTGCGCGGGCTCCGACCTCGACCCGATCCTGAAGTTCGACCTCGAGGGCAACCTCGTCGACAGCTTCGGCGCCGGGCTGTTCGGGTTCCCGCATGGCTTCTTCCTCGACCACGAGGGCTTCCTGTGGGTGACCGAGGGCGGGTCGCACGGCGACTCGCGCGCCACGCCGGGCGAGCAGATCGGCATCGGCCATCAGGTGCTCAAGCTGAATCAGCAGGGCGAGGTCGTGATGCGCCTGGGCGAGGCGGGCGTCTGGGGCAACGACGAGGCGCACTTCAACGGGCCGTCCGGCGTGGTCGTGGCGCCCGACGGCGACATCTGGATCGCGGACGGGCACCGCGGCGGCAACAACCGGATCGTCAAGTTCTCGAAGGACGGCACGTTCCTGTTGGCGATCGGCGGCGGGGTCGGCTCGGAGAGCAAGGAGGCCGCCCGCTTCAGCGACCCGCACGACATCAAGATGGACTCGCGGGGCCGCGTGTACGTCGCCGACCGCGGCAACAGCCGCATCCAGGTCTTCGACGGAGACGGCAACCTCTTGCACATCTGGACGCACTACGGCAAGCCGAGCGGGCTGTTCATCGACCGCAACGACATCCTGTACGCCGGCGACGGCCTCTCCGGCATGGTTCGCACCGGCCCCCCCGACAACTGGCGCAGCAACCTGGGCTGGGAGAAGGGCATCCGCATCGGCAGCCTGAAGACGGATCAGGCCTGGGTGACGCACTTCGTTCCGCATCACGAAGTGGACGTCGGCGCCGGCGTCGAGTTCCTGGGCGTGGACTTCGACGGCAACATCTACGCGGGCGAGGTCAGCCGTCGGCGGCTCGTGCGCTACGTGCTGCACCGGCCGTCGGAGCTGCTCGGATTCTGACGGCGACCGCGGCCGGTGACCGGCCTGCCGGGAATCCCCTGCGGGGGTTCCGGCGGATGGGGTGACGGCAACCATGGAGCTGTCGGCGTACGGGCGGAGGCTGCTGCGCGACTCGGGCGCGCGGTCGCTGATGGCCGACCTCGGCGCGGTCGCGGAGGCCGGCGGCGACATCATGAACCTCGGCGGCGGGACCCCGAGCCTCATCCCGGCCGCCGAGGCGGTGTTTCGCCGCCACATGCAGCGCCTGCTGCAACCCGGCGGCGCGTTCGGGCGCGCGATAGGCACCTACGGAGGCCCGGACGGCGACCGCGGCTTCGCCCGCGCCCTGGCCGCGCTGCTCCGGCGCGAGCTCGGCTGGGCGGTCGGCCCGCGGAACATCGCCCTGACCAACGGCAGCCAGTCCGCGTTCCTGGCCCTGTTCAACCTCCTCGCCGGTCCGGCCGGCGGCGGCCGCCCCGCCCGCCGCATCCTGCTGCCGCTCGCCCCCGAGTACATCGGCTACGCCGACGTCGGCTTCGCGCCGGGCCTGTTCACGTCGCGCCGGCCCGCCATCCACGACCTCGGCGACAGGCTCTTCAAGTACGGGGTGGACTTCGAGGGGCTGGACGCCATCGAGGACATCGGCGCCATCTGCCTGTCGCGCCCCACCAACCCGACCGGCAACGTCGTCACCGACGCGGAGGTCGAGCGCCTGCGCGCCGCCGCCCGCGCCCGCGGCGTGCCGCTCATCCTGGACACCGCGTACGGGTCGCCGTTCCCCGGCATCGTGTTCGGCGACGCGACGCCGGTCTGGGACGAGCACACGGTCGTCTGCATGAGCCTGTCGAAGCTGGGGCTGCCGGGGCTGCGGACCGGCATCGTGATCGCGAACGAGGCGATCATCGAGGCGCTCGTCGCCGCCACGGCCATCTTCTGCCTGGCGCCGGGCAGCCTCGGCCCGGCCCTGGCCACCGATCTGGTCGCCAGCGGCGAGGTGCTCGCGCTCGCCCGCGACGTCGTCCGGCCGCACTACGCGGCCCGCGCGCGGCGCGCCGTCGATCGGCTCCGCGCCGGTCTCGAGGCGTACGACGTTCGCATCCACAAGCCGGAGGGGGCGTTCTTCCTCTGGCTCTGGATGCCGGGCCTGCCCATCACCAACGGCGCGCTCTACGAGCGGCTCAAGGCGCGCGGCGTCATCGTCGTCTCGGGGCACTACTTCTTTCCGGGGCTCGAGGACGACGACTGGCCGCACAAGCGCGAGTGCATCCGCATCAGCTACGCCGACGACTGGGGACGCATCGAGCGCGGCCTCGACATCATCGCCGACGAGGTGCGCCGGGCGTACGACGGGGGCGCCGCCGTTCACCGCCCCCGGTCGGGGTCGTAGAACGGGGCGTCCCCCCTGATGGTGACGCGGTAGCCGTGGCGGGTCTCCGGGTAGTAGTCCCAGATGGCCAGGTGCTGGGCGCAGCGGTTGTCCCAGAAGGCGACCGAGTGCCGGCGCCACTGGAAGCGGCAGTGGTAGTCGGGCCGCGCGCAGTGCCTGAAGAGAAACGCCAGCAGCGCGTCGCTCTCGGGCAGCGGCAGCTCCTTGATGCGCGTCGTGAACCCCTCGTTGACGTAGAGCGCCGGCCGGCCGGTGACCGGATGCGTGCGGATGACCGGATGCTCGGCCGACGGGTAGCTGCCGTCCCGCAGGTCCCCGGGGCCGTAGCGGCCGCGGTAGTACTGCTCGCCCTCGTGCACGGCGGTCAGCCCGGCCAGCATCCGCTGCATGCGGTCCGAGAGTCCCTCGTAGGCGGCGTACATGCTGGCGAACAGCGTGTCGCCGCCCGACGACGGCAACTGGACGATCCGCAGGATGCTGGCCATCGGCGGCTCGACGTCGCACGAGACGTCCGAGTGCCAGAGGCTCCCGGCGACGAACTCGACCTTGTCGTCGCCGTGAACGACGAGAATCTCGGGATGCTCCGCGTCCTTCGGCGCGGCCGGGTGAATGTGCAGCTCGCCGAACCGCCGCCCCAGCGCCTTGTGCTGCTCGAACGTCAGGTCCTGGTCGCGAAAGAACAGGACGAGGTGCTTCGCCCAGGCGTCCTTCAACGCCGCCAGCACGGCGTCGTCGAGCGGCCGGGTCAGGTCGACGCCCGACACCTCGGCGCCGATGACCGGGGTGACCGGTTGGATTCGCAACGCCGCGGCCTGCGCGGCCGGCTCCGTGAGATTGGGCATGACGCTGCCCGATTATAGCGATCCCGTTGCTATACTGCGCCCCGGGAGATGGACTCCCCAAGGCGCGCACGGCGCGCCTCGGCGGTAGCGGCGCGGGGCTATGGGGCCCCCGCAAGCGGACGCCGGGGGCTTGGGGCAAAGCCCCATCTGAACGAAGCTGCTCGATGAGCGCCCGTCTCACCGCGGTCGGCGTCGGTCTCGCGTGTCTCCTCGGCGCCGCCTGCAGCGCACCGCCGCCGCCCTCGGCATCCGCACCCGTCCCGCGCGACCGCGCGCAAAGCCGGCACCTGCTGGTCGTCCTCGACGGCCTGCGGCCCGACTACGTCACGCCGGCGCTGATGCCGAATCTCCATGCGCTCGCCCGGCGGGGCGTCGTCTTCACGGATCATCACGCGGTCTATCCGACGGTGACGCGCGTCAACGCGGCCTCCATTGCCACCGGCGCCTACCCCGAGACGCACGGCCTGCTGGGCAACTCCGTCTTCTTTCCGCGCGTCGACCCCGCGCGCTTCCTGAGCACGGCCGAGCGGGCCAACCTGCTCCGCATCGAGCGCGCCGAGGCGGCGCTGCTCACGGCGCCGACGCTCGGCGAACGACTGGCCGGGGCGGGCATGCGGCTGCTCGTCGCCAGCGCCGGCTCCAGCGGCTCCTCCTATCTGCTCAACCACACGGTCGCCGGCGGGGGCATCATCCACTACGAGTACGCGCTGCCGGCCGCACTCGGCGAGGCCGTGCGCCGGCGACTGGGCCGGCCCCCGCCCGCCGCCCTGCCCAACCGCGCCCGCAACCGCTACATCGTCGACGCGTTTCTCCAGATCGGTCTCGACCGCATCGACCCGGCGGTCGCCATCCTCTGGCTGAGCGACCCCGACACGACCGCGCACGCCAGGGGCATTGGCCATCCGACCTCCGTCCTGGCGCTCCGCGCGGTGGACGAGGAGCTCGGACGGCTCCAGGACGGACTCCGAGCCGCCGGCCGGCTGGCAACGTTCAACATCTGGGTGACGTCCGACCACGGCTTCTCGACGCATACGGGCGGCGTGAATCTCGACGCGCTCCTGGCTCCCTTCGCCGGGGAGCTGCCGGACGGCACGCCGCGCATCGTCGCCGGCGGCGGCGCCGTCTACGTGCGCGACGGCGACCCGGACGCCGTGGCGCGCATCGTCGAGGCCCTGCAGGGCTCGGATCGGATCGGGGCCATCTTCACGCGCGACGGACGCGTGGCGGGCACCCTGGGACTCGCTGACGCGCGGTGGGACCACGAACGCGCCGCCGACATCCTCTACTCGCCGGCCTGGACCGACGCCGAGAACCTCTACGGCTACCGCGGGACGAGCGCGGCGGGGGGCACGGCCGGACACGGCAGCGCGAGCCCGTACGACATCCACAACGCGCTGATCGCCGCCGGCCCCGACCTTGCGGTCGGCAGCGAGGTGTCGCTGCCGACGTCGAACGTCGATCTCGCCCCCACCTTCTTGTACCTCCTCGGCCTGGCGGCCGCGCCGACCATGGCCGGCCGGCCGCTGATCGAAGCGCTGGCTGCGGGTCCCGACCTGCCGGCCGCGCGCGAGCCGGGCGAGATAGCGGCGGCCACGCCCGACGGCGGCTACCGCGCGGTCGCACGCACGTCGGCCGTGTTCGGCCGGCACTACCTGGACGCCGCCACCGCGGAGCGTCCCTGACGACCCGGCGCCGGGCCCCGGCCGGCCCCGGGGCCCGGCTTGACGCCGACAGCGCCCCTGGTCCACAATGATCGGCGATGCGCACCCACGCGCGCTTCGGCGGCGCCTGTTGTTGCTGTTGTATGGAGGCCCCTCCGGGCCCCCGCGCCGCCGGTCGCGTCGTGTTGACGTAAGCCAGACACGCAAACAACCACATCAACGCACAAGACTGAAGGCCCGGGAGGCAAACGCTTCCCGGGCCTTTTTTTGTTTTCCATGGATTACGGACCCAGCCTGATTGGCCTGCTCGTCGGCGTCGTGGTCGGCGCCACGTCGACCGGCGGCGGCGCGCTCCTCACCCCGGCGCTCATCCTCATCTCCCGCGTTCCGGCGTCGATCGCGATCGGCTCCGACGTCCTGATCGCAAGCGGCATGAAGCTGTTCGGCGGCGGGATCTACGCGCTCCGGGGCGAGGTGCACTGGCAAACCGTCGGGCGCCTCGCGCTCGGCTCCATCCCAGGGGCAGTCGCCGGCGTCTGGGTGCTCAACCGCCTGCCCGCGAACGTGCTCGATGCGTACCTGAGCCGCGGGCTCGGGGTCATCCTGATGGCCGCGGGGGTGGCGGTGCTCGTCCGCTTCACCGCCGGCGCGCGGGCCCATCCGCGGCACGCGCCGCGGCGGCCGGTCACCGTCGCGCTCGGCTTCGCGACCGGCATGCTCGTGAGCATGACCAGCATCGGGAGCGGCTCGCTGCTGCTGTGCGTCCTCGCGCTCTGCTATCCGCTGAGCGCCACCACCATTGTCGGCACGGACCTGGTGCATGCCCTGGTGCTCTCGTCGATAGCGACCGTCGGCCACGGGCTGGCGGGTCGCGTCGACGTCGCGCTC
Organism: Vicinamibacteraceae bacterium; assembly: GCA_012271165.1. Taxonomy (GTDB): domain Bacteria; phylum Acidobacteriota; class Vicinamibacteria; order Vicinamibacterales; family UBA8438; genus JAAXGX01. The sequence continues at coordinate 1,617 of JAAXGX010000061.1, read as the reverse complement.
GCCGGCACGGTGCTGGTGGGAGCCGTACCCGGCGTGCTCATCGGGGCCCGACTCGCAACGGCCGTTCCGGAGCGCGCGCTGCGCGCCGGTCTCGCCGCCGTGCTGATCGCCATCGGCTTGCAGCTCGCACTCTTCAGCGCGTCGCCGGCCCGAGCCGAACCGGCGGCGCTCGGCCCGGAAATCGTCGCCTGCGGCTCCGATTGCCCCAACCAATCCTCCGAGGAGGGACACGTCTCGTGGCACAGAGCACCCTGATTCCCCCGGCCGACGCCGGCATCGACAGCGATTACCTCAACCGGCAGGCGGCGGTGCTCGAAGGGCAGACGCCGCTCGACGTGCTGCGCTGGGCGGCCGACCGGTACGCGCCCCGGCTGACGTTCGCGACCGGGTTCGGTCCGGAGGGATGCGTGCTGATCGACCTCATCGGCCGTCACCGCCTGCCGATCGACGTCTTCACGCTCGACACGGAGCTGCTCTTCCCGGAGACCCGCGAGCTGTGGCAGCGGCTGGAGCAGAGCTACGGAGTCACGATTCGGGGCGTGACGCCGGTGCTGACGGTTGCCGGCCAGGCCGCGGCGCACGGCGAGCGCCTGTGGGAACGCGATCCCGGGCGCTGCTGCGAGATGCGCAAGGTCGTACCGCTGCGGGCGGAGCTCGAACGCGTCGATGCGTGGATCACCGCCATCCGGCGCGACCAGACGCCGCAACGCGCATCCGCACTCGTCACCGAGCGGGACGCGAAGTTCGACATCGTCAAGATCAACCCGCTGGTGCGGTGGACCAAGCGGGACGTATGGGCGCACATCCTCGCACACGACGTGCCGTACAACCCGCTTCACGACCGGGGCTATCCGAGCATCGGATGCCAGCCTTGCACCGGTCCGGTCGAGGCCGGGGAGGACGAGCGGGCCGGGCGCTGGCGCGGCAGCGCGAAGACCGAGTGCGGGCTGCACGGCCCGGCGATCCCGGCGACGCCGGCGCTCCAGGAGGCACAAGAAGGGTAAGAGGGCGTAAGATGCTGTTTCCGGTCTTCCTCAAGCTGACGGGCCGCACCGTGCTGGTCGTCGGCGGGGGGCAGGTCGCCGCGGCGAAGCTCGGCGCCCTGCTGGCGGCCGGCGCCAGCGTGCGGGTCGTTGCCCCCCACGTGGCCGACGGCATCGAGCAGCCCGGGGTGGCGATCGAGCGGCGGCCATTCGAGCCGCGCGATCTGGACGACGTGTGGCTCGTCGTCGCGGCGGCGACGCCGGAGGTGAACCGGCAGGTCGCCGCGGCAGCCGAGACGCGCCGCGTCTTCGTGAACGCCGTGGACGATCCGGCCAACGCCAGTGCGTACCTCGGCGGCGTCGTGCGGCGGGCCGGCGTCACGTTTGCCATCTCGACCGACGGGCGGGCCCCGGCGCTGGCGGGCCTCCTGCGCGAGGGATTGGAGGCGCTGCTGCCGGAAGCGGAGCTCGAGCAGTGGCTCGTCACCGCCGAGCGCGAGCGGCGAGCGTGGCGCGCGCAGGGAACCGCGCTGGAGAAACGCCGGCCGCGCCTGCTCGACGCCCTGGTGCGCCGCCACGGCGGCGCCGACGGCTGACGCGCAAGAGCGGCAAAGGCGCGCACAGCGCGCCTCGG
>JAAXGX010000055.1 GCA_012271165.1 Vicinamibacteraceae bacterium | reverse complement strand
GAGCCCGGCGTCGGCAAGACGGCCATCGTCGAGGGTCTCGCGCAACGGATCGTGCGGCAGGACGTGCCCGAGGGCCTGAAGCGGAAGCGGATTGTCGCCCTCGACATGGGCGCCCTCGTCGCGGGCGCCAAGTACCGCGGCGAGTTCGAGGAGCGGCTCAAGGCCGTGCTCCGGGAGGTGACCGACGCGGCCGGCGGCATCGTGCTGTTCATCGACGAGCTGCACACGGTGGTGGGAGCCGGCGCCGCGGAGGGCTCGATCGACGCGTCCAACATGCTCAAGCCGATGCTGGCGCGCGGCGAGCTGCACACCATCGGCGCCACGACCCTCGACGAGTACCGCAAGCACATCGAGAAGGATGCGGCGCTCGAGCGCCGCTTCCAGCCGGTGCTCGTCGCGGAGCCCACGGTCGAGGACACCATCAGCGTGCTGCGCGGCCTGCGGGAGCGCTACGAGATTCACCACGGCGTCAGGATCAAGGACGCGGCCCTGGTGGCCGCGGCCGTGCTGTCCCACCCCTACATCGCCGACCGCTTCCTGCCCGACAAGGCCATCGATCTCGTCGACGAGGCCGCCTCGAAGCTGCGGACCGAGATCGACTCGCTGCCGGTCGAGCTCGATGAGGCGCAGCGCCGCATCATGCAGTTGGAAATCGAGCGGGAGGCGTTGCGCAAGGAGACCGACGCCGCGTCCCGCGAACGGCTGGCGCGGCTCGACAAGGAACTCGCGGACCGCAAGGAGGCGCGCACCGGGCTCCAGACGCAGTGGGAGCAGGAGAAGGCGGCCATCCAGTCGTCGCGAACGCTCAAGGAGGAGCTCGAGGCGGTGCGCCACCGGATCGAGCGCGCGCAGCAGGCGGGCGACTACGCTGCAGCGTCGGAGCTGCAGTACGGGCGCCTGCCCGAGCTCGAGCGGCGACTGGGCGACGCGGAGAGCGGCCTGCACGACGCGCCGGCGCAGACCCGCATGCTGAAGGAGGAGGTCGGCGAGGAGGACATCGCCGAGGTCGTCAGCAAGTGGACGCACATCCCGGTCAGCAAGCTGGTGGAGGGTGAGATCCAGAAGCTCCTGCGAATGGAGGACAGCCTGCGCGAGCGCGTCGTGGGTCAGGATGATGCGGTCGCCGCGGTGGCCAACGCCATTCGCCGGGCGCGGGCGGGCTTGCAGGATCCGCACCGCCCCCTGGGCAGCTTCATCTTCCTGGGGCCTACCGGCGTCGGCAAGACGGAGCTGGCTCGCGCCCTCGCCGCACTGCTGTTCGATGCCGACGACGCGATGATTCGCATCGACATGTCCGAGTACCAGGAGCGGCACGCGGTCTCGCGCCTGATCGGCGCACCGCCCGGATACGTGGGCCACGAGGAGGCCGGGCAGCTCACCGAGGCGGTCCGGCGGCGGCCCTATGCCGTGGTGCTGTTCGACGAGATCGAGAAGGCGCACCCGGAGGTGCTCAACGTGCTGCTGCAGCTGCTCGACGACGGCCGGTTGACCGACGGCAAGGGCCGCACGGTCGATTTCAGGAACGTCGTCACGATCATGACGTCGAACCTGGGAAGCCAGCATATTGCCGAGAGCAGTTCGGCAACCGCCGGGGGCGCGCTGGACGCGAACGTGCGCCGGCAGATCGACGACGTCCTGCGCGCGCACTTTCGACCGGAGTTCCTGAACCGCATCGACGAGATCATCTGCTTCCACGCCCTGGGGCGAGCGCACCTGGCCGCCATCGTGGACATCCAGCTACGCCGGCTGGCCCGGCGGCTGGCGGACCGCAAGGTGACGCTCGAGCTCAGCGACGCCGCGAAGCGGCTGCTGGCGGACGAGGGATTCGACACGAGGTTCGGCGCCCGGCCGCTGAAGCGGGCGATTCAGCGGCTGGTCCTCGATCCGCTGGCCCTGCGTATGCTGCAGGGCGACTTCGGCGAGGGAGACCACGTGGTCGCGGACGTCGAGGATGGCGGCGTCGCGTTCGCGAAGCGGGAGACGGTCAGCGCGTAGCCCGGCAATCGTCAGCTGGAGCCGTCGAAGCCAATCCGGTTGTGGGAGCCGTCGCAGAACGGCTTGTTCTCCGAGGCGCCGCAACGGCACAGCGCGAAGGGCCGGCGCTCGACCGGCAGCTCGGCGCCGGCAGCGTCGGCAAGCGTGACGTCGTCGCCCTCGACGAGGAGCGGGCCGTTCTGTCGCACCGTGATCTTCGCCACGTTGAATCCTCCCCTACCCCATCTTCTGCATCGATGCGAGGAAGTCGGCGTTCGACTTGGTCTTGCCCATCTTGTCGAGCAGCAGCTCCATCGCCTCGACGGGCGACAGCGGATTGAGCACCTTGCGCAGGACCCACACGCGGTTCAGATCGTCACCCTCGAGCAGCAGCTCTTCCTTGCGCGTGCCGCTCTTCTGGATGTCGATGGCCGGAAACACCCGCTTGTCCACGAGCTTGCGCTCGAGATGGATCTCCATGTTGCCCGTGCCCTTGAACTCCTCGAAGATCACGTCGTCCATGCGCGAGCCGGTGTCGACCAGCGCCGTCGCCATGATCGTGAGCGAGCCGCCCTCCTCGATGTTCCGCGCGGCGCCGAAGAACCGCTTGGGCTTCTGCAGCGCATTCGAGTCGAGCCCGCCCGACAGCACCTTCCCCGAGGGCGGAATGACGGTGTTGTAGGCCCGCGCCAGCCGCGTCACGGAGTCGAGCAGGATCACGACGTCCTTGCGGTGCTCGACCAGACGCTTGGCCTTCTCGATGACCATCTCGGCCACCTGGACGTGCCGCTGGGCCGGTTCGTCGAAGGTCGACGACACGACCTCGCCGTCGACCGAGCGCTGCATGTCGGTGACCTCCTCGGGGCGCTCGTCGATCAGGAGCACGATGAGGTACACCTCCGAGTGGTTCTTGACGATCGACTGCGCGATGTTCTGCAGCAGCATCGTCTTGCCGGTCCGCGGGGCCGCCACGATGAGTCCGCGCTGGCCCTTGCCGATCGGCGTCATCAGGTCCATGACGCGCGCCGACAGATTCGACGCCACCGACTCGAGCTGCAGCCGCTCCTGCGGATACAGGGGCGTCAGGTTCTCGAAGAAGATCTTGTCGCGCGCCTGCTCCGGCGGCTCGAAGTTGACGGCCTCGACCTTGATGAGCGCGAAGTACCGCTCGCCTTCCTTCGGCGGCCGGATCTGGCCCGACACCGTGTCGCCGGTCTGCAAATCGAACTTCCGGATCTGTGACGGCGAGACGTAGATGTCGTCCGGCCCGGGCAGGTAGTTGTAGTCGGGCGCCCTGAGGAAGCCGAAGCCGTCCGGGAGCACCTCGAGCACGCCCTCCGAGAAGATGAAGCCGCTCTGTTCGGTTTGCGCCTTCAGGATCTGGAAGATCAGCTCCTGCTTCCGCATGCCGGTGGCGCCGGTGACGTTCAGATCCTTGGCGATCTGCGTCAGCTTGGCGATGCTCATGTCCTTGAGCTCGCCGATGTTCAGCGTGTCGGCCGTGCGCCGGGGCGCATCGCTGGGGCGCTTGGCTCCCGCGGGCTTCGCCGCTTCGGCCGGGGCGGCGGCATCCACGGCGCCCGCCCCGGCGGCCGATGATCGCAATGAACGTTTCTGATTGTTTGGCATAGGGTCAGATGGGGAGAGTGGTTAGAGGCTCTGCGCCAGCCTGCCGTTCAGCCAGACACGACGTGCAGGTGCGCAGCCAGCGTGATGAGCAATGAGTTGGGACGCGACAGCCGGTTGGGATCCTACAGAAAAAAGTGAGTATAGAATCGGCGTCCGGTCCTGTCAACACGCCGCCGGGTCAGTACCGGGCCGGCGACTCCCCGTGTGCAATCAGGCTGCATCCGACGGTCGGTTCCAGCCCGACCTCCCGCGCGCGGCGCACGACCTCGGGTCCGTCGCTGCCCGGATTGAGCCACAGCACCGGAATCTTCTTGCGGGCCACCTCGCCGACGATCCGCTCGCCAATCTCCGGGGGCACGTAGAGGGTCGCCATGTCGATGTCGACCGGGACGTCGAGCACGGAAGGATAGGACGGCAGCCCCTCGATCTCGTCGTCGTGCGGGTTGATCGGAATCACCGTGCAGCCGGCGTGCAGGAATCCCCGCACCGCCTTGTTGCCGAACTTCCGACGGTCCCGCGACGCGCCGACCACCGCCACCGTCTTCATGTTTCGAGTATACCCCGTCACATAGAATGACGTTGCCGTGCCGCGTCACGTGCTCCTGCTCATCGGCGTTTGCGCGCTCACCTTCCTGGCCGGCCTGGGTCAACCGGCCATCACCGATTCCGACGAGGGATTCTATGCGGAGAGCGCCCGCGAGATGGTCGAGAGCGGCGACTGGCTGACGCCGCACTTCAACTACGCGTACCGCTTCGAGAAGCCGGTGCTCTACTACTGGCTTGCCGCCGGCGCCTACCGCCTGGTCGGTGTCGGCGAGGCGGCCGCGCGCCTGCCCTCCGCGCTGGCCGGACTGGGCCTGACCCTGCTCGTCTTCCTGGCCGCCCGGCGCTGGTTCGACGACGCCACGGGGTTGCTCGCCGGCCTGATCGCGGCCACCAGCTTCGGCCACGTGGCGATGGCCCGGCAGGCGCTTCCGGATCTGACGCTGGCGTTCCTCGTCACGCTCGCCACGTGGTGCGCGCTGGTCGCCGCGCTGGATCCTCCGCGGCGGCGGGGCGCCCTCGCCGCCGATCGCCGGCGGCGCTGGCTCGTCGTCGCGGCGGTCGCCGCCGCGGGAGGCGTGCTTGCCAAGGGGCCGGTGGGCCTAGCGCTGCCTGTCCTGGTGGTTCTGCCTCTCGCCGGCTGGGAGCGCCTCGCGGGGCGTTCGCGGTGGCACCTCCGGCGCGCCCACCTCGTCGCGGCGGCGCTGGCGTTCCTGGCCGCGGCAGCGCCCTGGTTTCTCGGAATGACCGTCGTGCACGGCGTCGACTACCTCGACCGTTTCTTCGTCACCGAAAACCTCGACCGGTTCGCCACGGCCCGCTTCAACGACCCCCGGCCGTGGTGGTACTACCTGCCGATCGCAATTGGCGGCATGCTGCCGTGGTCGCCGTACATGCTGCTGTGGCTGCCGGCGCTGGCCCGGTTCGCCAGGACGCGCCGGGTGGACCCCGCGACCGTGCGCCTGCTCTGGTGGGCCGTGGCTCCCCTGCTCTTCTATACGCTGGCCGTTGGCAAGCAGCCGCGCTACATCCTGCCGATGGTCGGCCCGCTGGCCGTCCTGCTCGCCGCCACGCTGCGCGAACGGCTCGGCCGCCGCTCGTCGCGCGACCCTCTGCTCACCGCCTGCACCACCCTGGCCGGCGCCGTGCTGGTGCTGCTGGGCATCCTCGCCCATCGTGCCCGGCCGCTGCTCGTGGACTGGGACGCGCTGTGGACCGCGGCCGCGGCCGGGGCGTTCTGGACCGCCGGGATCGGCGTCTGTCTCACCGTCGTCCGGCACCGCTGGACACCCGCGGCGCTGACCGCCGCGGCGATCGTCGCGACCCTGGTCACCTACTGCGTCGTGCTCGCCTCGCCGGGGCCGGCGCCGGTCGAACGGATGGCATCCCTGATTGCGGCCAGCCGCGAGGGGGGCGAGCGGTACGGCCGGCACGCGGTCTTTGCGAGGAATCTCGTGTTCTATACTCGCACCGCCTTCGTGGAGCTGCCCGCCCTGCAGGCGGCCTCCGACTTCCTGCGGGCCCCGGCGCGGGTCCTGTGCGTGCTGCGGGTCCAGGACGTGGACCGTCTGGAAGCGCAGGGCGTGCCGCTCGAACGGCTGGGGCAGGTCCGGTACCTGGACACCGGGGGGCTGAATCTGCGCACGCTGCTCGACCCGCGGCCCGATCACCTGCAACGCGTCGTGCTGGTGGCGAATCGCCGGACGTCGGCGCCGTAGAACGGCGCGGACGAGGTCGCACCGATGACAACGCTCGCCCAGGCGCTGGCGGCCCGCACGCGCGAGGGCGATCTGTGGGAGCCGCTCGACGGTGACCGGATCCGCTGCCATGCGTGCGGTCACGAATGCCCGATCCCGGACGGCGCGCTCGGCGTTTGCAAGGTGCGCTTCAACCGCGGCGGACGCCTGCGGGTGCCGTGGGGCTACGTCGGCGGCGTGCAGTGCGATCCGATCGAGAAGAAGCCGTTCTTTCACGCCTACCCCGGCGGACTGGCGTACAGCTTCGGGATGCTGGGCTGCGATCTGCACTGCGCGTACTGCCAGAACTGGGTGACGTCGCAGGCGCTGCGCGACCCGGCCGCCGTCGTCGATCCGCGCCCCGTGTCGCCGACCCGGCTCGTCGAGGACGCTGCAGGGCTGGGCGCACGGGTAATCGTCAGCACGTACAACGAGCCGCTGATCACCGCGGAATGGGCCGTCGCCGTCTTCAAGGAGGCGCGGCAGGCCGGGCTCGCCACGGCGTTCGTCTCGAACGGCAACGCGACCCCCCGCGCGCTCGACTACCTGCGGCCGTGGGTCGATCTCTACAAGGTGGACCTGAAGAGCTTCGACGACTCGCGCTACCGCCAGCTCGGCGGGCGCCTGCAGCCCATACTGGAAACGATCCGCCGGCTCCACGCGCTGGGCACCTGGGTCGAGGTCGTTACGCTGCTGATTCCCGGCTTCAACGATGCCGCCGACGAGCTCGAGCGGCTCACCGGGTTCCTGGCCGGCGTGTCACCCGATCTGCCCTGGCACGTGACGGCGTTTCACGCGGACTACAAGATGACCGATCGCGACGACACGTCGGCCGACATGCTGCGGCGAGCGGCCGCGATCGGACGCGCGAACGGCCTGCGTTTCGTCTACGCGGGCAATCGCCCCGGCCAGGTAGGCGACCTCGAGCACTCCCATTGCGCCGCCTGCGGCACGCGGCTCATCGAGCGCCGCGGATACCGCATCCACGCCTACCGGCTCACGCCCGGCGGCGCCTGTCCGTCGTGCGGAACGGCGATACCGGGACGCTGGGACCCCGGCTGCGGCGTGCAGGCCGCGGCAGTGCCGTTCCAGCCAGGGCCCTGAGGCGCGCACAGCGCTCGGGGCGTAGCCCCGTCTGATTGATGCTACTCCGGCGGGAAGATCTTGCCGGGATTGAGAATGCCGTGCGGATCGAAGGCCGCCTTCAGCCGCCGCATCAGGGCGATGACGTCGTTGGACAGCTCCAACCGCAGATAGGCCGCCTTGGAGCACCCGATGCCGTGCTCGCCGCTGATGGAGCCATCGAGGCGCACGACCTGCTCGAACAGCCGGCGTTCGGCTTCGCGCGCCCGCGCGAGGGCGGCCCGGTCCTGCGGATCCAGGAGGATGTTGACGTGGATGTTGCCGTCGCCGACGTGCCCGAAGCTCGGCATGCGGAGCCGGAGCGAGCGGCGCAGGACGTCCACGGCCGCGAACAGCTCGGGAATCCTGGCCTTGGGCACCACGACGTCGTGGTTGATCTTGAGCGGCGCCTGGGCTCGCAGCGCGAACGACAGCTCGCGGCGCAGCCGCCAGAGCTCGGCGCGCTCCGCCGCGTCGCCGGCCTCTCGAACCCCGGTGGCTCCCTGCGCCTCGCAGGCGAGCCGCACGCGCTCCGCTTCGGCCGCGACCGCCTCCGGCATCCCGTCGACCTCCATCAGCAGCAGCGCGCCGGCGTCCTGATCCGTCATGCGCCGGCCCGCCGCCGCGGCCAGCGCATCGAGACAGTCGGCGTCGATGAGCTCGAGCGCCGCGGGAACGACCCGCTCGGCCACCAGGCGTGCTACCGCGCTCACCGCATCTTCGACGTTCCGGAACGCGGCGCGGATCGTCGCGCGGGCCGGCGGCTTCGGGATGAGCCGCAGGACGATCTTCGTGATGACCGCCAGCGTTCCCTCGGATCCCACCAGCAGTTGCGTCAGGTCGTAGCCGACCACGTTCTTGACCGATCGGCCGCCGGTCTCGATGATCTCGCCGGTCGGCAGCACGGCTTCCAGCCCCAGCACGTAGCGCTTCGTCGTCCCGTACTTGAACGCCCGGGGGCCGCCGGCGCACTCCGCCACGTTCCCGCCGATCACCGAGCGCTGCAGGCTGGCGGGGTCCGGCGGGTAGAACAGGCCGATCCGCTCGACCGCCTGCTGCAGGCGCGCGGTCACGACGTTCGGCTCGACGACCGCCAGCAGGCTCCCCTCGTCGATCTCGAGGATGCGGTCCAGCCGTTCCATGGCCAGCACCACCCCGCCCGCTGCCGGTACCGCGCCGCCGGTGTACCCGGTTCCGGCGCCGCGCGGCGTCAGGGGTATCCGCTCGCGGTCGCAGAGGCGTGCAACCGCCGACACGTCGGCGGCCGAGGCCGGAAAGACCACCGCGTCGGCCGGATGGCCTCTGCGGAGCGCGTCGGCGCCGTACTCGCGACAGCTCTCGTCGTCCTGTAGGACGTGGTCCGGCCCGACGACCTGCACGAGTGCCTCGATGACGCCGGGAGACAGCATGATCGCGGTCAGGCGCCCGTCGTCGGCGCGCGGCCCGCGCCGCGCGTCAGGGCATCCGCGAAGGCCCGTATCCTCTCGGTGCCCGCTTCCAGGCGGGCCAGCGACGCGGCGTACGAGAGACGCAGGAAGCCGGGCGCGTCGAAGGCCTCGCCCGGCGTCACCGCCACGTGCGCCTCGCGCAGCAGCGCCTGCGCGAAGTCGGCGGACGTCCGGAGGCCGTCGGGCGACAGCAGCTCCGAGATGTCCGGAAAGAGATAGAACGCGCCGCCGGGGCGCACGCAGCGGATGCGGCTCTCCGCGGCGAGCCACGCCAGCACCCGGTCGCGACGCTCGCGGTAGGCGTCGCGCATGGCGGCCACGCAGTCTTGCGGTCCGGTGAGCGCCTCGATGGCCGCCCGCTGGGTAATGGACGACACGTTCGACGTGGCGTGGCTCTGCACGACGTTGCATGCGGCAATCAGCTCGGCCGGCCCGATTGCCCACCCGCAACGCCAGCCCGTCATGGCGTAGCTCTTCGACAGGCTGCCCACGAGAATCGACCGCTCCGGCAGGCGCTCCCGCAGCACTCGCGGCAGGTTGTGGGCAACGTCGTCGTAGATGAGGCGTTCGTAGCACAGATCGAGCACGATCCACGCTCCGCGGCGGCTCGCCGCGTCGGCAATCTCGGCCAGGTCGTCCTCGCTCACGAGCGCCCCGGTCGGGTTGCCGGGCGAGTTGACGACGACGGCCCGCGTCCGCGGCGTGAAGGCTTCGAGGACCGCGGCGGCATGCAGCCGGAAGCCGTCCTCCGGATGCGTGCGCACCGTCACGACCTCGGCGTCCGCCAACTGCACCTGGGCCGGGAGGCTCGGCCAGCCGGGCGCGTGCACGATCACCTGATCGCCCGCGCCGCACAGCGCCATGGCCGTGTTGAAGAGCGCCTGCTTGCCGCCCGCCGCCACGATGACGTCGTCGGGCTCGAACGGGACGCCGTAATCCGCGCGGTACCGCGCGCAGATCGCCTCGCGGAGCTCCTGCACGCCCGCGTTCGGCGTGTAACGGGTGAAGTCTCCGGATATGGCCGAGATGCCGGCCGCCTTGATGTGCGCGGGCGTCGGGAAGTCGGGCTCGCCGGCGCCGAGGTCGATGACGTCGATCCCGCGCCGTCGCAGCCGGGTCACCTCGAGCGTCACCTGTTGCGTTTGCGACGCAGGGACGCGGGCCGCCCGTGGAGAGAGCATGCCGGTCGGCCGGTCAGACGCTCACCGCCCCGAGGCCGTGCTTGGCCGCGAGCCGGGTCGCGACCACCTCGGGCACCAGTCCGGCCACGGATCCGCCGAGGGCGAATACCTCCTTGACCAGCCGGGAGCTGACGTAGGTATACGGTTCCGCGGGCATCATGAAGACCGTCTCGAGCTCGGCGCTCAGGCGCCGGTTCATGAGCGCCATCTGCATCTCGTACTCGAAGTCCGAGATCGCCCGCAGGCCGCGGACGATGACGTTCGCGCGGCGCCGGCGGGCATAGTCGACGAGCAGTCCGTCGAACGTGTCGACCTCGACGTTGGGCTGGCCCACGAATGCCTCGCGGGCCATCTCGGCGCGTTCCGCGACCGAGAACAGGGCCGACTTGTCGGGATTGACCAGCAGCGCTATCACGATCCGATCGAACAGGCGCGCGCCCCGCTGAATGATGTCGACGTGACCGTTGGTCAGCGGGTCGAACGACCCGGGGTACACGGCCAGACGCGGAGAATGATCGCCCTGCATCCTGCTGACTCGCCAGTCAGTCCCGACCGCCTCCCGGCAGCCGCGCGTAGAAGTCCAGCACGCTGTCGCCGGAGACGATCTCGCGGCTCCACGCCAGACCGGCCGCCGCGGGCCGGTCCGCCCGGCGCGCGCGCTCGAGCACCAGGACTCCCCCACCGGCCAGCCGCCCTCCCGCCGCAGACAGTATCGCACCAATCTCGGGGTTGTCATAGGGCGGGTCGAGCAGGATCACGTCGTAGGTGTCCGCAAGCCTGCCGTCGTCGACGACCTGCGGGAGCGGCCCCCGGACGATCCGGCAGCGCCCGGCGACGCCGAAGCGCGCGGCGTGCTCGGCGATCAGGGCCGCCGCCCGCCGGTCCTGCTCCACGAAGGCCGCCGCCCGCGCACCGCGGCTGAGCGCCTCGAATCCCAGGGCACCCGTGCCGGCGCAGGCGTCCAGCACGCTCGCGGCGACCACGCGGTCGCCGAGCACGTTGAACAGCGTCTCGCGCAGGCGGTCGGACGTGGGCCTGAGGCCGGCCCAGCGCGGCGGACGAAGGCGGCGTCCCTTGAGCGAACCGGCGATGATGCGCACGTCAGCCGACCCCCACGAGACCGAAGCGTTCCGCCCAGCCGGCGACCATGGCGTCCAGCGCCGGCTGCGGCGGATCCAGTGCGAGCCAGGCGTGAGCGGCCCGCCGCGCCTCGTCCATGGTTGCGTGGTCGCGCAGCAGGTCGCCCACCCGCAGCGTCGGCATGCCGGACTGCCGGGTGCCGAAGAAGTCGCCGGGACCTCGAATCTCGAGGTCGCGCTCGGCGATCTCGAAGCCGTCGGTGGTCGCGGCGACGGCTGCGAGTCGGGCCTCGGCCGCGTCCGACAGCGGGCGCTGATGCAGCAGGATGCAGTACGCCCGGTGGGGTCCGCGCCCCACGCGCCCCCGCAACTGGTGCAGTTGCGCCAGTCCGAACCGTTCGGCGTGCTCGACCACCATGACCGTCGCGTTGGCGACGTCGATACCGACCTCGATCACCGTCGTGGCCACGAGCAGGTCCGTCTCCCCGGCGCCGAACGCCGTCATGATGGCGTCGCGCTCGTCCGGCTTCATGCGGCCGTGCACCAGTCCGACCCTGAAATCCGGAAAGACGTCCGCCGTCAGGTGCCGCGCCATCTCGGTCGCCGCCTTCAGGTCGATTTTCTCGGATTCCTCGACGAGCGGGTACACGACGTAGCCCTGACGGCCCTGGTGCAGCTGGCGGCGCACGAACTCGTACACCTCCCGGCGCCTGCCTTCCGGCGCCACGCGCGTGGCGACCGGCTGCCGGCCCGGGGGCAGCTCGCGGATGACCGACACGTCGAGGTCGCCGTACGCCGTCAGCGCCAGCGTGCGGGGAATCGGCGTCGCCGTCATCACCAGCACGTCGGGCTGCACTCCCTTCCGACGCAGCGCCGCGCGCTGGATCACGCCGAAGCGGTGCTGTTCGTCGATGATGACCAGACCCAGCTCCCGGAAGCGCACGGCGTCCTGCATCAGCGCGTGGGTGCCCACCGCCAGCTGCGCGCGTCCGGCGGCCAGGTGCTCCCACGCCTCGCGGCGGGCGCGCGCCGCGAGCGCGCCGGTGAGCAGCACGACGTCGAAGCGGGCGGGCCCCAGGATCCGCGCGATGTTGAGATGGTGCTGCTCGGCGAGCAGCTCCGTCGGCGACATCACGGCCACCTGCAGGCCGTTCTCCATCGCGACCAGCGCCGCCAGCAGGGCCACGATGGTCTTGCCCGAGCCGACGTCCCCCTGGAGCAGGCGGTTCATCGGCCGCTCGCAGGTCAGATCGGCGACGATCTCCCGGAGGGCCTGCCGCTGATCGCCGGTGAGCCGGAACGGCAGCACGTCCAGGGCCGCGCGGCGGATCCGCTCGTCCACGCGGATGGTCCGCGGCTTGCGTGCGGCGGCGGTTGCGTGCCGCCGCAGCGCGAGCCCGAGCTGAAAGAGGAAGAACTCCTCGAAGATGAGGCGTCTCTGCGCGGGCGTGCGGCAGCGCTCGAGGTCCTTCAGCGAGGTTCCCGGCGCGGGAAAGTGCGTTTGGGCCAGCGCGGTGCGGCGATCGATGAGCCCGTGTTCGCGGCACACCGCCGGCGGCAGCGGATCCGCGACCGCGGGCGGCAGGCGCTCGAGCCCCGCGTGCACGATCCGGCGCATGGTCTTCGACGTGACGCCGCCGGCCTTCTCGTAGACCGGCACGATCCGGCCGGTATGAATCCGCGCGTCGTCGCCGTCGCCGTCGGCCGCCAGCAGCTCGTAATCCGGGTTCGTCAGCTGCAGGCCGCCACCCAGGCGGCCGCGCTCCACCTTGCCGAACAACGCGACCCGGCTCCCCGGCGCCAGGACGTCGGCCAGGAAGGGCTGGTTGAAGTACACCGCCCGAATCCGGCCGGAACCGTCGGCGATCACCGCCTCGAGGACGCGAAAGCCCCGCCGCCGGGTCGGACGCACGCCGCAGGCGAGGATCTCGCCGACGACCGCTGTCAGGTCGCCGGCGCCGAGCTGCGCGATCGGCTGCACGCGATCCCGATCCTCGTAGCGCAGGGGGAGGCGCAGCAGAAGGTCTTCGAGGACGTGGAATCCCGCGTTCGCGAGGTCGGCCGCCCGGCGCGGGCCGACGCCCTTGACGTATTGCAGCGGGGTCTGCAGCTCGTCGCTCACTGCACAACGATCGCTTCGCCGGCAGCGACGCGTATCTCGCGAATGCGGTACGGAAGCTCGAACGGCTCGGCCAGGTCGAATCCCAGCGGGAACGCCTCGCTGCGCGTGTGAAAGCGGACCAGCAGATCGAGCAGGAGCGCCGGAACCGGCAGGTCGGCGATCCTGACGGACTCGACCTCGATCCTCCCGCTGCCGCCGCGGGCCTCGAGGATGCCGCTGGCCGCCACCGGCAGGTTTCCCCGCAGGTAGCTCAGCGGATCGAGCACGCCCCGCTCCCGCCCCGCGGCCACCGCGTCGAGGTCGATCCGGGCGCGCGCCTCCACACGGCCGCCGCCCGTCATGGTGATGTGCGGCTCGGTCACGCCCGGCGGGAGCTGCGATGCCGCCTGGAAGCGGAGATAGGCGTTGACCTCCCGCTCGGGCAGCACGACCGTCTGGCGCCGGTCCGAATCGCGGCTGCCGCGGTCGATGATGTGGGCGAGCCTGGCGGCAAGGCGCTGCCCGTCCTCGGCCGTCGGTGGCCCGCCGCGCTGCGCCGCGGCGGGCGCCAGGCCGGCGACGAGCAACAGCATCACTACCGGTCGACGCACGGTAGAGCGAGTCTAGCAGGGCGTGGCGAAACTGTCGCTCCTGGTCTCGTGGCAGGACGCCCCTCCGGCGCCGCGCCAATGCGCTTCCGAGGGGGTTGCGGACGGGAGGGCCGGCAGGTGTCGCCCGGGCGCCTCACCGGTGGCGCGGGGTTTCTCCGCGCAGCAGCGCCTCGACCTCGGCGCGCGTCGGGATTCCGGCGCGCGCCCCGAGCACCCGGCACTTCAGCGCGGCCACCGCGTTCGCGTAGCGGAGCACGTCTTCGACGTCGGCGCCCGCTCCGCCCGACAGCCAGCCTGCGATGAAGCCGCCGCGGAACACGTCGCCGGCGCCGGTCGTGTCCACCACGTCCACCCGGAAGCCGGGCGTGCGGATCTCGGTTCCGCCGACCAGCGCGAGGCTGCCCTCCGCGCCGAGCGTCGTGCAGACGACGCCGGCCCCGAACGAGGCGCGCAGAATCTGCAGCGCCCGGCCCAGGTCCGCCTGTCCCGTCAGCGCGGTGGGAAACTCCTGCGCGGTGATGATCACGTCGATCTCCGCCAGCAGTTCCTCGACGCCGGGCCGGACGTGCTCGACGTCCACGACCGTGGCCGCGCCCGCCGCCCGCGCGTGGCGCGCCGCGGCCGCCGCCGCGGCCGTCTCGTGGCAATCGACCAGCAGCACGCGGCCCGACCCCACGGCCTCCACCGGCACGTCCGCCGGAGCGAGCGCCAGCGCCGGGTGCCGCGACCAGAGGACGGTACGCTGGCCGGAGCACTGGTCGACGACGACCACGGAGAGCGCGTTCGTCGCGCCGGGCATGATCTCGCAGGCCGAGATGTCGACGCCGTCCGCTGCCAGGCTGGCCTGTCCGACCCGGCCGTTCTCGTCATCGCCGAAACGGCCGACGTAGCGGGCGGCCCAACCGAGCCGGCTCACGGCGGTCATTGCCGACGCCGCCTGTCCGCCGGGGCGCGACGCGAGCTCCACGATGGGAACCTTGGAGCCCGGCGCCGGATGATCGGCGACCACCGCCAGGAGATCGGTCGTGTTCAGGCCCAGCCCGACCGCGTCGAACGGCTTGTTGCCAACGGGATCCAGCGGTACCGGCAGCCTCACGAGCCGATGCTACCATCGGCCCCACGGTCTTGATCTTCGCTTTTTGTTTGCATATAGTTGGCGCGTGCACCCGCACGGACAACCACTCACCAGGCGCCAGCGGGAGATCCTGGATTTCCTGAACGAGTTCATCGAGCAGCACGGCTATGCCCCGAGCCTCGAGGAGATCGGCCGGCGGTTCGGCCTGTCCTCGCTGGCGACGGTGCACAAGCATCTGACCAACCTGCAGGAGAAGGGCTTCATTCGGCGTACCTGGAACCGCAGCCGGTCCGTCGAGCTGATCCCCACCCGCGTCGGCGCGCGCGCACTCGACCTGCCCCTGCTCGGCACCGTGGCGGCGGGGTCTCCCATCGAGGCGGTCGTCAGCTCGGAGACGGTGGGGGTGCCGGAAGACCTCGTCGGGCCGCGCGATGCGTACGCGCTGCGCGTGCACGGCAACTCCATGATCGACGAGCAGATACGTGATGGCGACATCGTCATCGTGGAGGATCGCAAGACCGCCGGCAACGGCGAGATGGTGATCGCGCTGCTGAACGGAAACGAGGTCACGCTCAAGAAGTTCTATCTAGTGGGCGGGCGGATACGCCTGCAGCCCGCCAACCCCGCGGTCGAGCCGCTGGTCGTCGACGCGGACCAGGTCCAGGTGCAGGGGGTGGTGGTGGGTGTCCTGCGGCGCTACTGAGAGGGTTCCCGACCGAGGAGAGCGATGAGCGAGCGAAAACAGGTCAACTTCACGATCGTGCCGGACGAGACGAGCGACTCGCCCCGGACGTACGCCAACTTCTGCGCCATCTCGCATACGCCGTTCGATTTCACGCTGACGTTCTGCGAGGTGCTGCCGCCGTCCGAGCAGCAGGTTCGGGACGCGGAGACCCAGCGGGTGCTGCGCGCGCCGGTGCGGGCCCGCATCGTGGTGCCCATCCAGTTCGTCCCGAATCTGATCACCGCCCTGCAGGAGCACATGCGGTCGTTCGGCGAGGGCACGCTCAAGATCGGTCCCCCGCCGGAGCCGGTTCACTAGCCCGCACGCAGGTCTTGGCTGCACGCAAGCGCCGCGCACGGCCCCCGCGTCCCGCCGCGGCCGTGGTGGGGATTCTGGACCTGCTGTCGAGCCAGCACCCGGGAGCCACCACCGAGCTGCGGTTTCGGAATGCCTACGAGCTGCTGGTAGCCACCATTCTCTCCGCCCAGTGCACGGACGAGCGCGTGAACCAGGTGACGCCGGCGCTGTTCGCGCGCTACCCGGACGTGGCCGCGCTCGCGGCAGCCACGCCGGAGGAGCTGGAGCCGCAGATCCGGTCGACCGGCTTCTTCCGCTCCAAGTCGCGGTCGCTGGCGGGCATGGCCCGCGCCGTCGCCGCGCGGCACGGCGGCCGCATCCCTGCGAGCATGGACGAGCTGGTCGAGCTGCCGGGCGTGGGCCGGAAGACCGCCAACGTGGTGCTGGGGCACGCCCTGGGAGTACCCGGTCTGCCGGTCGACCGGCACGTCCTGCGGGTCGCCAATCGCCTCGGCATCGCCAGGGGCGACGATCCCGTGCGCGTCGAGGCGCAGCTGGGCGGCGCGCTGCCGTCGGCGCGCTGGACCAGCGCTTCCGACACCCTGATCCTGCATGGCCGGCGCATCTGCAAGCCGCGCCCGCTCTGCGACCGCTGCGCCGTGTCGGAGCACTGCGACTTCCGGGCGGCCGCAACCGGCGCGGGCGCGGGGACGCCGCGCCGCGGCGCGCGCGGGACGCCGGGATGAGGCCGCGCCCGAAGCGCCGTCTCGGGCAGCACTTCCTCGAGCCGGCGTGGGTCGACAAGCTGGTCGCGGCAATCCGTCCCGAGCGCGGCCAGACTTTCCTGGAAGTCGGAGCCGGCCTGGGTGTCCTGACGCTGGCCCTGGCCGGGCGGGACGTCTCCGTCACCGCGGTAGAGATCGATCGGGAGCTCGCCGACGATCTGGCCGCGCGCGCTCCGGCGACGGTGACCGTCGTCACGGCGGACTTCCTCAGCCTCGACGTCGACAGCCTGGCGCTCGCGCGGCCGGCGCGCGCGGTGGGCAACCTGCCCTACAACGTGTCGCCGCGAATCCTGCTGAAGCTGCTGCGTTGCGGCGCGCACGGCGCCGGTCTGAGCGATGCGACGCTGATGCTGCAACGAGAGGTGGCCGATCGCGTCACGGCGACCCCCGGTTCCCGCGACTGGGGGCCGCTGGCCATCGCGACGCGGCTGCACGCGCTGCCGCGGCGCCTGATGACGCTGCCGCCGGGCGCGTTCCGTCCGATGCCCCGCGTGCGCTCCGCGGTCGTTGAGCTGACGCTGCGGCCGGCGCCGGTACGCCTGCGCCATCCGACCCTGTTCGACGCGCTGGTGCGCGCCCTCTTCAGTCGGCGGCGCAAGACGACCCTCAACGCGCTGCGCGCATTCGCGCCGCGGCACACCACCGTGCCGGCCGCCGAGCTGCTGGCCCGCGCCGGCGTCGACCCGCGACGGCGTCCGGAACAGCTCGAGCTGTCGGAACTCGCTGAACTGTCGGAGGTTCTGGCCGCACCCCGCTGACGGCCGTGGTATAATCCGCATTCCTTCCCGCGCAGGCAATCCCAGCGGCCTGCAGAAACCCGGACGCCCGTCCGGGGGCAATACGGCGCGCATCCGACTGCCAGAGTGTCTTCGTCAACACCATCGGAACGAGAGCCGTTGCTCGAGGTCGTCCCGCTCGGCGGCGTCGGCGAGTTCGGCATGAACATGATGGCCGTCGCCTCCGCGAGCACGACGCTGCTGCTCGACGCGGGGGCGATGCTTCCGGGCCCGGAACACCTGGGCGTGGACCTGATTGTTCCCGACCTCACGTTCCTGCAGCAATCGGAACGCCGCCTGTCGGCTCTCGTCCTGACGCACGGCCACGAGGACCACATCGGCGCCGTACCCTACGTGTGGCACCTGCTGGACGGCCCGGTGTACGGCACCCCGCTGACGCTCGCGCTGCTCGAGCCCAAGCTCGAAGCGCATGCGATCGACACGGCGGATCGGCTCGTGGCGGTCGCGCCACGGGATCGAGTCGCCGTCGGCAGTCTGGAAGTCGAGTTCATCCGGGTCACGCACAGCATGCCGGACTGCGTCGCGATTGCGGTCCACACGCCGGCCGGAACCATCGTGCACACCGGCGACTTCAAGTTCGATCAGACGCCCATCGACGGCGAGCCCGCCGACACGCACCGCCTTTCCGAGCTGGGCACGGAGGGGGTGCTGGCCCTGTTCGCCGACAGCACGAACATCGCCCGCAAGGGACATTCCGGATCCGAACGCGACGTCGTCGCCGCCTTCGAGGAGATCTTCGCCGGCACTCGCGGGAAGCTCGTCGTCGCACCGTTCTCCTCGAGCATCCATCGGGTGCAGATTCTGATCGACCTCGCGGTGCGGTTCAAACGCAAGGTGGCTCTCGTCGGCCGCGGCGTGCAGCAGAACGCGGCGACCGCGCAGCGGCTGGGCTATCTCGACATCCCGGCCGGCGTCCAGATTCGAGACCGCGACGTCGAGCAGTACGCGCCGGAGCAGGTGCTGTGCATCGTCACCGGCTCGCAGGGCGAGCCCCTCGCGGCGCTTTCACGCATTGCCGTCGACGCCCACCGCCACGTGAAGCTGGAGCGCGGCGACGTGGTGGTCTTCTCCGCCCGCGCCATTCCCGGCAACCAGCGCGCGATCGGGCGTCTGCAGGATCACATCGCGCGGCGGGGCGCGGGGTGCATCGACGCGAGCGTGAAGGCGGTGCACGTCTCCGGACACGCCAGCGAGGAGGAGCTCAAGCTGATGCTCTCGCTGGTGAGCCCACGCTACTTCGTGCCGATTCACGGCGAGTATCGCTACCTGGCCCGTCACGCGCAGGTCGCGGACCAGGTCACGAACGGTCGCGCCGCGGTGCTGCTGGTGGAGAACGGCAGCCGTATCGGCTTCGACGCCGAGGGCGGGTGGATCGCCGACACGGTGCCGGCCGGCCACGTGCTGATCGATGGCACGCGGGCGGGCGAAGTTGCGGACGAGGTGCTGCGCGACCGGCGCCATCTCGCCGGCGACGGCGTGGTCGTGCTGGTCATCGCCATCAATTCGCGGGACGGCCTGGTCGAGGCCGAGCCGACCGTGACCACCCGCGGCTTCGTCGTCGACGACCGGACCGGGGCCGCTCTCGAAGAGGTGCCCGGGTTCGTCCGCGGAGTCCTCGCTGCCGAGAGCATCGAGGAACGCACCGACCAGTGCTTCGTCCGGGAGCGGATCCGGGTCGAGCTGCAACGCTTCCTTCGCAAGCGGACGGGTCGGCGCCCGCTCGTCTTGCCCGTGATACTGGAGACCTGACGTGCCTCGAGCCGCGCTGCCACATCTGATAAGCGAGTTCCTCGGAGTCGTGTTCTTCGCGACGGCGTCGGTCTGGCTCATCGCCCTGGTGACGTACGACCCGACCGACGCGGTCTGGTTCTTCAACGCCGGCGGCGAGCTGCCGCCGATGAATCTCGCCGGCCTGGCCGGCGCCTTCCTGGCGGAAGTCTCGTACCAGGTCTTCGGGCTGGCGTCGTACCTCGTGCCGGCGGTGCTGGTCGTCGCCGGCTGGTACTACTTCTGGTGTCTGCAGATCGACGCGGCCTACACGAAGCTCGTGGGCTCGATCCTGCTGTTCGGATGCAGCGCGACGCTGCTGAGCCTCGGGTTCGGCACGGTCGACGTTCTGGGCAGGACGGTGCGGGCGGGCGGGTACGTCGGGGAGAGCCTGACCGGGTTGCTCGCCCCGTACCTGAATCGCGCCGGCTCGATCATCGTCCTGCTGGCGCTGCTGTCGCTGGCCCTCATCCTGGTGACGCAGTTCTCCTTCGGCCGCCTGTTCATCCAGGCTGCGCGCGCCCTTGGCCGCGGCCTCGGGCACGCGCGCGGCGCCGTGCGCCAGTGGTGGACGAAGCGTCGGCGAGACCGGCAGCGGCAGGGTGTCGTGCGCAAGCACCTCGAGAAGGCCGGCGCATCGACCGCACGCGCCGAGGTGCTGGCCAAGAGCCAGCCGCCGGTGCGCGCGGCGCGCCCGGAGAAAGCGGAGCCGCCGCCCGCCCCGCCCGAGGAGGAAGAGACCGAGGACCTGGCGGGCATGACGCCCATGCTGCCCCTGGAGGATCTGCCGCTCAAGACGTCCACGGAGCAGCGCAACGGTTCGTTCGTCCACCCGCCCCTGGCCCTGCTCGACTCCCCGAAGGCCGTCCAGAAGTTCGACGAGCGCGTGCTCATGGACAACGCCGCCCTGCTCGAGGAGAAGTGCCGCGAGTTCTCCGTTGCGGGTTCGGTCTCGCAGTGCCACCCCGGTCCGGTGGTCACGACGTTCGAGTTCAAGCCCGATGCCGGCGTCAAGTACAGCAAGGTGACCCGGCTCGCCGACGATCTCAGCCTGGCGATGCAGGCCGAGTCGGTGCTGATCGAGCGGATTCCGGGAAAATCCACCGTCGGCATACAGATCCCGAATCAGGTCCGCGACGAGATCTCGATCCGGGAGCTGCTGGAGTCGGACGCATACCAGAGCTCGTCGTCGAAGCTGACGCTGGCCCTGGGCAAGTCAATCCACGGCGAACCGGTCGTGACCGATCTCACCCGGATGCCGCACCTGCTCATAGCAGGCTCGACGGGGACCGGCAAGTCGGTCGCCCTCAACGTGATACTCACCAGCGTCCTGTATCGGTCCACCCCGGACGACGTCCGTCTCATCCTCATCGATCCCAAGCGCCTCGAGCTCGGGATGTACGAGGAGATTCCGCATCTGCTCACCCCGGTCGTCGTCGAGCCGAAGCGCGCAGCCAACGCGCTGCGCTGGGCGGTGCGGGAGATGGAGAGCCGCTACAAGCAGCTCGCCACGGAGGGGGTGCGCAACATCGAGCAGTACAACCGCAACATCGCCGCCCGGCTGGGCGAGTCCGGAAACGACGCCGCGTCCGACGGCGAGGAGGAGCTGAAGCCGTTGCCGTTCATCGTCGTCGCTATCGACGAGCTGGCGGACCTCATGATGGTGGCCGGCAACGAAGTCGAGGAGTCGATCGCGCGCCTGGCGCAAATGGCGCGCGCCGTGGGCATCCACCTGATCCTCTGCACCCAGCGCCCGTCGGTCGATGTCATCACCGGGTTGATCAAGGCCAACTTTCCGTCCCGGATCGCGTTCCGTGTTTCGTCGAAGGTCGACTCGCGGACAATCCTCGACACGAACGGCGCGGAACAGTTGCTCGGCAAGGGCGACATGCTCTACGCGCCGCCGTCCACCTCCCGCACCGTACGACTCCACGGTCCGTACATCTCCGAACAGGAGACCGCGCGGTTGGCCAGCTTCCTGCGCAAGCAGGGCAAGCCCGGCTACGACGACACCATCACCGAGGAGGAGCAGCCGGCGGGCACGCCCGATTTCGATCGCGACGACCTGTACGATCAGGCCGCGCGCATCGTGGTATCGAGCGGACAGGCGTCGATTTCCTACCTGCAGCGCCGCCTGCGCATCGGCTTCAGCCGCGCCGCGCGGCTCGTCGACATGATGGAGGCCGACGGGCTCGTCTCGGCAGCGGCATCCGGCAAGGCGCGCGAGGTGCTCGTCAAGCAGGACTACTTCGAGGAAGTCGACCTGCAGCCCCGCTAGCCCATGTTTACCAAGTTGG
>JAAXGX010000151.1:455-10656 GCA_012271165.1 Vicinamibacteraceae bacterium | reverse complement strand
CCCATGTGGTTCACCGCGCCCAGCTCGTCGCCGGCGCCCCACCGGCTGGGGCAGCGCTCCTCGGGCGGCGGCGGCGACCACGACTGCGCGTAGGCGGCGGGCGCCTCAGCGGCGAGGTTCACGAGGATCAGGCACGAGATGCCGATGATGGTCGCGGTAGGTCGCATGCTTCCTCCTGGTTGGAGACGCGGAGCTCCGTGAGGCCGCCGTCAATCGGGCAGCGCCAGGACGACCAGCTCGACGTCGGCGTTCGCGCCGGTCGCGATCGCGATGTACTGCTTCCCCTCGTGCAGGTAGGTCATCGGCGCGGCGGCGGTGTGGCCGTCCAGCTCGATCTCGCGCAGGAGCTCGCCGGTCTGCTTGTCGAACACGTAGACGAGCTTGCGCCCGGCGTCGGGATCGCCCCAGGGGTCCCACATCGGCACGATCGGGGTCTCGCCGGCGCTGCGGTCGCGCTTCCAGACCGTCGCGAACACGAGCGTCTTCGTCACCAGCACGCTCTGGCCGTCGATGTGGTCGCCCAGCGGCGGCAGGTCCATGTCCCGCAGCAGCGGGTGGTTGCGCGGGCCGTTGCCGAGCGGGCTCATCCACAGGTGCTCGCCGCGGTTCATGTCGATGGCCGTCAGGCGGGCGTACGGCGGCTTGAAGAGCGGCAGGCCCTCCTTCGTGACGACCGAGCGGCAGCAGCGCATCCGGGCGCGCTGCGCCGGCGACGGCGAGCGGCTCGCGCCGACGCGCAGGAAGGCCGGCGCCGTCCGGGAGGGGACGTAGAGGACGCCGGTCTCGGGGTCGAAGCCGGCGCCGCCCCAGTTCGAGCCGCCGCGCGTGCCGGGCAGCGCCAGCGTGCCCCGCTGCGACGGCGGCGTGTAGACGGGACCGTGGTCGAATTCGTCGAGCGCCTCGACGGCGCTTTCGCGCAGCTCGGGCGTGAAGTCCATCAGGTTCTCGACGGTGGAGCCCTGCAGGTCGAACGGCGGCGGCTTCGTCGGGAACGGCTGCGTGGGCGACGCCTGCTCGCCCGGCACCGTCGACGCCGGCACCGGCCGCTCCTCGATGGGCCAGACCGCCTCGCCGGTCGCCCGGTCGAAGACGTAGGTGAACGCCTGCTTGCTGGCGACCATGACCGCGTCGATGCGCCGCCCGTCGACCGTGATCTCGCCGAGCACCGGCATCGACGCGAAGTCGTAGTCCCACAGGCCGTGATGGATCGCCTGGAAGTGCCAGACGCGCTCGCCGGTGCGCGCCTCCACGCAGACGATGCTCTCGGCGTACAGGTTGTCGCCGAGGCGGTCGCCGCCGTACGTGTCGTTGGTCGGCGTCGACGTCGCCATGTACACGTAGTCGAGATCCGCGTCGTACGCCATGCCGGCCCAGACGTTGGCGTTGCCCGTGTGCTCGGCCGAGCCGTTGAGCCAGGTCTCGTAGCCGGCCTCGTACTCCTTCGGGACGGTGTGGAAGGTCCACAGCTTGCGCCCCGTGCGCACGTCGTACGCCTGCACGTCGCCGGGCGGCAGCAGCCGGTTCCGCTCGTTGCCGATCGTGCCGCGTCCGGAGTCGGCAATCGAGTTGCCGACGATGACGACGTCGCCGGCCACGAGCGGGCGTTTCGCCGAGAAGTTCGTGCTGCGCCGCACGTTGCGGATGCCGAGGGTCAGGTCGACCCGCCCGCCCGCGCCGAACGCCTCGTCGGGCCGGCCCGTCCGGGCGTCGAGCGAGATCAGGTAGGCGTCGTGCGTGCCGAGCAGGAGCCGCTCCGCGCTGCCGTCGGTCCAGTACGCCACGCCGCGCGACAGGAAGCCGCCGTTGTTCGGCCGGCCGATGCGGTAGCTCTCGGGGTCGTGGACCCAGCGCTGCGCGCCGCTGGCCGGGTCGAGCGCCATGACGATCCCGAGTCCCGTCACGGTGTACAGGGTGCCGTTCACCATGAGCGGCGTGTCCTGGTAGCGGACGCGGCTCAGGATCGGGTCGTCCCGGAACGCCAGGTCCGGCAACGGCGCGCGCCACGCGATGTCCAGCTCGCCGACGTTGTGCCTGTCGATCTGATCGAGGGGCGAGTACTTCATGCCGTGCGTGCTGCCCGCGTAGTGGCCCCACTCGCCGGCCTCCAGGCTGGGCTGCGCAGCGGCCGCCGCCGGCAGGCCAAACGAGAGAAGCGCCGCCACCGACGCGGGCGCAAGCAGCGCGGTCAAGCGCATGAGCCGCCGTTCCATAACCGTCTCCTTCGTGGATCCCGACACCGGTCCGGCAGGCATGATAACAGTCCGCCTGCTGGAGCTTGTCCAGTAGAATGTCGTCACGCAGCCCCGTCTGAAGCAAGGAGGAGCATCATGAGGGTTCCGAGCATCCCACCGACTGTCGCAACCATCGTGTGTCTGTCCGCCGCGCTCGTCGCGGGAGCCGCGTGCGGCTCGCCCGATGCCGCGCCCCCGGCGGAGGAGACTGCCGTCGAGGAGATGAGCGATCGCGAGAAGATCGTCGGCACCTACGCGCGCGTCACGAGCGAGGTGAGGGACGAGGACGGGATGTGGAGTCCGACGCCAGGCGAGGACCGCCACGGCTACATCACCTACAGCGACCGCGGGTACATGGCCGTCAGCTCCCGGGACAACGGCCGGACGAAGTTCGCCGGTGACGAGCCCACCCCGGAGGAGGCCCAGGCGGCAATCGCCAGCTACAGCGCGTACTACGGGCCCTACACGGTGAACGAGGCGGAAGGGTTCGTCGTGCACCATCGGGTGGGCCAGATCGACCCGGGCGGCGAGGTGGACGCCAAGCGCTTCTACGACTTCGTCGGCGACCGCCTGATCCTCACGCCGGCGCCGGCCATGGGCGGCAAGGAGGACGCCACCCGCCGCATCGTCTGGGAGCGGCTGCCGGACGTCGAGCTCTCGGAGGAGGCCAGGCGGTTCCTGGGCCATCGCGAGCTGCTGTACACGGAGCGCTACACCAGGCGGGACGGCGAGATAGTGGAGGTCACCGAGCCGAACGAAAGCCGCGCGGGCGCGGTCATCATCTACACGCCCACCGGCCACATGATCGTGCAGTTGCCGGACCGCGAGGGGCGCATGGCCTACGCGGGCGAGGACCCGACGCCCGAAGAGGCGCTGGCGGCGTTCAACAGCTACGGCGGCTACTTCGGCCGGTTCACCGTGCACGAGGACGAAGATCCGCGCTACGTGATCCACCACCAGGAGGGGCGGCTCAGTCCCGAGACGGAGCATGACGCCCAGCGCTTCTACGCGCTCGACGGCGACATCCTGAGGCTGGGCGGACCCCCGCAGACGACCAACGGCGAGAGCACCGGCGGCCACCTGTACTGGGAGCTGATGCCCCAGCGCTGACGAGCGGGAACGGGAGAAGGGACGGCGCGGATGCGCAGCGACGGAACACGGCCGGGGGCGTGCGCTCTGCGCCGACGGCGCGCCGTGCGCTGGGTCGCGCTCGGGCTGCTGCTGGCGGCCTGGGCGCCGTCCGCGGCCGGGCAGCGGCAGCGCCAGTCCGAGCGGCGCGTGGCCGGTCCCGGCGAGACGCAGTTCAACCTGCGGCTCCTGCGGCCGTCGGGCGGACCGGTCATCCCCATCTTCGAGGGCTGGTACCGGCACCCCGACGGCCGCTACGAGCTCTCGTTCGGCTACTTCAACGTGAACACGGAAGAGGTGCTGGAGATCCCGCTGGGGCCGGACAACTTCATCGAGCCGAGCCGCTACGACGGGGTCCAGCCCACGCACTTCCTGCCGGTGCCGGAGGGCGACCGCCGCCACTGGGGGGCGTTCACCGTGACGGTGCCCGCCGACTTCGGCGAGCAGGACGTGGTCTGGACGCTGCGCATCGACGGGCGCGAGTTCTCCGTGCCGGGCCGCATCACGCGGCCGCCGTACCAGCTCCACGGCTGGATCTTCCCGGGCGAAACGACGGCGTCGCCGCTGGTGACGCTCGAGCCGCGGGGCCCGCAGGGCCGGGGTCCCTGGGGCGTGCGCAGCGGTCCGCTCGAGGCGGCGGTCGGCCAGCCGCTGCCGCTGACGATCTGGACGACGCGCGCCGAGGCGTTCCGCGGCGACCGCCGGCCGATCAACGTGCGCTGGTTCAAGCACCAGGGGCCCGGCGACGTGACGTTCAGCCGCCCGCGGGCAGCCGTCCGGGCGCGCGCCTGGCGGGCGTCCGGCGCCGGCGCGCGGGTGACGACCCAGGCGACGTTCGGCGCGCCGGGCGACTACGTCCTCCGGGCGCTGGCGTACAATACGATTCGCGAGTTCGAGTTCCAGTGCTGCTGGACGAACGGCTTCGTGCACGTCACGGTGACGGACTGACGGACGATCGAAGGAGAACGCGATGCAACGCGTGATCACCGCCTGCGCGGCGCTGGCCCTGGCCGCGCTGCTCGTTTCGGCGACCCCGGCGTTCGCCGCCGAGCAGCCGACGTTCAGCGCCGACGTCGCGCCCATCTTCCAGCGCGCCTGCCAGCGCTGCCACCAGGAGACCGGCATCGGGCCGATGTCGCTCGTGACGTACGACGAGGTCCGCCCGTGGGTGCGGCAGATTCGGGACCGGGTGGAGCGGCGGATCATGCCGCCCTGGCACGTCGACCGGACGGTCGGGATCCAGGCGTTCAAGAACGACTTCTCGCTGACCAACGACGAGATCGACGCGGTCGTCCGCTGGGTGGATGGCGGCGCGCCGGAAGGCAACCCGGCCGACCTGCCGCCCCCCATCGAGTGGCCGCCGGCGTCCGAGTGGGAGCTGGCCGGCATGCTCGGCCAGCCCGACATGGTCGTCAGCTCCACGCCCTACACGGTCACCGCCAACGGCCAGGACCAGTGGTGGAATCCCAGCATCGACTTCGAGGGCATCGACGAGCCGCGCTGGATCAAGGCCGCCGAGTTCCGGCCCTCCTATCCGCTCGGCGTGCGGGTGCTCCATCACGGCCACGCGCGGCTGCAGCAGTTGCGGGACGACTTCGTCGTGCGGCTGGCCGGCATGGGCGTCGGCAAGCGCTGGGAGGTGCTCCCCGACGGGGTGGGCAAGCTGGTCCGGCCGGGGCCGGCGCAGGTCCGCTTCAGCCTGCACTACTTTCCGGTGGGCGAGACCGTCGTAGACGACACCGTCGAGGTGGGCGTCTGGTTCCACCCGCCGGGCTACGAGCCGGAGCTGGTCACCGAGGGCGAGGTCCGGCTGCTGATCGACGGCACGTTCACCAGCGGCCCCCGCGCGCGGGATCTGCTGATCCCGCCGCACGGCTATCTCACGCTGGAGCACGCCTACGTGATGGAGCGGCCGGTCAGGCTGCACAGCTTCCGGCCGCACATGCACATGCGCGGCTCGGCGATGTCGATGGAAGCGCTCTATCCCGACGGCAGCCGGGAGCTGCTCAGCACCGTGAACCGCTACGACCACAACTGGCAGATCCAGTACCTCTACGAGGACCACGTCCAGCCGCTGCTGCCGAAGGGGACGGTCCTCATGTTCCATTCCCACTACGACAACACGGCGGACAATCCGATCAACCCCGATCCGGACCAGTGGGTGGTGTTCGGCGCGCGCGGCGTCGACGAGATGTCGCACGCCTGGGTCGGCATGACCTACCTGGACGAGGAGCGCTACGCGCAACTGGCGGCCGAGCGCGCCGCGCAGCAGGCGGGGCAGGCGCTGGCGGGCGGCTCGAAGTAGCCGCCGCGCCCTGTGTTCCTACCCCTCGTCCTGATTCGATTGCAGCGGACGGCGCCGGCGGCGGCCGGTGCCTACCTGGTTCCGCCCTCCTCCGCGGCGGCCCTCTCGGCCGCCTGCCGCTCGAGGTTCCGCGCGATGCTCAGGATGTTCTCCATGTCGCGGTTGCCCTCGTGGCAGGCGTACTCGAACATGAGCTCGTCGGTCCTGAGCATCGGGAACTCCGCGCGCCAGGCGCTGATCCACGACGTCGGGTCCTCCACGGTGAACTCGTAGCGGATCGTCTCGGCGTCCACCGGCGTGAAGCGCTCGACGACGCGCAGCGCCGTGCTCGCGCCGCGGAAGCGGAAGTAGCGGTGGTAGCGGGCCTTGGGTGAGAAGTTGGTCGTCTCTATGACCAGCGTGTCGCCTTCCCAGCGGCCGCGCGAGTCGCCCGGCCAGAGGCGGATGGCGGGCGGCAGGTGCGGGCGCCCGTCCAGCGGGACGATGCGCGGGTTGTTGTTGCTCATCTCCTGGAAGATGACGACGTGATCGGGCGTCTGGAAGATCTGCAGCACGTCGTTGTAGACCGGCGGCAGCATGGGCGGGCCCTCGTGCGGCCACACGATGCAGCGCTCCGACAGCGTGCGGGCCTCGTAGCTGTTGTAGGTCGGGTCGGGCAACTCGCTGGGCGGAAAGCGCCTGGCGGCCAGGCGCGCGTTCTCCCGCTCCTGCGCCGTCGGTGTCAGCGGGGGAAGCCGGCCGTCCGGCGGATCCACCAGCAGCGACGTGCGGCGGGTCGACAGCCCCTTCGGCCGCTCCTCGGTCAGCCAGATGGCGTTGTCGTAGTGGATGTTCTCCTGCGTCTGGATGGCCCGCTGGCGCCGCCGCTCGGGGTCCGCTTCCCCGAAGATGCCGAACGCCAGCGGATCCGTCCCCTCGGCGGTGAGCAGGCTGCGCAGCTCGGCCGCCTCCTCCTCGGTGAGCAGCGCCCGGTCGCCGTACATCTCGGGCCGCTCGAAGGGCGTGTAGGTCGCCATCGTCCAGCGGCCCTGGAGGTCGGGCCGGCCGTCCGGCGTGCGGGGCGGCGTCCAGCCCTCCGCGGATCCGGTCTGCGCCTGACCCGCCGCGGGCGCTGCGGCCACGCAGGCCGCGAGCGCGAGGGCGGACAGCAGGGGGAGACGTCGACGGGTCATGGCTGCGCTCCCTGCTTCACGAATTCCTTGCGCATGCCCCGCTTCCACTTCTCGAACGGCGGCGGCACGTACGAGTCCCGATTCGGCATCCGGACCTGCGGCAGCGTCGTCTGGTCCATCACCTCGTCCTCGGCGATGATGCCGGCGCGGTGGAGCAGGTAGGCGGTCAGGCTGTACACCTCGTTGGGGGTCATGCAGCAGGGCCGCGTCGACTGGGCCCAGACGTTGCTGCTGAAGCGCCGCAGGTCCACGTGCTCGTGCTGCTGGTCGAGCGGCATCATCTGGTTGATGTAGCTCCAGATGAGTGGCGCGAACGGATGCTGCGCGTCGGCGATGCGCGGGTAGCGGCCCCCGGGCGTGCGCTCGAGGAGCTTCGGGCCCGGGCCTTCCAGCCCCGTGGACCCGTGGCACGCGGCGCAGCCCCGCGCGAGCCAGACGATCTCGCCCTCCCTCGCGGTGCCGCGTCCCCGCGGGAGATCCTCGCCGAACGGTCCGACCGCGGCGTCCGGCGGGTTGAGCTCCGCCGCGGTCGGCGTGCGCCCCAGGTTGTAGACCGGGCCCTGCGCCGCTGCCGCGGCGGCGCCCGCCAGAACGAGCGTGGCAACGAGCAGCGCCGCCAACCTACACGGCGTTGTGGACGGTCCCGTCATTGGCCACCCTCCAGGGTTGAATCGCGTTTCCGTGCGGCGCGCCGGAGGTGCCCCAGAACGCCGGGAACTCCGCCGACGTGGGCTGCACCTGATCCTGATCGTCGGTGCAGCGCGACATCAGCAGCGCCTCGCCGCCGTTCCAGGTCCAGGGCAGCGTGAAGCGGGCGAGCGCGATGCGCTGCACCGGCTCCTGCAGCTTCGCGTCGGTCCAGGTCCGGCCGCCGTCGGTCGACACCTCGACCCGCCGGACCGTGCCGCTGCCGGACCACGCCAGGCCCTTGATGGTGTAGTAGCCGCGGTCGGGAAGGCGCTGCGCGCCGGACGGGAAGGTGATGACGGACTTCGGCCCCTGCTCCATGAAGTAGGCGCCCTGGCCGGCGACGTGGCTGTTCGACATCCGGTTGGGACCGGTCCGCATGGATCCCCGGCGCGTCGAGTACGAGTGCTTCTCCCAGTAGGTCATGTAGGGGTGCTCGACCACCTTGACCCGCCGCAGCCACTTCACGTGGTACTTGCCCTGGAAGCCCGGGACGACCAGGCGCAGGGGGAATCCCTGGTGGGGCCGGATCGGCTCGCCGTTCTGGCCGTAGGCCACCAGCACGTCGTCCATGGCCTTGCCAAGCGGCATGGTGGCCCCCATCTTGGTGGCCTCGGCGCCTTCGGACAGCACCCAGCGCGCGCCGTCCCTCACGCCGACCTCGTTCAGGAGGACGGAGAGCGGCACGCCGGTCCACTCGCTGCAGCCGATCATGCCGTGCATCTCGTCGAGCGTCTTCTCCTCCGGGCGCGGCGCGTTGGCGATGCACTCGATGAAGTGGACCCGCGAGACCGACGGCAGGCGCATCAGCTCCTCGAGGGTGAACACCAGCGGCCGGTCGACCTTGCCGTAGACCAGCAGGCGGTGCTCCCGCGGATCGATGTCGGGCGGCTGGTTGCCGTGGGAGGAGACGTAGTGCAGCGCCGACGGCGTGATCGTGCCCGTGAGCTCGGAGAGCGGTGTCCGGGCGTCGAGACCGTCCGGGTCGCCGTGCAGGTCGATGTGGCCGATCATGGTCATCGGCGTGCGGATGGTCTGCACGAAACGGGAGCGCTCGCCGTAGGCCATGGGGTGGGCGGCGACGCCGCCGGGCCGGGGCGATCCCAGCCCCTGACCGCCAACGGTCTTCGCGCCAACCGCCAGTCCGCCGGCGAATACGGCGCCTTCCTTCAGGAACCGCCTGCGGCTTGCGTGCTTGGCACTCATCGAGATCCTCCTTGCGGAGTCTGCGCCCTTACGGCGCAGACTCCTAGCGTTTACCCAAGAGTTGCGCGGCTGTCAAGGCGGATGTCGCGGGGAAGCCCGGGTGCACGTCAGGATCGTGATCAGCGGAGGAGATTGTCCGAAGTGTGTGGGGAAGCATGGCATCGTGCTGACAGTCCATATGGCTGTCAGCACGAGGAGGAACTCCCATGCCGGATCTCCAGTGTGTAGACCATCGCGTCCGGCGCGGCGTGCTCCGCGAGGAACCCGGTCAGCGTTGCGGTGTCGGTGCGCGGCACGACGACCGCGCGGACCTTCCCGGACACGCGATCCTTCACGCCGGCGACGGCGGTCTTGCCGACGGCCGCGCAACTCGGCCCTGCCCTGCCGAGCGTGGCGCGGTCGGGCCGCGCGGCATCCGGCCGGCCGCGCGCTACGCCGGCGGCGTCGGGCCGGACGCCTCCGGCTTCCCGGCGTCGGTGCGCGGCGTCCACAGCACGTCGATCGCGTAGCCGAGGTCGAGCCGGCCGCCGCCCGCGGCCGGGGTCGCCGTGTCCGGATCGATGCGGATGCCGGCCGCGCGGAGCCGCTCGGCAGTCGGCGCCAGCGCCGGCCCCGTCCACGCCTCGGCGGTCGGCGCCGCCGGCAGCGGGCGCCCGTCCGGCCAGCGGAACTCGGCCGCGCCGTCCGGCTCCAGCCGCACCGTGAACCCCTCCTCGTGCACCGCCCGATGGTGCCGCCGGCACAGCAACATCATGTCTGAATCCACCGGCTTCCAGAGTCGTACAGATTCATCCATAAAGTGCTGAATAATTGGGCTTTATAGTTCTACAAGCCGGACTGTGCGGGTCAGAACGTCGCGTGAAATCCGCTGCCATCGCGTATATGATTGGGGAATGGATATTGTGACACGAGCCGCGCCCCAACCCCGCAAGACCAAGCCCAAGGGCCGACACCCACACAACCGACTCGCCGCCGCCTTCATCCGCTCCGCTCCGGTCGGAAGGCACGCCGATGGCAATGGTCTCTACCTCTACGTCCAGCGTACCGGGACCCGAAGCTGGATCCAGCGCCTCGTCATCCGCGGCCGGAAGCACGAACTCGGACTCGGCAGCGTCCATCTCGTCTCGCTCGCCGAGGCCCGTGAGCACGCGCTCGCCAACCGAAAGCTCGCCCGCGCGGGCGGCGACCCCCTCGCCGACAAGCGGCGCCTCCAGGACATGCCCACCTTCGCCGAGGCCGCCGCCACCGTCGTCGAGCAGAAGCGGGCCGGCTGGCGCAGCCCCAGGCAGGCGACCGACTGGCTCCAGAGCCTCGAACGCTACGTGTTCCCGCGCATCGGCAGCCGGCCTGTCTCCGAGGTCGACAGCGCCGACGTGCTGGCGGTCCTCACGCCCCTGTGGCACGTCAAGACACGGACCGCCCGGACCCTGCGCCAGCGCATCCGGTCGGTGCTGGAGTGGGCCATCGCGATG
>JAAXGX010000151.1:0-377 GCA_012271165.1 Vicinamibacteraceae bacterium | reverse complement strand
CGGCCGGCCGTGTGTGGACGGTCCCGGCCACACGCATGAAGATGAACCGCGAGCATCGAGTTCCGCTCAGCCGGCCGGCGCTGGAGGTTCTCGACGCGGCGCGGACGCTTGCCGACGGCAATCCGCTCGTGTTCCCGAACCGCTGGGGCAACGCCGTCCAGGGCACGTTCCTGTCGGAGCTGCTGAGGAACCTGGACATCGCGGCCGTGCCTCACGGCTTCCGCTCCAGCTTCCGAGACTGGGCGGCCGAGGAGACGGACCACCCGCGGGAGGTCATCGAGGCGGCGCTGGCCCACGTCGTCCGCAGCCGGGTGGAGGCGGCGTATGCCCGGTCGGACCTCTTCGCGCGGCGGCGGCTGTTGATGGACGATTGGGCG
>JAAXGX010000004.1 GCA_012271165.1 Vicinamibacteraceae bacterium | reverse complement strand
ATCATGCCCGCCACGACGCCGCCAACTGCCATCCGCCGGATGCCTGTGGACTTCACCATGCGCCTCCCTCAATCAGACGGGGCTGACCTGCTTCAGACGGGCTTTGCCCCGAACCCCCGGCGTCCGCTTGCGGGGACCCCAGCGCCCCGCGCCGCTCCCGCCGAGGCGCGCCGTGCGCGCCTTGCGGAGTCTGCACCGTTCTACCGCGCGGACTCCTGGCCGGCGACGCGGCGCAGGCGCCGGCGGTGGCTCCAGTACCCGAACAGCATGCCGGCCGCCGCCACGCCGGCGACGACGCCGTGGGGCCCGGCTTCGACCGCGACCGCAGCGTTCGCCGCAGTCCCTTGCAGCGCGAATGCGGTGAGCCCGGCGGCCAGCGCCACCTGACCGACATGCACGAGCAGCCGCAGTTCGGCCAGCAGATCGCGATCCGGCAGAAGCCGCCGCAGGGCCTCGCTGGCCGCGAGGCCAGCCGCGACGATGGCCAGGCACAGCACCACGGCGGTCGCCTCGAAGGACCACTCGGTCGCCACGTGAAACGCCTTCAACTCCAGGTAGAACAGCGCGAGCAGCGGGACCACGCCGACTTGCTGTGCCGCCAGGCGCCGGAACCAGCGCGGCGGGCGGCCGTGCCCCGCCCGTAGCAGCAGCGTGGCCCCGGCGCAGCCGATGATGCCATCGAGTGTCAGGACAGCCGCCAGCGTCAGGATGTCCGCGCTGTCCAGGCTGTCGATGAAGGCGGACAGGCTCTGCTGGACGGCGAGCGGATGCAGCGCGTAGACCGCCGCCGCAGTCAGCGCGACGAGCAGCACCCGCCCCCACGCCCGCTCGATGAACGCCGTCGCCAGCAGGAACAGGACGACGCCGGTTCCTGCCGCGATGTCGAGGACCGTCTCCATCGGCTCCCGCGTATCAGGTGGCGCTGCGCCGTTTCCGCAGCAGGAGCAGGGCGGCCACGAACAGGCCGGCTACGATCACGGCGCCCAGCCACGCGAAGCGCGCGCGGGCCGATCCGCTCTCCGGCGTGTTGGCCGGCCGGGGCTGGGCTTCCTGTTCGGCGAGGACCACGCTCGCTTCGGTCAATTCGACGCTCGACGTCAGGGCGCGCTCCAGCTCGCTGCGATAGCTCGCCGCGAGCTCCGGCGGAGCCTGCTCGGCGATGAACGACGCCAGCGCCGCGTTGTCGCAGACGAACCCGCTGCAACCTGCCTCGAACTGCTCCACCAGCCGGGTGTGCAGTTCGGCGAGCGCCGCCACCTGCTGCGGAGAGGCGTCCCAGTAGCCCTTGCGCACCGTCTCCAGCATCACCGCCGTCATCTCCTGCAGAGCATACGGGTTCTCGCGCCGGAAGAAGGCTTCGATACCGAGGTCGTGGCGGTCGTCGACGTAGACGTCGTACAGCTCGTTCCAGAGCGTGTCGTCGATCGCGGCCGGCTTCATCACGTTCCAGCCGTAGGTGTTGCGGAACGTCTCGGCGAAGTGCTCGGCCGACGAGGCGCCGCCCTCCTGCATCTCGCCGATGTAGGCCGGGTTGAGCAGCGTCGACCGCGCCTCGGTCCAGATCGTCTCCTCCAGGTCCGTCACCCGCGGCCGGTTCATGTTGCGGAAGTCGTTGAAGTAGGCATCGGCGTCCCGGCCGGTGACGTGGCGGACGGCCGCGCTGAGCCCGCCCATGAACTCGTAGACGTGGTCGAGGCTCAGGGCGCCCCAGGTGTGGCTCTGCCGCGGCTGCACGACGACCTCGGTGCCGGCGAGGGCCGCCTCGAAGAGGCCGTCGGCATAGAAGCTCCAGAGCTCGCCCTCGTCGTAGACCGCGCCCATGTTGCGGATGTACTGGTCGGCGACCTCGGCGTCCTCCTCCCAGCGGTCGCCGCTCTCGACCATCCCCATGATGGCGGTGCCGTAGTTGCCGTTCACGCCGCCGAAGACCCGCAGGGTCGAGTAGCGCCGCGCGTCGGCGGGCGAGAGGCCCCTCGCCATCATGACCTCCTCGGCGCGCAGCCGCCCCTCCGCGACGAAGTTGGCCTCGGCGTCGCGCGCCTCGGCCGCCATGGCGACGGCGCGGTTGATGAGGGCGAGGCGCGAGGCGGCGAGGTCGCGGAGCTGGCCGGCGGTCTGGACGACGACGTCGATGCGGGGCCGGCCGAGGTCGGCCGAGGGAATCAGGCGGAGGTCGCCGACCCGCCCGCGCGGGTCCCAGACCGGCTCGACCCCGAGCAGGTAGAAGATCTGGCCGATGGTGGCGCCCTCGGTGCCGATGAAGTCGGTGGGCCACAGGGTGAAGGCGACCTTCCGGGGCCAGGCGTCGTGCCGGCGGCGATGCTCGTCGATCAGGGACTCGGCCAGCCTGCGCCCCACCGTCCACGCTTCCCGGGACGGCGTCTGCTCGGCGTCGATGGAGAAGAGGTTGCGCCCGGTGGGGACCG
This sequence comes from Vicinamibacteraceae bacterium, assembly GCA_012271165.1. Classification (GTDB taxonomy): domain Bacteria; phylum Acidobacteriota; class Vicinamibacteria; order Vicinamibacterales; family UBA8438; genus JAAXGX01. Next base: position 25,810 of record JAAXGX010000004.1, on the reverse strand, counting down.
CGTCGGGATTGACGATGGGGTCGCCCCCGGGCGAGGGCTCGACGTAGCCCCCGCCGAGGCCCCGCACCACGCTCTCGAGCTCGAGGTCCGAGCTGTCGTGCAGGCCCTTCCGGTGCCGGTCGACGCCGGCGACGCCCGCCTTCAGCACGAGAAGCGGTTGGGCGAGCTTCGATTCCCCGTGGGCCTGCTCGAGGTCGGCCGGCGAGACGAGGTCCGACAGCACCGCCTCGACGCTCTCGCCCGCCGCCCGCCGCGCGTAGGCGCGCCGCGCCGTCTGCCGGTAGCGGCGCTCGAAGCGCACCGCGTCGTCGAGGATGTCGCTCTCGACCGCCCCCTTGGCGATGTCGATGCCGGCGAGGCCGTAGGCTATAGGGTCGATGGCCATCAGCTCCGCCGTCCCGTGGACCTCCCCGTCGGAGAACGCCTTGCCCAGCGTGTAGAAGCCCTGCACGACCTTCGCCCCGTCGATCGTCTCGACGTGGTTGCTCAGCCGGAAGTAGTCGTCGTCCGACCACGCCTTCTCGGGATCGAGGCCGAGGTCCACGTGCAGGTCCATGTCCACGGCGAGACGCTGGATGGTCCGGGCGTGCTCGGCCCTCACCGGGCCGTCCGCCGAGTTGCGGTAGCGGTCGAGCCGATCGCGCAGGGGGCGCAGGCCCTCGTAGAGGCCGCCCTCCATGAAGGGCGGCGTGAGGTGGGTGACGGTGGCCGCATAGGCGCGCCGCTTGGCGATGATCCCCTCGCCGACGTTGCTCATGATGTAGAGGTAGACGTGCGGCAGCCCGCCGATGAGCGCGTCCGACCAGTCGAAAGACGACAGCGCTATCTGCTTCCAGGGCCTGAACTCGAGGCTCCCGTGGGTGCCGAAGTGCATCACCGCGTCGGCCTCGAACCCGTGCCGGGTCCACAGGTACGACGCCACGTAGGGATGCGGCGGCGCCTCGAGCGTCCCGTGCACGAGCCGGAACGTGTCGTCGCCCACCCCCGGCAGCGGCTGCGGGAGGACCACCACGTTGCCGAACTGCACGCGGGCGACCGCGATGGCGGCGTCATCGCCGCTGCCCACCGTCATGTACTCGCCCGGGGCGGGTCCGTACGCCGCGGCCACCGCCTCCCGCATCGCCGGCTCGAGGTGCTCTTCGGTCCATGCCGCGTACCGGGCGGCCGGCACCAGGGCCGGATCGCCCTTGGCCAAGTACTCCTCGAACGCCCCGCGCGCGTACGGCCCCATCACCGGACCCTGCGCCTGGATGAGCTCCCAGAAGGCGTCCTCGGTCTCCGGCAGGCCCTCGACCGTGTACCCGGCGTCGCGCATCGCGCGCAGCAGGTTCAGGAGGCTCGGCACCACCTCCATGTTGCTCGCGACCATCGCGTTCTTGCCGGGGCCCTTGTAGTAGTAGATGGCCACCCGCTTGTCGCGGTTGGGCGTGGCCTTCAGGGCCAGCCAGCGCTCGACGAGGTCGCAGAATTCCTCGAGCCGCTCCGGCATCACGTCGAAGATCTCGTAGCCGTGCTCGTCCTCGAACTCCGCCGCCACCGCGTAGGGGGCCACCCCGCCGTCGAGCTCGGGCAGCACGACACTGAGGGTCAGGAGGCCGCCGGCCATCCCCTGCTGGTCGGCGATCCACTCGTCATGGTCCTGGAAGACCGACACCGCCGTCAGCATCGGGATGTTCCGCTCCCGGAGCCACGCGATCGCGTCCCGGGAACGTCCCCGCGAGAGGCGGCCGTGGGGCATCAGGACCACGAGGTCCGGCTCGATCGCCTGCAGGAACTCGAGCCGCTTCTCGTTGCTCGCGATCGGAAACACGTTCCACTGCCGCCCTTCGAGGGCTCCGATGATGGCGTCGACGTGGTCGCGGTTCGCGTTGAAGGGGCCGGGCACGCTGGTGAGGAGGGCGATGGTCGGGGCGTCGGGCTTCGCCAGGCCCTGCTCGGCGTAGTAGGCGCGGAAGGCGTCGACGGTCTCGAACGTCCGGCGGTCGTCGAGATGGAACAGCACGTCCATCGCCCGCTCCTCGGGAGGCTGCACCGGGTCCGACCGGAACGCCTTGCCGTCGAGCTCGGCGCGCGAGAAGTTCAGCAGGCGGGCGTAGTTCTCCGTGCCCCCGAACCGGAAGTAGCCGCCGACGTGCTCGAGCTGCCGGCCCTCCAGGTTGGTGACGTCGTGCTGGGGGTTCGACACGCCACGGACGAACAGGCGCGCGCCGCGCCGCCCCGCCTCGCGAAGCTGCTCGATGTGCGTCTCCTGCAGCTCCAGGCCGCGCCCGTGCACGAACACGACCGGGTAGGACGCCGCGCGATGGAGGGCGTCGAGGGCGATGGGCTCGATGCGCACCGCCTGGTCTCCGCGCGCCCGCTCCAGGCGGGCGAGCTGGACGCCCCGGAAGTTGACGAACGCGATGCGGGTGGGGGCGAGGTAGTGCCGGTAGATGCCGGCCGCGGTTCCCATCACCGCCAGCGCGAGGGCGGCCAGGAGAATCGTCCTGCGGCGTACCTCGGGTCTGAAGAGACGCAGTAGCGTGCCCGCCCGTCTCGTCGATTCCATCATCACGCTGCTCCTCGACCGTCGTGCGAATCGCGTGCTTCCCGCCCGGGAACCGACCCGCAACGGCCGGCTCCTGGACAGGTCTCTCCCGCCTGGCTAGAACGGCGTCACCGCCAGGCTCACCGAGTACATCCGGGCCGCCGTCGGACTCCCCAGCGACTCGTCGTAGTAGGCGTCCATCAGGTTCAGCACCTGAACGCCCACGCGCAGGTTGTCGTTCGGACGGAGGTAGAGTCCGAAATCGGTGCGGGCGTACTCTTCGAGCCACACCGGCCGACCGCGCGACGTCTGGAAGCGGTCGTCGACCCACCGCTGATCGACAGAGCCGGTCAGGCGCCACGAGCCCAGCCAGGCGCCGACCTCGAGGCCCAGGTTCACCTTGTGCTTCGGCACGCGGGCCAGCAGGTTCCCGGTCGCCAGGTCCTCACTGTCCGTGTAGGTGTAGTTGGCGTAGTAGTCCAGCCAGTCGGCGGCCTGCCCGTTCGCCACCAGCTCGACGCCGGTCGAGCGGGCCTCGGCGACGTTGACCCAGTCGAAGTGACTGCGGTCGGCCGCGGCGATGAGCTGGACGAGGTCCGTCATGTCGTTGTGGAAGACATTCATCTCGGTCCGGAACGCGCGGCTCACCTCGTGCTGGATGCCCGCGTCGAACGAGATGATGTACTCGGGCCTGAGGTCGGGGTTCGGGAAGCCGGGCGTGGTGCCGTGGAAGACGACGTTCCCGAAGAGCTCCGACAGGCTCGGCGCCCGGAACGCGCGGCCGGCGGAGGTGCGGACGCGCGTCGACGGCGTGATGGAGTACAGCAGCGCGACCTTCGGCGAGGCGACGGTGCCGAACCGCGAGTGATAGTCCAACCGCAGACCCGGAACGAGTCGCACCCTGTCCGCCACGTCCCACTCGTCCTGCACGTAGGCCGCCGCAACGTGGAACACCTCCCGGGACCCGGCCGAGAGGGGAAAGACGTCGCCGAGCGGCGGGTCGCGGACGATGCTGACGGACGGATTGACGGCGCCGGCGGCGAGAAGCTCGGCCTGCAGGCCCATGGCCTCCGCCGCGAGGTCGGCGTCGGAGCCCAGCAGGTTCGTGCGGTCGACGACGACGCTGTCGCCGAAGTTGCCGCGGTCGTGGATGTAGGTGCCCCCGAACACGACGGAATGGTTCAGGCTCGGCGTCCAGGTGAGCTGGGGCTCGACGAGCGTGCTCTGGATTGCCGTGTTCCGGTTGGTGAGGGCGGCGAAGGGGTGAACGCCGCGCTCGATGGACTCGGTGCGACCCGATCCGGGGAGCCCGACGATGGTCGTCTGCCGGGTCGGCGTGCGCGTGTAGTTCTCTTGGAAGATATGTGAGCGCAAGTCGCGCTGGCTGATCTTGATCTGCGCCGACACGGGGCCGGATCCCCGATGGCGGAGGACGCCGCCGAGGTTCACCGACGTGCCGGTGCGGTTCTCGTCGACGGCCACCGGCAACCGCCCCGTGACGTCGAGCCCGGACGTGTAGCGCGAGATCCGCGGCAGCAGGGTCGCCGTCCACCCGTCGGCCGGCGCGAAGTCGAGCCGACCGCTCAGGCGCACGTCCTCGTACCCGACGTTCTGCAGAGGGAGGGTTCTCGAGCCGCTGATGCGGGTCTCGCGGTTATAGACGTTGTCGATGCGGCGGCGGTCGGCCGTGAACGAATAGCCGACGGGTCCCGACTCTCCGCGGGTCGACCCGCCGAACTGGTGGTAGCCGGAGTTCCCGCCGCTCGCGAAGAAGTCGGCGGTCGGCGGCCCGGCCCCCTGCCGGGTGATGGCGTTGATGACGCCGGCGAACGCGTTCGCTCCGTACAGGCTGGAGAAAGGCCCACGCACGACCTCGATCTGCTCCACCGAATGCACCTGCACGAGGTTCAGCTCGGCCAGGGTGCCGGTGCCGAGATCGTTGGCGGGAAGCCCGTCGACGAGGAAGAGCGCCCGCTTGGTGCCGGGGACGCCCCGCACGACGAGCATCGAGTTGGAGCGGGCGGCCATCCCCGAACGCTCCACGAAGTCGATGCCCGGCGTCCGGCGCAGGAGGTCCTGGATGTTGCGGGCCGGGGAGGCCTGGATGGTCTCCGCGTCGAGAATGGTGACGCTGGCCGCGACCTCGGTCACCGTGCGCTCGGTCTGGGTCGCGGTAACCACCACGCTCTCCTCGAACTCCAGCACCGGCAGTTCGAGGTCGACCCGGACGAGCTGCCCCGCCCCTACCGTCACCGGCGACGTGAGGGTCGCGAAGGCCTCCCGCGTGACCGTCAACTGATAGGTGCCGGCGGGGATGCCGTCGATGGCGAACGTGCCGTCCGGCCCCGTGGCGGCCGACAACGCCGTGCCGTCCAGGACCACGAGAGCGGCGGGCAGCGGCGCGCCGCCGTCCTCGGCGACGACGGTTCCCTGAATGGAGCCGGCCTGTCCGAAGGCAGGACCTGCTGCGAACGGTCCGGCCGCGAAGAGCACGGCCAGGGCGAGAGGAAGGGCCAGTCGACTACGTACACGCATTCTCACGTCACACCTCCGCGGCGGTCGCACGCCGGATTCCCGGCCGGCGAGCCGCCGATTCCCATGGTTCGAATGGCCGACTCGCGGATGCCCTTGCCGGGGCGGCCGGGTCGACGCGGCGACAGGAGGTGTTACGCGGGCGGGCCGCGAGTCGGGTGCGGGTCGGGCGCGGTCCGGAGGCCGTGCCGGCGGCGGGTCGACGCGGAGACGAGCGCCAGCGGCACCACCCCTTCGGGTGCGGCCACCGCCGCCGCCACCGCGGAATGTTCGCGGAGACAGCAGAGGGTGCAGTGGTATTCGTGAGCGTCGAGGTCGCTGTCGTCGTGCCCGTGAGCGAAGAAGTCGGCCGGCAGCAGGGCGCACGTCAGTGCCAGCGCCGCGAATGCGATCGGTCGGCTTGGCTTCGTCATGGCTCACTTCCCGGTTGCGTCGCCGAGCCCGATACGGATCAACTCCCGGCCCGTCCTGACCAGGAACGCGCCGTCGACGGCCGCGACGCCGTACAGCCGATCGGAGACGGTCAGCGTGTTCCTGGCCACCTCGATCGGCTGGGCTGCGTCCGCCGCGAAGACCGAGGCCGCGCCGTCGTTCCCGAACAGGTAGACGCGGTCGCCGTTGACGATGGGCGTCGCCCACGCCGGCGACGGCAGGCGGACCGCCCATCGCGACCGGCCCGATTCGAGCGCCAGGCTGCGGATGACGCCCCGGGAATTGGTGAACCAGACCGATTCGCCGGTCACCACCGGCGACGACATCGACGCCGTCGCGCCCTGACCGCGCCAGATCACCTGCTCGTTCCCGAGGCGCCCGCGGTGCTCGATCGGCAGGGCGAGATTCGACCCCGAGTCCATCGAGGGGACGACGATGCGCTCTCCGGCGACGACGGGTGACGGGAGCCGGTTGCCGGAAAGGCCGTCGAGCCACCAGACCCGTTCGCCCGTCCCGGCGTCGTATGCCTCGACCATGCCGTCGACGCTGACCACCACGAGCTCGCCGCCGCTCCCGGGCACGACGATCGGCGTCGTCCAGGCCGACCTCGCGGGACGGTCCGCCTTCCACCGCGTCTCGCCGGTGGCGGGGTCGACGGCCAGCAGGTACGACGGCCCGTCGTGGGCGGCGAGGACGAACAGCGCCTCGTCGTTGCCGACGATCGAGCCGCCCAGGCCGTAGCCCTCGATGGCGCCGTAGTCCGCCTTCAGCGACCGGGACCAGATGGGCCCGCCGTCGTGGCTCAGGGCGCCGATGTCGCCGCTCTCGAACAGGTAGTAGACGCGCTCGGCGTCGACGCGGAGCGTCGGCGCGCCCTTCGCCACGAAGTTCGTCACCTCGACGGGCTGGCTCGACGCCAGGGTGTGGCGCCACCGCAGCGCGCCGGTCTCGGCGTCGACCGCCTCGACGATCTGCGTCTCGCGCATCAGGCCGTCGATGGCGGTGACGAACACGACCCCGTCCCAGACCACGGGGCTCGACTGGCCGTAGCCGCCGATCGCGTGCCGCCACGCGACGCCTTCTTCGTCCGACCAGGTCAGCGGCAGGCCGCGGGCCTCGCTGTGACCGAACGCCGGTCCCCGAAAGCCGGGCCAGCGCCGTGCCCCGGCGAGGGGTGGCCGGTCGCCGCCTGCGCCCTCCGCGCGCCGCGGCGCGTCGGCGATATCGCTCGGCCGGAGCGAAGCCGTCTCGACCCGGTCGACGATGGCGTAGGTGCGGCCGTGCGCGGCTCCCCCCACGATGTGCAGCACGTCCGGTCCGTCCGCGCCCGCGTGGACGCCCGGTCCGCCCACTGGCGCGTGCGCGTCCGGCCTGCCTATGAGCGCGTGGCTGGCGCGTTCCGGCTCGATTTCGTAGGCGAGTGTCTGCCAGGCGCTCCCGTCAGGGGCGAGTCGGAACAACTGGTTCATCTCGCTCGCGTACAGGCTTCCACCGGCGGAGGCCAGGCCCAGGCCGACGCCCCGGCGGCGGCCGCGCACCGGCGGGACGGGCGCCGGGGTCAGGGTGCGGGTCCGCGGGTCCAGCCGATGCACCTCGAGTCCCGGCCCCCGCGGCGTCATGCCGCCGGCGACCCAGATGGCGTCGTCATGGACAGCCGTGGCGAGGGAATGGAGACGCAGCGAGGCCGTTTCGACCACGGCCCAGGCCACCGGGTCGGCGTCGAGATCGGCGACGAGCACGTCGCCGCGCCAGTCGCCGGCCGGCACGGGGGGTGGCCGGCGACGGCGGCCGGGCGCCTCCGCGCCGGCCGAGGGCGCCCATCCGCCGATCACCCAGATCTCGCGTCCGACCACGACCGCCCCGTGGTCGGTCCTGCCCGACGGCATCGGCGTCAGGCCGACCCAGCGCCGGCCCGCGGGGTCCCAGCGTTCCAGGTCGGGGCGGATCCGGGGCGCGCCCGAGACGTCGACGCCGCCCACCCGGTAGAGGTCGTCGCCGTCGCTGGAGAGCACGGCGCCGCGGACCGGAACGCCGGTCCAGACCGTTGCCCAGGACGTGGCGGCCGGCGAGAGCGCGTAGAGAGCCGCCTTCCCGGCGCCGGCGGCGCCACGGGGGCCGGACGGTTGCTCTGCCGCATGCACGTAGAGCACGTCGCCGACCCACGCCCCGGACGCGTCGGACGACGCGTGGGGCAGGGGCGGCGCGGATTGCGGCGGCACAGCCGGGCCCAGGGGGGACTGAGCGGGGAGCTGCGCGTGCAGCGTGACGCCGGCGCCCGGACCTGCTCCTGCCGCCAGGACGACTGTCAGCAGGGTGCCTGCCGTCGAGATGCGTTGCATGATTCGTCCCCAACCTCCGAACAGGCAGCAGCCCTTCCAGTCCGCGACTCCGGTCCGCGGCGCCGCCGTGTCAGGTCGTGCTCCGCCGTCTCCGCAGGACGAGCAGCGCGAGCACGAACAGGCCGGTGGCGATGATCACCCCCAACCACGCCAGGCGGGCCGGGGCCGGCCGGGCCGCCGCCGTGTCCGCCGGCCGCGGCTCCGCCCCCTGCTCGGCCAGCACCACGCTCGCCTCCGTCAGCTCCACGCTCGTTGTCAGGTTGCGTTGCAGCTCGCTGCGATAGGCGGCCGCGAGGTCCGCCGGGGCCTGCTCGGCAATGAACGACGCCAGGGCCGCGTTGTCGCAGACGAACCCGCTGCAGCCCGCCTCGAACTCCTCCACGAGCCGGATGTGGAGCTCCGCCAGCGCGGCGACCTGCTGCTGCGAGGCGTCCCAGAGGCCCTTGCGCACGGTCTCGAGCATCACCGCCGTCATCTCCTGCAGGGCATACGGGTTCTCGCGGCGGAAGAAGTCCTCGACCCCGAGGTCGTGGCGGTCGTCCACGTACACCTCGTACAGCTCGTTCCAGAGCGCGTCGTCGATTGCGGCCGGCTTCATCACGTTCCACCCGTAGGTGTTGCGGAACGTCTCGGCGAACTGCTCGGCCGACGAGGCGCCGCCCTCCTGCATCTCGCCGATGTAGGCCGGGTTGAGCAGCGTCGACCGCGCCTCGGTCCAGACCGTCTCGTTCAGATCGGTCACGCGCGGCCGCTGGGCGTTGCGGAAGTCGTTGAAGTAGGCGTCCGCGTCGCGGCCGGTCACGTGGCGGACGGCCATGCTCAGCCCGCCCATGAACTCGTACACGTGGTCCAGGCTGAGCGCGCCCCAGGTGTGGCTCTCCCGCGGCTGCACGACGATTTCCGTGTCCGCGAGCGCCGCCTCGAAGATGCCCTCGGCGTAGAAGCTCCAGAGCTCGCCCTGGTCGTAGACCGCGCCCATGTTGCGCAGGTACTGGCCGGCCACCTCGGCGTCGTCCTCCCACCGGTCGCCCCGCTCGACCATCTCCATGATGGCGGTCCCGTAGTTGCCGTTCACGCCGCCGAAGACCCGCAGGGTGGAGTAGCGGCGCGCGTCGGCCGGCGAAAGGCCCCTTTCCTTCATCACGTCCTCGGCGCGCAGCCGCCCCGCGTGGACGAAGTTGGCGTGCGTCTCGGCGTCGCGCGCCTCGGCCGCCATCGCCACCGCGCGGTTGATGAGCGCGAGGCGCGAGGCGGCGAGGTCGCGGAGCTGGCCGGCGGTCTGGACGACGACGTCGATGCGGGGCCGGTCGAGGTCGGCCGCCGGCATCAGGCGCAGGTCGGCGACGCGTCCGAACGGGTCCCAGACTGGCTCGACGCCGAGCAGGTGGAAGATCTGGGCGATGGTGGCGCCCTCGGTGCCGATGAATTCGCTGGGCCAGAGCGTGAACGCGACCTTCCTGGGATACGCGTCGTGCCGGCGCCGGTGCTCGTCGACGAGCGTTTCCGCCAGCTTGCGTCCTACCGTCCACGCTTCCGGCGAGGGCGTCTTCTCGGCGTCGATGGAGAAGAGGTTGCGCCCGGTGGGGACGGCGTCGGGGTTGACGATGGGGTCACCCCCGGGCGACGGCTCGACGTAGCCGCCGGCGAGGGCGCGCACCACGCTCGCGAGCTCGAGGTCCGAGCTGTCGCGCAGGCCGTCGCGGTGCCGGTCGATGCCGGTCACGCTCGCCTCCAGCGTCAGGACCGCGCGGGCCAGCTCCGCGTCGCGAGCGGCGCGCGCCTCCAGCTCGACCTCCGCGGCCCCGACGGCGTCGTCGAGGCGCCGGTCGAACGCCGCGTCGTCGAGGACCTTTCGCAGGCGATCCGCCGCGGGCGCGTCGACGGCTTCGAGCTGGCCGCCCAGCGTCGTGCGGTGCTCCCGGTAGAAAGCCACCGCCGACAGGGTCCGCTCGATGTCCTCGCTGGCGGCGTCCGCCAGCCCGCCGGCCGAGGCGTGGCGCCAAGCCCGCTCCAGCGCCTCGATCTGCGGCGCGTCGAGAGCCAACGCCAGCCGCTCCGCCGCCAGCCGCCGCTTCTCTTCCTCCACGCGGTCGACGAGCCCCGGATCCTTCAGCAGGGCGAAGGTGCGCTCGCGGAGCCCCGCGTCCTGCATCGCCTCCAGCAGGGCGAACACGTCGGGCTCCTGGGCGATCTCCAGCGCCTCGGCCATCGGCGGGATGACGGCGGCGATGGTCTTGGCGCGCTCGAGCTGCGCCGGGTCGAGGATCTGCGACGTGCGCGCAAACTCCTGCTCCGATCGCAGCCGCTCGACGAACTCCACCTTGCGTGGGTGTGGCAGGATGCGCGCCACGAGGTCCTCCAGCTCGACCGCTGGGGCCTTCGACACGGCCGCGTCCGGCCGATTAAGGGCGCCCGCGCCCATCGAGATGAAGCCGCGGATGATGTCGTCGTCCGAGGGCCGCCGCGCCGCCTCGCGCCACGCATGGGCGTGCTGCAGATCGGCATCCGACACCAGGTCGGCAAGCACCGCCCGGGCGTCCCCGCCCGCGACGCGCCGCGCATAGGCGCCGCGCGCGCGCCGGCGATAGCGGCGGTCGAACAGCACCTCGTCCTCCAGGTCGGCGGTCTCGACCGCGCCCTCGACGGTGTCGATGCGGGCCAGGGCGTAGGCGATGGGATCGATCGCCATCAGCTCCGCGGTCGAGTCGACCTCGGCCGCGGTGAAGGCGCTGCCGAGGGTGTAGAGCCCCTGCGCGACCTTCTCCCCGTCGATGGTCTCGACGTGGTTGCTCAGGCGGAACATCTCGTCCGCCGACCACGCCGCGCCGGGGTCGAGACCGAGGTCCACGTGCAGGTTCATCTCCGCCGCCAGGCGCCGGATCGTACGCGCGTGCTCCGCCCGGACCGGGCCGTCGGCCGCGTTGCGATAGGTGTCGAGCCGGTCCCGCAGCGGACGCAGCCCCTCGTACAGCCCGCCCTCCATGAACGGCGGCGTCAGGTGCGTCACCGTCGCCGCATAGGATCGCCGCTTGGCGATGATGCCCTCGCCGACGTTGCTCATGACGTAGACGTAGACGTGCGGGAGCCCGCCGACGAGCGCGTCCGACCAGTCGAAGGCCGACAGCGCGATCTGCTTCCACGGCGTGAACTCCAGACTGCCGTGGGTGCCGAAGTGCATGACCGCGTCGGCCCCGAACGCGTTGCGGGTCCACAGGTAGGAGGCCACGTAGGGGTGCGGCGGCGCCTTCCGCGCGCCGTGCACCAGCCGGAACGTGTCGTCGCCGACGCCCGGCAGGGGCTGCGGCAGGATGGCGACGTTGCCGAACTCGACGCGGGCGACGGCCAGCGCGGTCTCCTCGCCCTGGCCGACCGTCATGTACTCGCCCGGGGCGGGGCCGTACTGCTCGACGACGGCGTCGCGCATGCCCGGCTCGAGATCCTCCGCCATCCACGCGGCGTACTCGCCGGCTGGCACCAGCGCCGGATCCCCGGTGGCCACGAACTCCTCGAACGCGCCGCGCGCGTACGGTCCGAGCACCGGTCCCTTCGTCTGGACGAGCTCCCAGAACTCGTCGTCGGTCGCGGGGAGCCCCTCGACCGTGTACCCGGCGTCGCGCAGCGCGCGCAGCAGGTTCAGCAGGCTCGGCGCCACCTCCAGGCTGCCGGCGTTCATGGCGTTCTTGCCGGGCCCCTTGTAGTAGTAGATGGCCACGCGCTTGTCGCGGTTGGGCTTCGTCTTCAGCGCCAGCCAGCGCTCGACCAGGTCGCAGAAGGTCTCGAGGCGCGCCGGCACCGCGTCGAAGATCTCGTAGCCGTCCGCGTCGGTGAACTGCGCCGCCACCGCGTAGGGCGCCACCCCGCCGTCGAGCTCGGGCAGGACGACGCTCATCGTGAGCATGGCGCCCGCCATGCCCTGCTGGTCGTCCACCCAGTCGTCGTGGTTCTGGAACACCGACACGGGCGTCAGCATGGGGATGTCGCGCTCCCGCAGCCAGGCAATGGCCTCGTCGGCGCGGCCCAGGGTGAGCCGCCCGTGCGGCATCAGCACCACGAGGTCGGGCGCAATCTGCTGCAGGAAGTCGAGGCGCTTCTCGACGGCGGCAACCGGGTAGACGTTCCACGCGCGGCCTTCGAGCGCGCTGATGAACGCGTCGACGTGATCCCGGTTCGCGTTGAACGGGCCGGGCACGCTCGTGAGCAGGACGATCTTCGGCGCGCCGGCCTTGGCGAGCCCCTGCGCGGCGTAGTAGGCGTCGAACGCGTCGACGGTCTCGAACGTCAGGCCGTCGTCCAGGTGGAACAGCACGTCCATGGAGCGCTCGACCGGCGGCTGCACCGGCTCCGAGCGGAACGATTTGCCGTCGAGCTCCACGCGCGAGAAGTTGAGCAGCCGGGCGTAGTTCTCGGCGCCTCCGAACTCGAGGTAGGCGTTGGCCGCGTCGAGCTCCAGGCCGCGCAGGTTGGTGACGTCGAGGGCCGGGTTCGTGGCGCCCTGCACGAAGAGGCGCACGCCGCGGCGGCCGGCTTCGCGCAGGTGCGCGAGCTGCGTCTCGTCGAGCTGCAGTCCGCGTCCGAACACGTAGACGACCGGGTAGTCGGCGGCCCGGTCCAGGGCCGCCATGTCCAGCGCCTCGACGCGCACCGCCCCGCTCCGGCGCGCGCGCTCGATGCGGGCGAGCTGGAAGCCGGGGAAGTTGACGAAGGCGACCCGCGTCACGGCGAGATGGCGCTGGTAGGCGGCCAGCCCGCTCCAGATCACCGCCGCCGCGAGCAGGGCCGCCGCGATCCGCTTGCGATGGGACCAGAGGCCGGCCAGCCGCGTCCGGACGGGCCCCACCGATGTCGGTTCTGTCCTGGCAGTCATCGAGTCTCCTGCTAGAAGGGCGTCACCGTCAGGCTCACCGAGACGAGACGGCCGAGCGTCGGGCTCGCCGCGGTCTCCTGGTAGTCGGCGTCCATCACGTTCAGCACGTGCACGCCCACGCGCAGGTCGCCGTTCGGGCGCAGGTAGAGCGCAAGGTCGGTGCGCGAGTACTCGTCGAGCAGCACCGGAACGCCCTGTGAGCTCTGCGTACGCGTGCCGACCCAGCGCTGATCGATCGAACCGGTCAGGCGCCACGACCCGAGCTCCGCGCCCAACTGGAGTCCCGCGTTGACCTTGTGCCGCGGCACCAGGGCCAGCGCGTTGCCGGTCGCGCGGTCCTCGCTGTCGGTGAACGAGTAGTTGGCGTAGTAGCCGAGCCACGAGGTCGCGTCGCCGTTCGCCACCAGCTCCAGGCCGGTCGAGCGTGCCTCGGCAACGTTCACCCAGTCGAAGTGGTCGCGCTGCGGCGAGATGATGAGCTGGATGAGATCCGTCATGTCGTTGTGGAAGACGTTCATCTCCGCCCGGAACGCGCGGCTCACCTCGTGCTGAATGCCGGCGTCGAACGAGGTGATGTGCTCGGGCTCCAGATCCGGGTTCGGCAGTCCGGGAATGGGCCCGTGGAAGACGACGTTGCCGAACAGCTCGAACAGGCTCGGCGCGCGGAAGGCGCGGCCGGCGGACGTGCGCACCCGGGTCGTCGGCGCCAGGGCGTACAGCAGCGACACCTTCGGCGAGCCGACCGCTCCGAACACCGAGTGGTGGTCGTAGCGCAGGCCGGGAACCAGCCGCAGCCCGTCGGCCAGCGCCCACTCGTCCTGCACGTACGCGGAGAAGATGTCGAACTGCTCCCGTTGCCCATGCGACAGGGGGAAGGCGGCGCCGATCGCCGGGTCGCGCACCAAGGTGACGGCAGGGTTGGGCACGCCGCCCGCCGCCATGCCCGCCTGTATGCCCGCCGCTATCCGCGCCAGCGTCGCGTCCGAGCCGAGCAGGTTGGAACGGTCGGCGATGGTACTGTCGCCGAACGCGCCGTGCTCGCGCGTGTAGCTCGCCCCGAAGACGACGGTGTGATCGAGGTTGGGCGCCCAGGTGAGCTGCGGCTCGACGAGCGCGCTGTAGAAGTCGGTGTCCTGCCCGGTGAGCGCCGCGAACGGAAACACGCCGTGTGTCACCGACTCGACGACGGCCGGTCCGGGCGGATCGATGACGGTGGTCAGCCGCGTCGGGGCGAGGGTGAAGTTCTCCTGGAAGAGGCGCTGGGTCGAGTAGCGGTAGCTCGTCCGGATCTGGGCCGACAGCGCGCCGGTCCCGGCGTAGCGGACGATGCCCCCGAGGTTGAACGCGGTGTCCCGCCTGTGCTCCTCGGCCGCCACCGGCAGCCGGGACGACAGGTCGAGGCCCGTCTCGTAGCGGGTGATGCGCGGCAGCAGCGTCACGCGCCACGCGTCGGAGACGGCGAAGTCCAGGCGGCCCATCATCCGCACGTCCTCGTAGCCGACGTTGCGCAACGGGACCTCCCGCGACCCCAGGCTGCCGTCGCCGCCGATGGCCGGCACGGTGCGGGTGTCGCGGTTGTAGACGTTGTCGATCCTGCGGCGATCCGCCGTGAGCGAATAGGCGACGGGACCCGATTCCCCGCGCACCGACGCGCCGAGCTGGTAGTAGCCGGCCGAGCCGCCGCTGGCGAAGAAGTCCGCGGCCGGCGGGCCCTCGCCGGGCCGGGTGATGGCGTTGATGGCGCCGGAGAAGGCGTTGGCGCCGTAGAGGCTCGAGAACGGTCCGCGGACCACCTCGGCGCGCTCCAGCGATTCGAGCGGCACGAGGCTCAGCCCGGCCAGGCTGCCGTGGCCCAGATCGTTGGCCGGCAGCCCGTCCACCAGGAACAGGGCCCGCTTGGTGCCGGGGACGCCGCGCATGACGAGCGACGAGTTGGCGCGGGCGGCCATGCCGGACGTCTCCGCCAAGTCGAGGCCGGGCGTCCTGCGCAGCAGGTCCCGGAGGGTGCGGGCCGACGACGCCTCGATGGCCTCCGCGTCGAGGATCGTGACGCTGGCCGCGACCTCGGTGACCGCGCGTTCGGTCTGCGTCGCCGTCACCACGACGCTCTCCTCGAACTGCAGCACCGGGAGCCGCAGGTCCAGCAGCACGGGTTGTCCGGCCACCACCGTCACCGGCAACGCGAGCTCCGCGAAGGCTTCCCGCGTCACGATCAGCCGATACGCACCCGCGGTGACGCCGTCGATGACGAACGCGCCGTCGGCGCCGGTGGTGGCCGACAGGCCGGTGCCGTCCAGGACCACGAGCGCGGCCGGCAGCGGCGCGCCGCCGTCCTCGGCCACGACGGTTCCCTGGATCGATCCGGCTTCCTCGAACCCGAAGGCCGGACTCGGGGCCAACGGTCCGGCGATTGCCGCGGCACTCAGGGCGAGGACCGCGGCTGCAGCATGGCGACGGATACGCATGGAACATCTCCTCCCACGGCCGACGCGCCCGCACGCGGCGGGCGAAAGCTCCAGCCGATTTCCACGATTCGGATAGTCGGCGTCGCGGTCGATTCCGGTGGAGCGGCCGAGCCGCCGACGTACTGGGGGAGGTGTTACGCGGGCGGTCCGCGCGTCGCCTGCGTGGCGCGCGCGGCGTCGCAGCCGCTCCGCCGGCTGTTCGCCGCGGCGGCCAGGGTCGCCAGGTCCGGCGCGGTGGGCGCGGCCGTCGTCGTCGTCGTTGCGGAAGCGTGGTGCTGGAGGCAGCAGACTACGCACTGGTGACCGTCGCCGCCGGGGTGGTCGTCGTCATGTCCGTGAGAGGCGTAGACGAAGCCGGCCGACAGCAGGGCGCACGCCACCAGCAGCGTCGCGAGAGCTGTCGACCGGCCCGCCTTCGTCATGTTCCCGCGTGTCGATCAGTCGAGCTCGACGATGGTGATGGCGTTCCAGTTGTTCATCGGGATGAGCAGCCGGTTCCGCTTGGAGTCGTAGGCCATCGAGGCGGCGCTCGGGATGCCGGACGCCACGACCTCGGCGTCCTCTCCCGGACGGATGCGCGAGACGGTGCCGATCCGGACGCTGGAGACGTACTTCGTGCCGTCGTCCAGAACCACCAGCCCGTCGTTGCCGCCGTCGACCGCGTGCTCGGTCCTGACGAGCTCGCCGGCGGGCGAGAACGTGAGGACCGCGTTGTCGCCGATGTTCACCACGACGACGTTGCCGTCCGGGTCGAAGGCGATGCCGTTGGGCCGGGCCAGCGGCGCGCCCTCGACGACGACCGACGAGTCGCCGTCCGGCCCGATGCGGTAGACGCGCCAGGTGCCGCTCTCCTCGGTCCCGGTCTGCGTGGCCCAGATGGTGCCGTCCTCGGCCACCTCGATGTCGTTGAAGCGCTGCGCGTCGTCCACGACGACACTGCCCCGCGGCTCGCCGCTCTCCATGTCGAACCAGCGCACGACGTTGATGTCGGCCACGTACAGCATGCCGTTGATGATGTCGCTGCCGAGCGGGTGATTCAGCGTCAGGCCGTTCCGGTCGACGCCGATCCACTTCAGGGTGTGCGTCGTGCCGTCGGGATTGATCAGCGAGATGTAGCCGTCGTTGGGGATGACGTCCTGGGCGATGCCGGCGTTGACCGCGACGTACAGGTCGCGGACCTCGTCGTAGGCCATGCTCTCGGCGAAGCGGAAGCCGCCGAAGGTCTTGGCGTTCGAGGAGAGGTCGAGCGGCGCACCTGCCATGAAGGGCTGCTCGGCGGCATCCTGAGCCTGCGCCGTGGCGATCGCCGGGCCGGCGGCGCCGAGGGCCAGCAGGGCAGTGGCCGCGACGCAGCGGGAAACGAGCCGTTGTCTGCGAAGACGTGACATGAGTGTTCCTCCGTTTCGAGCGTGGATTCCGGGAGCACCGACGCGCGAACCGGCGCCTGTGCCCGTGTCGACAGCGATTCCGACGACCGAACGATTCGGGCGGGTACGGGGTGTCGCGGGGATGCGACGCGGGAGCTACGCCGGCGGGCCGCGTGTGGGACAGATGCCGATCGGCCTGCCCCGTTCGCCGTTCGGGGCGGGGGACCCGACCGCATGGGCGACCAGACCTGGCGCGGGCGGCGCGGGCGCGCCGTCGGTGACGATTCCCGACAGGTGCCGGAAGTGGCAGGCGTCGCAGTCCGCGTGACCGGCGGCCCGCACGTCGACCACGTGCGCGTGGAGCGCGAGGCCGGCCGGTACGAGCGCGAGCACGAGGAGCAGTGCCGCGGCCATTGCCGCGGTCCGCTGCGACGACACCATGCACCTATTCAAGAAGCAAAGCGAGCCGGAGTCAAGCGCATCGCTGCCGGCCGGCCCTTGCCGTCCCAAGGCCGCCTCTGCTAATTTCGGATCCTGATGGCCAGAGGAGGATACGTGCACACGGGGCTCGCACGACGCGGCCCCGGCTGGCGCGCCTGGACCTTCGTCCTGGCGCTGGTGCTGGCCGGCGCCACAATCGCCGCGGCCATCTGCCACGAGGAGCATGCAGCCGACCAGGACTGCGCGGTCTGCCAGCTCCGACACCAGCCTGCCGCCGCACTCTCCGGATCGTTGCAGATCGGGTTCGTTGACGTTCCGGAGCCGATCGAGCGGGCTGGCGACGGCGGATGGATCGCATCCGGTCATTCCCGCCGCCTCTCCGCCCGCGCTCCCCCCGCCTAGTTCCCGTCACGCGCTTCGTTCGCCTGTCGTGCCATGAACGGCGGCGGGACCGCCTGCGCCTGGCGTGCATGCAACCGCGCTGGCGCGGTCGTTCCGCCGAGGGTTCCGGCTTCCGGTGTCGCCTGGTGCGATTCGCCCCGGCGCCCGGCCGTCGTGCGCGGCCCGTGCGGTTTCCATGCACGACGGTGGCGGACGGATGAACCGTTGGGACTGTGGAAGGGATCAGGGAGAGAGGGAGAGATGTACCGAGGGAGCGCATCATTCTTTGCACCTCTTGCGGCGGCCGTGGTTGCGGCCGCCTGTGCCGGAACGCCGCTGCTGGCCCAGGAGACCGGCGCCGTGCGCGGCTCGGTGACGCTGGAAGAGAACGGGGGCTTCGTCCGGGGCGCGGTGATCCTCGTCGTCGGCTCCGGCGCCTTCGCGCTGACCGACGACCGGGGAACGTTCGAGATCCACGGCGTGCCGGCCGGCGAGTACGAGGTCGTCGCGCAGCGGGAGCATCTGACCGCGGGCCGGCAGACGGTACTGGTCGAACCTCGCGGGACGGCGACGGCGGACTTCGTGCTGAGCCTCTCGCCCGTGCGGGAGGAGGTGACGGTTACCGCCTCGGCGGGCGGCGCCGAGACGGCGCTGGAGGCGTTCAACGCCGTGTCGACGGTGGACGCGTTCGACGTCGCCCGGGCGTCGACCGGCGATCTTGCCGCTGCGCTGGAGCACGAGCCGGGAATTGCCGTCCGCGGCTTCGGGCCCGGAGCGAACCGGCCGATCATTCGCGGTTTCGACGGCGACCGCGTGCTGATCATGGAGGACGGGGTTCGCACCGGGGACCTGTCGGGCGAATCGGGCGACCACGGCGTCGCGGTGGACGCCGCCGCCGCCGAGCGCATCGAGATCGTGCGTGGGCCCGCGACGCTGCTGTACGGCTCGAACGCGGTCGGCGGGCTGATCAACGTGATTACGCCGCACGCCAGCTACCGCGAGTCGCTGTTCGATGGCACGCGGGCGCAGTTCAGCACTGAACTGGGGAGCGCCAACGGGCAGGCAGGCGCCAACGTCGGACTGCAGCACGCGCGCAACGGCATGCACTACTGGGCCGGCGGCGGCACGAGGCGCACGGAAGACTACGCTACGCCCACCGGGATCGTCGAGAACTCCGCAACCCGGTCGAGCAACGCGCGGGCCGGTGTCGGCTGGTCGGGGGACCGGCTCTTCTGGAGCGCGGGCGTGACGATGAACGACGGCCGCTACGGCGTGCCGTTCGCCGGCGAGTTCCACGGCCACCATGAGGAAGAGGCCGGCGCCGGCGGAGACGATCACCACGGGGAGGCCGCGATCGCGCTCGACTGGCAGCGTCGCGCGCTGCGCGTCGACGCCGGATTCCAGGGCCTCTCCAACCCTGTCATCGAAGGGCTGCAGCTCAGCCTGAACGTCATCGACTGGGGCCACAACGAGCTGGAGATCGAGGGCGGCAGCGAGCGCGTCGGCACGCGCTACGACAATCGCACCTACATCGTCCGGGCCGACCTGGACCAGCGGCAGACGGAACGTCTGTCGGGGAGGTTCGGCGCCTGGGCGCGGCTCCGCGATTTCGAGGCCGCGGGCGTCGAGGCGCTGGCGCCGCGGACCGATCTGGGGTCGCTTGCGGCGTTCGCCTACGAAGAGCTGCACCTGGGCCGCTTTCGCGTGCAATTCGGGGGGCGGGTCGACCGTGACAACTACCAGGTGGCGGAGCGTAGCGGCGGACATGCACACGATGCGCACGACGATCACGATATGCACGTCGATGATCACGACGCGCACGCCGACGATCACGACGCTGGTCACGATACGCACGCCGACGATCACGGTGCGCACGATGGTCATGAGGAGCACGCGCTCGAGGCGCCTGACGCGCGCGACCGCGACTTCGCGGGTGCATCGGCGTCGGTCGGACTCCACGCGGAGCTCGGCGCCGGCAACTCCCTGGTCGCCAACCTGACCCGCTCCCACCGCGCCCCGGCGATCGAGGAGCTGTACAACTTCGGTCCTCACGTCGGTACGCTCTCGTTCGACATCGGCAACCCGGACCTCGACCCCGAGTCCACCGTCGGACTGGACTTGAGCCTGCGGCACCGGAGCGAGCGCGTCCGCGGCGACCTGAACTTTTTCATGTACAACATCGGCAACTTCATCTTCGGCAACCGCGCCGGGGAGGTGATCGAGAACCTGCCGGTGTTCAACATCCTGCAGGGCGACAGCCGCTTCGTCGGTTTCGACGCGCAGGCCGGCATCCGGCTCGCCGGACAGGCCTGGGTCACGCTTGGCATGGGGCGCGTGGACGCGAAGCTGACGCAGACCGGCGAGGCGCTGCCGCGCATTCCGCCGCTGCGCGGCACGCTGAGCCTGGACGTGCCGTACGGCGGATTCACGCTGAGCCCGCGGTTCGTGTTCGCCTCCAGCCAGGAGGACGTCTTCCGCGGGGAGACGGCAACGGACGGCTACGCCCTCGTCGACGTGCGGGGGTCGTACGTCTGGCCGCGGCAGCGAACGGCGCACATCGTGTCGTTCACGGCCAGCAACCTGACCAACGTGCTGTATCGGAACCACACGTCGTTCATCAAGGACCTCGCCCCCGAGATGGGCCGCGCGGTCAGGGTGAGCTACGCGCTACGGTTTCATTAGGGCCGCCGTGCGCTTGACGGGATCGCCGGAAACGCGCTAAAAGGGCAGGCATGCGGCGAGGTCGGTCGCTGGCGTTGCAGTGGGGCGCGGTGGGTGCGCTCGCGCTGCTGGCTCTCGCGGCCGCGCCTCATTTCCACGACGTCACACACGGACGCGACGACACTTGCGTGCCGTGTCACGTCCAGTGTGCGCCGCCCGTCGCTTCCAGCGTCCACGAGGGTCCCGATCCGGCTGCCGGCGGCGGCGCCCGCGCGTATGCGCAGGGGCATACCCGCGCCGCGGACGTCGAGGGTCACGGCTCCCGGGCGCCTCCCGCCTGACGGCTCACCAGCACCTGCAGCTCCCGGTTCCCGGTTCAGCGAGCCGGCTCGCGCCGGCTCTTCCGTTTTCCCATTGGAGGGGGGAGCCCCGCCGATCCATCGGGGTCCCTGTCGAGATCCATGAGCGAAGTCGTGCCGATCGATGTCCCGTCCGCGTCCACGGCGGTTGCCTCGACCCCCGTTCTCGAAGCACGGGCGCTGTTCAAGCGGTATGGCGACGTGGAGGCCGTCGCCGGCCTCGATCTCCGCGTCGGACCGTCGGAGATCTACTGTCTGCTGGGTCCGAACGGCGCCGGCAAGACGACTACCATTCACCTGTTTCTCGGGTTCCTGGAGCCGACCGGCGGCAGCGTGCACGTGTCGGGCCTCGACGTCGCCGCCGAGCCTCTGGAGTCCAAGCGGCGCCTCGCCTACATCCCCGAGCAGGTGATGCTGTACCGCAACCTGAGCGGCCTGGAGAACCTGGAGTACTTCGCCGCGCTGGGCGGGCGGGGATCGCTGGCCGCGGAGCGGCTCACCGACATCCTCGTCGGCGCGGGCCTGCCGCGCGCCGCGGTTCAGCGCCGCGTGTCCGAGTACTCCAAGGGCATGCGCCAGAAGGTCGGCATCGCCATCGCCATCGCGAAGGAGGCCGACGCGCTGCTGCTGGACGAGCCGACGTCGGGTCTCGACCCCCAGGCCTCGAACGAGTTTTCCGAGCTGCTCGGGAGGCTCAGGGATCGCGGCGTCGCGGTGCTGATGGCGACCCACGACCTGTTTCGCGCCAAGGAGACCGGCACCCGCGTCGGCATCATGCGGCACGGGCGCCTGGCCACGGAGATGAGCACGGACGAGATCGGCCACGCCGATCTCGAGCGCGTCTATCTGGAGCACATGCACGGGTAACGACGAATTCCCGCTGGGAGTCACCGATGATCAAGCACATCGCACGCAAGGAATTCACCGACGTGGTGCGGGACGGCCGCTTCCGGTGGTGCGCGGCCCTCGTGGGAGCGCTCCTCCTGGTTTCGCTGGGGCACGGCTGGGTCCAGGCGCGCCAGGCGCAGGGGGAGCTCGCGGCCGCGCAGGCCACCGCCCGCGAGCACTGGGAGTCGCAGGGCGAGAAGAATCCGCACTCGGCGGCCCACTACGGCATCTATGCATTCAAGCCCCGCCTGGCGCTGTCGTTCGTCGACGCGGGTGTGGACCCCTACACCGGCACCTCGGTATGGCTGGAGGCGCACCGGCAGAACGACTTCCTCATGCGGCCGGCGCAGGACGCGACGGCCGCCCAGCGCATCGGGGCGCTGACGGCGGCCCACGTCCTGCAGCACCTGGTGCCGCTGCTCATCATCCTGCTCACCTTCGGCGCGCTCGCCGGCGAACGGGAGCAGGGCACGCTGCGCCAGCTCCTGGCCACGGGCGTCGGCCGGTCCGATCTGGCCCTGGGCAAGGCCCTGGGCATCGCCGGCGCGCTGGCGCTGCTGCTCGTGCCGGCGGCCGTCGTGGGCGCCGCCGCCCTCGTCGTCGGGAGCCCGGGTCCGGCGGCCTCCCCGCTGGCCCGCGCCGCGGTCCTGGCCGGCGTGTACCTGGTCTACTTCGCCGCTTTCGTGGGGTTGTCGCTGGCCGTGTCGGCGCAGGCCGGCTCGGCGCGCACCGCGCTCGTCGCCCTGCTCGCGGTGTGGGTGGTGAACGGACTCGTGGCGCCGCGCGCGGCGGTGGACCTGTCCAGGTGGATCCACCCGACGCCGTCCGCGGTCGAGTTCGCACGGACCCTGGAGCGCGAGATGGCCACGGGCGTCGAGGGCATCGAGCGTCCGGACCAGGCGGCGACGGCCGCGCGGCTCATGGCGCAGCACGGGGTGGAACGGGTCGAGGACCTGCCGCTGAACGACGTGGGGGTCTACCTGCAGGAGAGCGAGGAGTTCGGGAACCGCATCTTCGACCGCAACTACGGCGCGTTGTGGGACACGTTCGAGCGCCAGGGGCTGGTGCACGAGGCGCTGGCGGTGGCGGCCCCGTTGCTCGCGGTCCGCACGCTGTCGATGGGGCTGGCCGGTACGGACGTCGAGCAGCACCGGCACTTCGCGACGGCCGCCGAGGCGTACCGCCGGGACCTGATGCGGCAGATGAACGGCGACCTGACCGAGAACTCGCGCAGCGGTGACTTCTCGTACACCGCCGGTCCCGACCTGTGGGCGCAGGTGCCGCCGCTGCGGTACGACGCCCCGACGCTGGGCTGGGTCCTGAACAACCGGCTCCTGTCGCTCCTCGTGCTGGGACTTTGGCTGGCCGCCGCGGTCCTCGCTGCCGCGGCCGGTGCGCGGCGCGCGGAGGTGGCGTAGCCGTGCTGCTGCGGACCGTCCTGCGGAACGAGCGGCGCCTGCTCGCCGCCGACCCGGCGTTGCGCATCGCGCTCGTGGTCTTCGCCGCCCTCTTCGTCTACGCGCTGGCCAACGGCATGGTCTGGGACCGCTTCCAGGCGCGCACGGTGGAGGCTGCCCGCAGCGGCAACGCCGAGCGCGTGCGCGGCCTGGCGCAGGAGCTGACCGACATCGCGAACGGGGCCCAGCCGTCGTCGCCTTTCCGCGATCCGCGCGCGCCGATCGTCCTGGGCGGCGCCCGCGGCGCGCACACCGCCGTGCTGGAGCCGGGCCCGCTCGCCGCCCTCGCGGTCGGCCAGAGCGACCTCCTGCCGTACTACTACGACGTCAGCATCTACACCAACGAATCGTCCTTCCAGCAGAACGGCGAGGTCGAGAACCCCCTCAACCTCATGGTGGGCCGCTTCGACCTGGCCTTCGTAACGGTGTACCTGCTGCCGCTGCTCGTGCTGGCGCTCAGCTTCAACGTCCTTTCGGAGGAGCGCGAACAGGGAACGCTGGCCCTGACGCTGTCGCAGCCCGTCTCGGCCCGCGGCGTGGTGGGCGCGAAGCTGGCGTTTCGGGCGCTGCTCGTGGTGGGGCTGGCCGCGGGAGTCTCGCTCCTCGGTATCCTGGCCACGGGTGGGTTCACAGAGGCCGGCCGCGTACTGCTCTGGTGCGCGGCGGTCAGCTTGTATGCCCTGTTCTGGTTCGCGCTGGCGGCGTGGGTGAACAGCCTGCGGCGGTCCTCCGCCTGGAACGCGACGGTGCTGGTGGGCGCGTGGCTTGTGCTCGTGGTGGTGCTTCCGGCAGCCATCAACATCGCCGCGGGCCTGCTGCATCCGCTGCCGTCTCGCGTGGAGATGATCACGGCCCAGCGCGAAGCCTCCAACGACGCCGTGAACCGCCGCAGCGAGCTCCTTGCGCGGTACCTGGAAGACCATCCGGAGATGGCCAGCGGCGTGGTGCCCGACGAGCCCGGCATGGCCGCGCTCACCTGGGCCGCCACGGACGCCGTGAACGGACGCCTGGAGGAGGTGACGGCGGTTCACGACGCGCGCCGCGCCGAGCAGCTCGCGCTGATACGCCGCTACCGCTTCCTCACGCCGGCGCTGCTGGCCCAGGGGGTGCTCGTCGACGCCGCCGGGACGGGAGACGCGCGCTTCGCCCACTTTCAGTCCCAGGTGCGCGACTTCGCCGAGCGGTGGCGGCAGTTCTTCGTGCCGGCGATCCTCGCCGACGAGCGCATGACCGCAGCCGTCCTGCCCGGCGTGCCCAGCTTCCGGTTCGTCGACGAGCAGCCCGCCGACGTCGCCCGCCGCGCGGCGGTTCCGCTGCTGGTCCTGGGCGGGCTGGTCGTGCTGGTGAGCGTCGGCGCCGGGGTCGCCCTCGGGCGGGTGCGGGGAGCGGCCTGAGCACGCAACCGGGATCCGCAAGCGGGCGCCGACCCCGGCAGCAGGCGGCATGGGGAGTCTCCCGAGCACCGCAGCCGCTTGCAGCGAGCCGGGACGGTGGCTATAGTGACGGCCGGGAATCGATGCACGAGGTGGCGGCATGAAGCACATTTCATCGGTCGCGTTCGCGGCGGCGGCCGTCCTGTTGCACGGCGTGGCGATGGAAGCGCAGGAACGGGAACCGATCGACGTCTCCGCGCTCGGTCCGCAGGTCGGCGAGCGCGTGCCCGACTTCAGCCTTCCCGATCAGCACGGCCGGGTGCAGACCCTCCAGACGATCATGGGTGAGAAGGGTGCGATGATCCTCTTCCACCGCTCGGCCGACTGGTGACCCTACTGCAAGGCCCAGCTCGTGGAGCTGGAGAATCGGTTCGAGGAGCTCGAGGCGCAGGGACTCGGCGCGGCCGCCATCAGCTACGACAGCCGGGAGGTTCTGGCCGCCTTCGCGGAGCGGAGGGGCATCGGGACGCTCCCGCTGCTCTCGGACGGCGACTCGGCCGTGATCCGGTCGTTCGGCATCTACAACACGGTGGCCGAGGAAGCCGTCGGTCCGCGCGCGGACGATCCCGATGTCGAGGCCGACGTGGCGCAGTACGTGTCGGTCTTCGGCGCCAGCCCGAGGATTGTCGGCACGCCCTATCCGGGCACCTTCGTCGTCGACCGCGAGGGCCGGGTGACGGCGCGCTTCTTCGAGGAGTTCTACCGCGAGAGGAACACCGCGGCCAACATCATGCTCAAGCTCGGCACCCCGGTGTCTCCGATCGCGGGCACGCGGGGCTCGACGTCCCACCTCTCGCTCGATGCGTACCAGAGCAACCCCGCCGTCACGGTGGGCACGCGCTTCCACCTCGGCCTCGAGGTCACGCCCGTGCCCGGGATGCACGTCTACGCACCCGGGGCGGACGAGCTCGGCTACCGGGTGATTCGGCTCGACCTGGACACGCCGGACTACGTCCGGCTCCTCCCGGTCGACTATCCCGCGTCCGAGATCTATCACTTCGAGCCGCTCGACGAACGGGTCCCCGTCTACATGCGACCATTCACGCTCGTTCAGGAGGTCGTCGTCGAGGCGTCGACCGAGGCGGCAGAGGCGCTGGCGGGCGTCGACGCCCTGACGCTGACCGGAACGCTCGACTACCAGGCCTGCGACGACCGGGTCTGCTTCGAGCCCGCGTCGGTGCCGCTGACGTGGACCCTGACCGTCGAGCCGCTCGACCGGCAGCCTGCGGACCCGCCGGGGCGCTAGCCCGGCAAATCGTCGCCTCCGGCTCCGCTCGGCTCCTGGTCGGCCGTGGGTCAGCGTCTACCCCGAGCTTCACGCTCGTTTCGAGGCCGCTTGTCGCGCCCGCACGTCGCGACGAGCGACCAGGCCGAGATGCGCATTCGTTCCGGTTGGTCCCCATCGCTATCAGCGCCGCCCGTGTCCGGTTCACGCCATCGAGGCGGACCCTCGCGTAGCGAGCGTCGAGAATCGGGTACGGGCCTCGTCGGGGCTTGCGCTCCGCGCAGCAGCATCGCTGCGAGCGGTTCTGGATCGGCCTTGGATGGCGCCGGGGCGGTATGGCACTGGATGCGATAATGGCGTTGTATTTTGAGTATGATCTAGTGACAGGGGAACGACATGCTGGCACCAGCCACACCGCTAGCCCATGTTTACCAACGGT
>JAAXGX010000022.1 GCA_012271165.1 Vicinamibacteraceae bacterium | reverse complement strand
TGCTCCAGGAAGGTCATCTTGACCTCAAGCTCCTCCGCGGTCGGCTGGACCTCGCCGTTCACGTCGGTCACGCGCGAGACGACGGTGTGCTCGCCCGGCGTGGCCCCGTGCCAGTCGTAGGTGAACCACTTCCAGCCGTACTTGGCGCGGGTGGCCGAGCTCAGCGTCGCCGGCTGCCACTCGCCGTCGTCGACCTTGACCTCCACCGAGCGGATGGGCGTGCCGTCGTTGAGCACCACGCCGAACACCTGGTGCCGGGTGCCGTCGGTGGTGACGCGCGCGATGTACGACTTGAGCCGCATGCGGGTGATGGCCGTCTCCTTCCACTTCATCTCGCCGTTGACCATCTCGCCCTTCAGCGTGCGGTACCAGCGGGCCTGGTACTTGCCGAGATAGGCGTCCTCCTGCACGTGGAGCTCCGCCAGGTACTTCACGTTGGGCGCGCCGTACCAGCCGGGCACCAGCAGCCGCAGCGGGAAGCCCTGGAACGGCGTGAGCGGCTGGCCGTTGAGCGCGTAGGCCAGCAGCGGCTCGGTCGAGAGCGCCTTGTCGCGCGGCAGGCTGCGGCCGTACTGCTGGTCGACCGTGTAGGTCCGGCCGCGAAACTCCACGTCCTCCTCGCCGTGGTCGGCGCCCAGGAAGACGACCTCCCGCGCGGCGTCCTGCACGCCCGCACGCTCGAGCACCGTGCGCAGCGGCACGCCGGTCCAGAGTCCGTTGCTCGACAGGCCGTTGATCGGCCCGCGGTTGCCCGAGCACTCGAAGCCGAAGACGAGGTTGCGGCTGGGCATCGACCGCAGCTCGTTGATGGACAGCGACAGCGGCCGGTCGACCAGACCCGACACCTCGAGGCGGTACGTCGCGATGTCGATCTCGGGGTGCCCGTAGTGCTGCGTCGTGAAGAACTCGTCCCGGTGCGTGTAGACGCTGTTGATGGTCCGGATGTCGAGCATGCGGCGATCGGGCGTCCGGCGCCAGTTGATCACGTCCGGCAGATCCGTGAACGGCACGACGGTCTCGCCCTGCGCGAGCGCCGGCAGCGTCAGCTCGGGGACCCCGAACATCCCCATTCCGGCCAGGGCGAGGCTCCCCTTCAGTACGTCGCGGCGGCTGTGCTTCTGTGTCGTGGACATCGAATATCTCCTGTATCTCACAATCGAGAGGCCGGTCGGCTTGCGGCTCCCTGTTCTTACCACAATCGGTGCGGCGGCGTCACCCGCGTGCAGGCCCGCGGCGGGAGCGGGGCCGTCCGTTGCTGGACCGGGCCATTCGTGATAGCTTCCGGGCCGCGGCCCCGCCGGGCCGCCTCACAGGAGGAGAACCCAGACGATGACGAGGATTGCCGCACCGATTGCCCTCGCCCTGCTCGCTCTCGCGGGGCATGCCGCCCACGGCCAGTCGGACCTCCGCGAAGCCAACGCGCCCGGCGCGACGCGGGCGCAGTTCGAGCAGTGGATGACGGAGCTGTCGAACTGGGGCCGCTGGGGGGCGGACGACCAGATCGGGGCGGCCAACCTGATCACGCCGGCCAAGCGCCAGCAGGCGGCGGCCCTCGTCGAGACCGGCGAGGCCGTCTCGCTCGGGCACGACGTCGCCGACGCGCTGGGCAGCGATCCGAACCGGCCGTTCGGGCTGAACATGATCATCTCGTTCGATCCGGATCGCATCCGGGATCGGCTCGACATCGACTACCACGGCGGCTTCTTCACGCATCTCGACGCCGTCTGCCACGTGGTCTACGGCGGCAAGCTCTACAACGGCCACGACATGCGGGAGACGGTCACCGACGGGGGCTGCGAGCACCTGGGGATCACCGGCCTGCGGAACGGCGTCGTCACGAAGGCGGTGCTGGTCGACGTCCCGCGCCTGCGGGGCGTGCCCTACCTGGCGCCCGGCACGCGCGTCTACCGCCAGGACATCGAGGACTGGGAGGAGCGGACGGGCGCCCGGGTCGAGCCGGGCGACGTCCTCCTGATCCGCACCGGCCGCTGGGCGCGGCGGAGCGCGGAGGGGGGCGGCAACGCGGGCATGGACGCGTCGTTCCTGCCGCTGCTGGCCGAGCGCGACGTCGCCCTGTTCGGCAGCGACACCGCCCACGAGCTGCGCGGCAACATCCCGGGGTTCAACGAGACGGTCATCCACAAGTTCGCGGTCGTGGCGCGCGGCATGAACCTGTTCGACAACCTCGACCTCGAGGCCGCCGCGGAGACCGCCGCCCGCCTCGGCCGCTGGGAGTTCCTGTTCATGGCGAGCCCGGTCCGCGTACCCCGGGGCACCGGATCGCCCATCAACCCGATCGCCGTGTTCTAAATTCAGACGGGGCTGCGCCCCGAACCCCCGGCGTCCACTTGCGGGGACCCCATAGCCCCGCGCCGCTACCGCCGAGGCGCGCCGTGCGGGCTTCAATCAGACGGGGCTGCGCCCCGAACCCCCGGCGTCCGCTTGCGGGGACCCCCATAGCCCCGCGCCGCTACCGCCGAGGCACGCCGTGCGCGCCTTGGGGCAAAGTTACGCGGCCAGGGGGTCGAGGGGCAGCCGGCCGTCCGCGTGTCCGAGCGAGTCGGCCGGCACGCCCAGCTTGTCGAGCAGGCTGAGGTGCAGGTTCGCGAGCGGCGTGTGCTCCGGGTAGCGAACGTGGCGGCCGCCGGTGCCCGCCCCGCCGCCGGCGAGCAGGATCGGCAGGTCCTGCGACGCGTGCGCGTTGCTGTCGGCCATGCCGGCGCCGTAGACGATCATCGCGTGGTCGAGCAGCGTCCCGTCCCCGTCCGGCGTCGCCTCGAGCCGCGCCAGGAACTCCGCGAAGAGCTGCACGTGGTACTGGTTGATCCGGGTCAGCTTCTCCAGCTTGGCGGGGTCGCGCTGGTGGTGCGAGATCGGATGGTGGGCGTCGGGCACCCCGATCTCGGCGTACGTGCGGCCGGTGATCTCGCGGCCCATCATGAAGGTGACCACGCGCGACAGGTCCGTCTCGTAGGCGAGCGCCTGCAGGTCGAACATCAACCTGGCATGCTCGCCGAGCGTGCCCGGAATGCCGGCCGGCTGATCGACGACCGGAAGCTCGCGCCCGCTCTGCGCCTCCGCCATCTGGATGCGCCGCTCGACGTCGCGGACGGCGTCGAGGTACTGGTCCAGCTTGGCGCGGTCACGAGCGCCGAGCTCGCGCGACAGCGCGCCGGCCCGCTCGGTGACCGAATCGAGGAGGCTGGCGTCCTTGCGGAGCCGCGCCTTCCGGACGGCCGGGTCCGTGCTGCCGCTGTCGCCGAAGAGACGCTCGAACACGACCCGCGGGTTGTTCTCCATCGGCAGCGGCGTCGTGTCGTTCGCCCACACGATCGTGTTCGTGTAGGCGCAACTGAAGCCGTCGTCGCACGAGCCGGCGAAGTCGCGCCCGTCGAGAGCCAGCTCGAGCGTCGCAAGCTGCGTCTCGCGTCCCAGGACGCGGCCCGCGAGCTGGTCCATCGAAACCGCGGCCGACAGGTCCGAGCCATTGTCCGGCTTCGCCCCCACGCCGGTGAGGAACCGCGTCGAGGAGCGGGCGTGCGGGCCTTCGCCGTCGACGCCGTGCATGCCCGACAGCACCTCGACGTGCCGCCGGAACGGCTCGAGCGGCTCGAGGATCGTCGGAAAGTCGAACCCGGACCCCTCGGTGCCCGGCGTCCAGTGGTTCATCATCATCCCGTTCGGAACGTAGACGACCCCGAGCCGCTTCACGGGGGCCGCCGCCGTCTTCCGCAGCGCCGCGAACGCCGGCACCATGCCGTCGAGCAGCGGCAGCGCGAGCGACGCGCCCAATCCCCGCAGCACGGTACGCCGGGGAAGCGCCTTCCTGGTGATGATCATGACTCTGACCTCCGCATGCGGAACGGTGTGCTCTGAACGATTTCGACGATGATCGCCGACCAGCGGTAGTCCGCCGCTGCCGCGGAACGGGTGATGGCGCGCACCGTCGGGCGGTCGTAGTACTCCGGTCCCCGCCCGAGCGCGTACGCCAGGAGCTTCTCCGTCAGCGTGCCGATGAACAGCTCGCGCCGCTCCAGCAGCAGCGTCCGCAGCCCGGTCGGACCCTCGAACGCCGTGCCGTCGGGCAGACTGCCCGAAGCGTCGATTGGCCGCTCGGTGGCGCCCGTCGCCCGCCACTTGCCGACGGCGTCGTAGTTCTCGAGGGCCAGCCCGAGCGGGTCCATCGGCGCGTGGCAGACCGAGCAGGCCGGGCTCTCGCGATGCCGCGCCAGACGGTCCCGCACCGTCGCCGGCCCGCCGTCCGCGCCGCGATCCGGCAAGTCCGGCACGTCGGCCGGCGGCGGCGGCGGCGGCGTTCCGAGGACGTTGGTCAGCAGCCACTTGCCCCGCAGCACCGGCGACGTCCGGTTCGGATACGACGTCACGGTGAGCAGACTGCCGTGGCCCAGGATGCCGCCGCGCCGCTCGGCCAGCTCCGGGTCGAGCCGCACCCGCCGAAAGTGGCTGCCGTAGATGCCCGGCAGGCCGTAGTGCCGCGCGAGCCGCTCGTTCACGTACGTGTAGTCGGCCGCGAGCAGGTCGAGGACGCTGCGGTCCTCGCGAATCAGGCTTTCGACGAAGAGCTCGGTCTCCTGCCGGAACGCCTCGCGCAGGTTCTCGTCGAACTCCGGAAACACCAGCGCGTCCGGCATGACGCCCCGCAGATTGCGGAGGTAGAGCCACTGGCCCGCGAAGTTGCGAACGAGCGCCAGCGAGCGGCGATCGGACAGCATCCGACGCGCCTGCCGGCCGAGCACCTCCGGGTCGCTCAACCGGCCCTGCTCGGCGAGGGCGAGGAGCTGCTCGTCCGGCCCGCTCGACCACAGGAAATACGACAGCCGCGACGCCAGCTCGAGGTCGGTCAGCACGTAGGCGGTCGCCGGCCCGATGTCGACCGGATCGCGTTCGACCCGGAACAGGAAGTCGGGCGCGATCAGCACGCGCTCGAGCGCGTGCTGGACGCCGGCGTCGAAGCTGCCGCCGCGACGGCCGGCAAGGTAGAAGTCCATCAGCGTCGCGAGATCCCCGGCAGCGACCGGACGGCGGTAGGCGCGCCGGGCCAGCGAGGTCAGGATCTCCCGCGCGCAGGCCTCCTCGGCCGCCGGCGCCGCGCTCGCGGGCCGGCAGGTGAACAGCGCCCGCCGGGACGGCGTGTCGCCCGGACCGGTGCTGGCGTAGGGACCGCCGATCGCCACGTGCTCGACGGCCGCGTCGCCGTCCCGCATCTCGTTGACCGCCACCGCGAAGATGCTCTGGCGCGGCTGGAGCACGCCCTCGGGCTCCGTGAAGCGCCGCACGAACGCGACGCTCACCACGCGCGGGCCGGCCCTGGCCGGGAAGCGCACCCGCATGTTGGCGTCCGCGTAGAGCATGTACTCTTCCCAGGCCGGATCACCGAACTGGTTGCCCGCGTAGCTGGCCGGTGCCTGCACACCCTCCGGCTCCTCGCCGCCGAAGACGAAGGTCCGCACGAGCGCGCCGTCGAGCCGGACCTCGAGCTCGTGGCGCGACCCCATGCCGCGCACGTAGTTCACGTAGTTCCGGTGCAGCCGGATCTCCAGGTCGTACTCGCCGTCGACGGGAAAGAAGTGGCGAATGCCGATCCCGCCGCGGGAGCCGAACGGCACGTCATCGCCGACCCGATCGTCCTGCACCAGGAGGATCGGCACCCGGTAGATGTCGGTGCCGGGCCCGAGCGGAGTCTCCCCCACCGCGAGGCGGGCGATCTTGCGACCCGCCGCGAGATAGCGCTCCATCAGGGCCGGCGAGACCGTCAGGACGTCGGCCATGTTGTCGAAGCCGTACTCGTCGATGTCATCGGCCGGCAGGAGCGCCGCCACGTCGACGTCGAGCGCCAGCAGATCGCGGATGGCGTTGGCGTACTCGGCGCGGTTCAGGCGGTGAAACGCCTCCGTGCGGCCCGGGTGGGGATGCGCCGCGGCGTGGCGGTCGATCTCGGACTCCAGCCAGCCGGCCAGGGCGTCGTAGGTGGCCGCCGCGGGGCGCGGCCGGCCCACCGGCGGCATGGTCCGCGTCCGGAGCTTCGTGACGACCTTCTCCCAGATCTCGGCGCCCGCCCCGACCTGCGACAGGTCGCGCCCGTCGAGGGTCAGACCGGCCGTGCGCAGGCGGTCGTTGTGGCAGGCTGCGCAGTAGCGGTCGATCGTCTGCCGCAGGCGGACGGCATCCGCCGCGAGGGGCTCCTGCCGCGCCGCGGCCGGCCGCGCCGGCGCGAGCAACGCGGGCACGGCGAAGGCCGCTGCGGCAAGGACCGGCAACCATCGGCCACGCGCACGCATCATGGCTCCCGGTAGTCTCTGCGAACGCCGGCGGGGTGTCAATCACGGCGGGACAAGATCGCGCGGCCGCGCGCCCGGACTGGGGTAGCATAGCCGCATGCCGCACAAGTCCCCGGCGGAACGGCTCGTGTCCCTGCTGGCGGCGGTCATCGTGCCGGCAACGGCGGCGTCGGCGCATGCGCACATGGAGCCGGACCTGACCGCGGCGGTCCGGGCGGGCGACGTCGCCCGCGTGCGCACCCTGCTCGCGGCGGGCGCCGACGCGAACAGCCGGCAGGGCGACGGCGCGACGGCGCTCCACTGGGCGGCGCACCGCAACGACGCCGGGACCGCGGTGCTGCTGATCGCGGCGGGCGCCGACGTCGACGCGGCCAACGCGCTCGGCGCGACGCCCCTGTGGCTGGCGGCCACGAACGGCAGCGCGCCGATCGTCGCGCGGCTGCTCGCGGCCGGCGCGGATCCCGACGTGACGCTGCGGATGGGCGAGACGCCGTTGATGGCCGCCGCGCGGAGCGGCAGCCGGCCGGTGGTCGAGCTCCTCCTCGCGCACGGCGCCGACCCGAACGCCGCGGAGCGCGAGCGCGGCCAGACGGCGCTGATGTGGGCGGCGGCCCAGGGGCACGCCGGCGTCGTGCGCCGGCTGGCCCGGCACGGAGCGGACGTGCACGCCCGCTCGCGGGTCTGGCACCAGCTCGAGAACACCGCCGGCAACACCAATACGAGCGGCAACTTCCGCATGGCGCACGGCGGCTCGACGCCGCTCCTCTTCGCCGCGCGCAACGGCGACGTGGAGACGGCGCGCGCCCTCCTCGAGGCGGGGGCCGACGTCAACGACGCCTCTGCAGCCGGCACCAGCGCCCTCGTCGTCGCCGCCCACAGCGGCCACGGCCGCCTGGCCGCCTACCTCCTCCACAACGGCGCGGACCCGAACGCCGCCGACGCCGGCTACACGGCGCTTCACGCCGCGATCCTGCGGAGCGAGGCCGCCCTCGCGGAGGCGCTCCTCGAGCGCGGCGCGGACGTCAACGCGATCGTGGAGAGGGGCACCCCTGGGCGACGGTTCAGTGCCGACTACAGCATCCGTCACGAGGCGGTGGGCGGCAACGCCTTCTGGCTCGCGGCGCGCTATGGGGAGCTGGCGATCGCCCGGCTCCTGGCCGAGCGCGGGGCGGACCCGCAGGTCTCCCCCACCAACCGGATGTCAGCCCTCAAGGCGGCGATGGGCGTCTCCCGCAATCCGCGGGAGAACCGGCGCAACCGCGTCGGCGCCCCGGAAACGGACCGGGCCGACAGGGAGCGCTTGACCCGCGAGCTCGCGCGCACCATCCTCGACCTCGGCGTCGACGTGAATCAGGGCGACGACCGCGGCAACACCCCGCTCCACGACGCCGTCCGCGCCGGCTTCGCCTCGGTCGTCGAGATGCTCGTTGCCCGCGGCGCCAATCTCGACGCGGCGAACGAAGACGGCCAGACGGCGCTGGCGCTCGCCGAGTCGAGCCTGCCGGTCCCGGGCACGAACGGACGGCGCGCGACGCGCCCGGAGATCGCGGCGCGGCTCCGCGCGCTGGGCGCGAACGACTGAGGCAGGGAACCTGCCGGCCGGGCCGCACGCTCGGCCGCGGAACTCTCGGCTGGCAGTGCCGTATCATGGGAATCACCCGCAACGCGACGGAGCCGACGCGCCTGTAGCTCAGCTGGATAGAGCATCGGCCTTCTAAGCCGAGGGTCGCAGGTTCGAATCCTGCCGGGCGCGCCAACTCTCCAGGCCCTTTTTCTTCAGTGAAGAGGGCCTATTTTGAAGGGCCACCTGTCCAGACCGACACCCACGCGAGCTCGGCCGCGTAAGGGTTGATCTCTATGACCTCGGTCGGCTGATCACCCGCGTCCGGCGCGGCGGCCGGCTCGGGTGGATGGTCGAGCCGCCGGCCCGCGTCTACCGCAGCGAGCAGCGGACGTGTGACGAGGGAACGTCCCGCCGAACGACTGCTCACCGGGGACGCCGAGCAGATGAGCGACGACGACGTGCGCGAGTTCCTGGCACGGACGCTGAGGCTGAACGACGGCGAGGTGCGCGAACTGCTCGCGCACATGCCGCTGCCGGAAATGGGGGCGTTGCGGCTGCAGTGCGTGCGCGAGCTGGCGATCTCGGTACTGCACACGTTGCAGCTCTGGGTCGCCGAAGAAGGCGACAGGCATGGCGTGAGGGTGATCGCAACCGCCGTCGAGGGCCTCGTCGCCAAGGACGTAGTCGAAGAGTAGCTGGTTCCGCAGCTGGCCGAGCATGTTGAGACGCGGCGTCGGCTGAGAGAGAGGACGCCCTCCTGCTGCGCGTGGGCGCCCTGCCCTACCCGATGCCGCCGCGGTGAGCGCGGGTCTCCGGCACCGACGCGTAGTCCTTCAGGTACACCTCCGCGTACTTCACCGAGCGCCAGAGCCGCTCGACGAACACGTTGTCGAGCGCCCGGCCGCGGCCGTCCATGCTGATCGATCCGATGCCGCCGACCGGCCTGTACCGCGCCGGCTCCGACCATTGGTCTCGACCCGTGGCGCACGACTGTCGCGGATCGTCCAACGCGTACCCCCCGTCAGCGTGCTGCAGCTTCCTCCGACGGCTGCGAGGCTTCGCCCTCGGAATCATCCGGGGCCTCAGGCGGCGCGTCGGACTTCCCACCAGATGGCGTCAGCACGCTTCCTCGAAATATCAGCGGTCGGCCTTCCAAGCCGAGCGTCGCAGGTTTGAATCCTGCCGCGCGCGCCAACTCTCCAGGCCCTTTTCTTCAGTGAAGAAGAGCCTTTTTCCGTCCATAATCCAGAACAAGTTGCGCCGAGTCCGACAGGGAGCGACGTCATGATCACGCCCCATCTCCGGAGCCACCTCCGGTTCCCGCTCGCGACCGCGCTGGCCGGGGCCGCCATCGCCCTCCCGGGCGCGCAGACCTTCGACGGCGAGCCCGACCCCCAGCCGGCGACGGCCGACCTCGCCATCGTCGGCGGGCTGCTGATCGACGGGCACGAGGGGCCGCCGCTGCCGGGCGCGGTGGTGCTGGTCGAGGGCGACCGCATCGTCGCCGTCGGCGGCCGCGACGATCTGACGGTGCCCGATGGCGCCGAGGTCGTCGACGCCCGCGGCATGACCATCCTGCCCGGCCTCATCGACGCCCACGTGCACCTGGACATCCTCGGCCACTCCGACTACCAGCACTGGCACGGCCGGTACCGCGACGGTCGCTACGCCGAGATCATGGCCGTCTCGACCCGGCAGCTCCTCATGAGCGGCGTCACCACGGTGGTCGACCTGGCCGGGCAGCCGGACGCCCTGGCGCACATCAAGGCCCGCATCGAGAGCGGCGAGCTTCCGGGGCCCCGCGTGGTCGCCAGCATGGGGTGGATCACCAACTGGTCCGACGGGCGGGTGGCCCGGCACCACCGCCGGTCGCACACCGTCAACGTGCGCACGGTGGACGAGGCGCGCGCCGCGGCGCGGACCGCCATCGCGCAGGGCGCCGGCATCATCAAGGTGCACACCGGGCTGACCGAGGCCCAGTTGCGGGCCGTCCGCGAGGAGGCCGACGCCGCGGGCATCCGCATCACCGGCCACGTGGGGACCCGCGACGACCTCCTCATGCGGATCCGCGCGGGCCAGGACGGCATCGAGCACATGTCGCTCGGCGGCGGGGCCAGCCCCGCCATCGCGCCCGACGTGCTCCAGGGCCTGGTGGACCACGGGACCTGGGTCATCCCCACCATGATCCAGACGATGATCCAGGGCCGGGCCGTCGAGTGGCCCGACTGGCGGGACAACCCGCGGGCGCGCGCCCTGACGCCCCCCGGGATCTGGACCGACATCCGCCGCAGCATCGAGCACCCGCGCCGGTTCGGCTACTTCGGCGGCAGCCTGCGCGTGCGGCGCATGGCCGGGATGGGGGCGAAGCTGCGCCAGCTCCGCGACGCGGGCGTCCGGGTGCTCGTTGGCACCGACAGCGGCACGCCGCTCAACTTCCACACCGACGCCCTCTGGCAGGAGATGGACCTGATGGTGTCCCACGGCTTCCCCCCGCTGGAGGTGCTGGCCATGGCGACCCGGCGCAACGCCGAGTACCTGGGCCGCGGCGGCGAGCTGGGCACCCTCACGCGGGGCAAGCTCGCCGACCTGATCGTGGTCGACGGCAATCCGCTGCTGACCATGCGGGACTTGCGGCACGTGGTCACGGTGGTGAAGGACGGCCGGGTCCACACGCCGTGACGCGGGGGTGACGACCATGAGGACACGCACGCTCGGAACGGCGGCGCTGGCCGTGCTGGCGCTGACCGCCGCCAGCGCACCCGTCCAGGCCCCCGACCCCTACGACGTCGTGCTGCACGCCGGCGACGTCATGGTGCCGATGCGCGACGGCGTCCGCCTAGCCACCGACGTCTACCGGCCGGCCCGCGGAGGCGTCCCCGTCGAGACCCCGCTCCCGGTCCTGCTGCAACGCACCCCCTACGGCAAGGAGGGGCGCGGGCTCGTCGAGCGCGCCGGCTATTTCGTGAGCCACGGCTACGTCGTCGTGCTCCAGGACACCCGGGGCCGCTACGAGTCCGAGGGCACGTTCTCCAAGTACCACGACTTCGACGCGACGGACGGCTACGACACCGTCGAGTGGATCGCCGCGCTGCCCTACACGACCGGCGGCGTCGGCATGTTCGGCACCTCGTACGGCGCCCACACCCAGGCCGACGCGGCCAAGCTGAACCCGCCGAGCCTCGGGGCCCTGCTCCTCAACCAGGGGGGCATCTCCGACCCCTGGCTGCACAAGGTGCGCAACCACGGCGCCTTCGAGCTGGGGCAGCAGCTCGGCTGGGCCTTCGACCAGCTCCGCCTGTCGCCCGACCCGGTCGTGCGGGCCGCCTTCGAGGCCGAGCACGTGGCCGACTGGTTCGCGGCGATGCCCCTGCGGCGCGGCCTCAGCCCGCTGGCGGCGGCGCCCGAGTTCGAGGACTACGTGCTCGACCAGCTCACCCGCGCCGACCACGACCGGCCGAACGCCGACGTCCGCCACTGGACCCGCCTCGGCCTGAACTGGAGCGCCTACTACGGCCGCACCGCCGACGTCCCCATGCTGCACGTCGCCGGCTGGTACGACCCCTACGTCGGCAGCATGTTCGAGAACTTCGTCGGGCTGTCGCGAATGAAGACCTCCCCCATCCATCTCCTGGTCGGCCCCTGGACCCACGGCGCCAACACGCGGTCCTACGCGGGCGACGTCGAGTTCGGACCGGACGCGGCCATTCCCGGCTTCGCGACCGGGCTGCACCGGCAGTGGTTCGACCGCCACCTGAAGCAGCTCCCCACGGGGGTCGACGACTGGCCGCCGATCCGCCTCTTCGTGATGGGCACCGGCGACGGCCGCCGCGACGCCGACGGCCGGCTGGTTCACGGCGGCTACTGGCGGGACGCGCCGGCCTGGCCCCTGCCCGAGGCCGAGCCCACGCGCTGGTACTTCCACGCCGACGGCACCCTGAGCCCCCGCGAGCCCGCCGCCGCGCCGCCGACCACCTACACCTACGACCCCGGGCACCCAGTGCCCACCATCGGCGGCTCGTTCTCCGGCGTGCTGAAGCGCGGCGCCTACGATCAGCGCGAGCGCGAGTTCCAGCGCCTCGGGGGCGGCTCGGAGAACGGCTTCTACGGCTCGCGCCCCCCGTACCTGCCGCTCAAGACGCGGCCCGACGTGGTCGTGTTCCAGACCGAGCCGCTCGAGTCCCCGGTCGAGGTCGTCGGCCCCATCCGCGTCACCCTCTACGCGTCGTCGACCGCCGTCGACACCGACTTCACGGTGAAGCTCGTCGACGTCTACCCCCCGAGCGAGGACTTCCCGACGGGGTTCGAGATGAACCTCACCGACGGCATCCTGCGGACGCGCTACCGCAACGACCCGAGCCGGCCCGAGCTCATGACCCCGGGCGAGGTCTACGAGCTCGTCATCGAGCCCCATCCCACCGCGAATCGCTTCAAGGCCGGGCACCGCATCCGCATCGACGTCTCGAGCAGCAACTTCCCGCGCTTCGACGTCAACCCCAACACGGGCGAGCCCCTGGGCCGGCACCGGCGCTCGGTGCCCGCCGACAGCGCCATCCACCACGAGCCGGCCTACCCGTCCCACGTGGTGCTGCCGCTCGTGGCGGTGACGCCGGAGTGAGCCGCGGCGGGCGACCCACGCACGTCGACATCCTGCACCAGTCTTCCTGAACGATGACGGCTGGTCGCGGCTTGCCGGCGCAGCCGGCGCCGGACACGGTCCAGATTTCACCGCGTGTCATTCCGCCCCGCGGTTCCGTGGCGTTTCCCGTGGCGTGGCAGTTGCTCCCGGGTTGCATGTAACCTATCCGAACGGCTGCGGCAACGCAGGCCCGAGGGCCGGGGCCGCATCGTCGAAAGATGAGGAAAAGAATGAGACTGTGGTCGATCCTGGCAATGGCGGTCGGGCTCCTGGCGATCGAGGCGCCCGCGGAAGCCCAATCACTCGAGCCGGCAGCGCGACAGGCCCTGCGCACGGAGGTGGACGCGTTCTTCGACCAGTACTACGCCTGGTATTCCGCGGGTGCGGCCGACGAGATCGCCAGCCATGCCTACAACGTCCCGTATGTCCGTGGAGACGGCAGCGCACTCGGGACGCGGGACGAGGTCCGGCAGTGGGTCTCCGAAGCCTGGGCGCGTCTCGACGCCCAGGGGTACGCGGGGTCGGACATGCCCGACCGCAACATCTGCGTCCTCGGCGCCAGCACGGCTATCGTCAGCGGCCGGGGCGTACGCTACCGCAGGAGCGGTGGTCTGTTGGGCGAGTACGGCTGGACCTATACGGTCGTCAAGACCGACGACGGCTGGCGCATCCTCTCCATCTTCGGACACGATCCCGCGCTCGCGGTGCGGTGCCCGTAGCGCGAAGCACGTCGGTCCGACCCCGACCTGCGCCGTCAGCCCGGGCGCGCCGAGCACTCGGCGTTGCGCCGTGCGTGCACCCCGACCTGCCGCCTGCCGCCCGGTGCTGGAGCGGGGACGATGCGTTAAGCTACGACTCCGATCGATTCTCGAGCAAAGGAGTTGCTGGTGCGCGCCAACAGTGTCCGTGACGGAGCCCGCCTCGTGTTCCGGCTGTCGTCGGCGTTCGTCCTCGTCGCCCTGCTGGCAATCCCCGCTGCGCAAGCCCAGGTGCCGGCCGCAAAGCCGGCCGACGTGGGGCTGTCCGAGAAGCGCCTCGAGCGGATCGGCGAGATGATCCGGCGCGCGGTCGACGCGGACCAGATCT
The DNA here is from genome assembly GCA_012271165.1 of Vicinamibacteraceae bacterium. Taxonomy (GTDB): domain Bacteria; phylum Acidobacteriota; class Vicinamibacteria; order Vicinamibacterales; family UBA8438; genus JAAXGX01. The sequence continues at coordinate 7,923 of JAAXGX010000022.1, read as the reverse complement.
CCGGGGCCGTCACCGTCGTCGCGCGGCGCGGGCATGTCGCCCACTTCGAGGCGCACGGCCGGATGGACATCGAGGCGGACGCCCCGATGCGGAAGGACAGCATCTTCCCGATCGCCTCGATGACGAAGCCCGTGACCGGCGTCGCCATCCTGATGCTCGTGGAAGAGGGGAAGGTGCGGCTGTCCGACCCCGTGTCCCGCTTCATTCCGGAGTTCCGCGACACGCAGGTCGCGATGCCGCGAACCGACGCCGCGGGCAAGGAGGGCGGCATCTACACCGTGCCGGCCGACCGCGAGATCACGGTGCAGGACCTGATCACCCACACGTCGGGTCTCGTCAGCGGCGGCGCGGGCAGCGAGGCGGCGGCGCGCATTGCTCCCCGCAAGACGACCGGCACGGTCGCGGACTGGACGGCCGCTCTCGGCGCCGCCCCCCTCGACTTCCAGCCGGGCACGCGCTGGGCGTACAGCGGCCTGGCCGGCATCGACACGCTCGGGCGCATCGTGGAGGTCGCCTCGGGGCTGACGTTCGACGAGTTCCTGCAGCGGCGGATCTTCGAGCCGCTGGGCATGAAGGACACCGCCTTCAACGTGCCCGACGACCGGAAGTCGCGCGTCGTGACCCTCTACGGGCGCACCCCCGACGGCCTCGAGCGCCGTCCCCTGCCGGAATGGGTGGCCACGACGACGCTGCACGGGGGCGGCGGCGGCCTGTGGTCGACGGCCGGGGACTACCTGCAGTTCGCCCAGATGCTCGTCAACCGCGGCGAGCTGAACGGCGCGCGGCTGCTGGGTCCGCGGATCGTCGACCTGATGGCGTCGAACCACGTCGGCGACCTCTACGAGAAGGCCGGACGCGTGGGCGGAGGTCCGGGCAAGGGCTTCGGACTGACCGTCGACGTCGTGCTCGACGCCGTCGCCGCCCGCGGCGACCACCGATCGACCGGCAGCTTCGGGTGGAGCGGCGCCTTCGGCACCACCTACTGGGTCGATCCCGAGGAGGAGATGACCGCGATTCTGATGGTGCAGACGCCGGGCGGTCCCCTCCGGGCCGACTTCCAGAACGCGGTGCTGCAGGCGATCGTCGACTAGGAGTCTGCGCCGCAGAAACGGTGCAGACTCCGGCGCCAACATCCCGAGCGGTCAGCAGCCCCGATCGGGCGGCGTGCCCTCGAAGCGCTCCGTCACGGCCGAGAGCTGGACGATCAGGCCGTCCGGGTCCGGGACGAGGACGCTGGTGGGCCCGGCCTGCCGCACCTCCTCGAAGCCGGCCTCCTCGAGCGCGCCGGCCACCCGCTCCGCGTCGAAGTTCTCGATGCCGACGCCGAAGTGGTCGATCTCGCCGGCTACCGCGCTGCCCGCGGTCAGGCTGCAGTTGCCGCCCTCGACCGGGCAGAGGCTGATCAGTCCGCCGTCCGGGAAGTCGAGCGCGTAGGCGTCGCCGACGATGTAGCGGCGCGGCGGCAGGCCGAGCAGGTCGCGGTAGAACTGCTCCGACCGATCGAGGTTCGCGACGCCGACGTTGACGTGATGCAGCGAGCGTGCCCGCACCGCGCTGCCCTGCGCGCCCGCCGCAGCCGGCACGGCCAGCGCGGCGAGCGCCCCGAGCAGTTGCCGGCGCGTCAGGCGGCCCTCCTCGTACTGCTTCAACAGGGTGTCGAACGACTCAATCATCAGGCTCCTCCCCCGCCGCGGCCGCCGGGCGGCTACTGCTGCGCGTCGTCCGGCCCGCCCAGGCGCACGAACTTCTGGATGCGCTGTCCGGAGTTGACCTCCGTGGTGTACAGGTTGCCGCGCGAGTCGACGGCCAGGTTGTGCAGCCGGTGGAACTGGCCGGCGTACATCCCCATCCGGCCGAAGTGGTCGCGGACGGTCAGCGTCGCGCGATCGAGAACCCAGACGACGTTGTTCGTGCCGTCGGGGATGAATAGCCACTGCTGGTCGGGATCGACCGACAGGGTCACGCCCGAGACCGAGCCGCTGCCGAGCGTGGCCGGACGCACGAACGCCTCGCGCAGGAACGTCCCGTCCTTCCGGAAGACCTGCAGGCGGTCGTTCGTCCGGTCGGCCACGTAGACCAGGCCGTCGTTCGAGACCGCGACGTCGTGGACCGGGCTGCGGTAGTGGCGGATCGGGTCGGCCTCGGGATCGTAGGACGGCAGCTCCGCGTCGTCGGGACGCTCCCCGTAGGCGCCCCAGTGCCGCCGGTAGGCGCCGGTCTCGGCGTCGAAGACGATGACGCGGCGGTTGCCGTAGCCGTCGGCGACGTAGACCTCGTTCGTCTCCGCATCCACTCGGATGCCCGCCGGGCGGCCGAGGTTCTCGGTGTCGTTGCTCCCGCCGCTCTGCCCAGCGCGGCCGATCTGCAGCAGGAACTCGCCGTCGGCGGTGAACTTGAGGATGTGCGCGTCGGTGGCCGCGTTGCCGCCGACCCAGACGTGACCCTCGTGATCGATGTGAATCCCGTGCTCGTTCTCCGGCCACTCGAATCCGTCGCCCGGGCCGCCCCAGGAGCGCAGCACCGTGCCGTCCGGCGCGAACTCGATCACCGGCGGCGCCGGCACGCAGCACATGCCGTGCTCGCCCCGCTGGCGGGCGTCGAGCGAGCGCGGCCGATGGATGAGCCACACGTCGTCGTCGGCGTCGACCGCCACGCCGGCCGCCTGGCCCAGGATCCAGTTGTTCGGCAGCGGCGGCGGCCAGAACGGATCGACCCGGAACTCGGGCACCTCCGCCGCGTCCGACTGGCCCTCCGCCGTCGACGGCAGCGCAAGCGCGCCGGCAAGGACCACCCCGAGAACCATCACGACGACACCCTCCGCGTGCTTCCAACCGTTCATCGACATGATTCCTCCCCGGACGACACCCTGCCGTCAGACACGAAACGTGGACAGCATACCCGGTCGGGGGCCCCGCGTATAATCGTTCCGACCTGCCTCCAGGGCGGTGCCGCGGCCCGGCGTTCGAGCGGATCGAACGCGGACGGCCGCGGCCGCGCTGGTCGACTTCGGAGCAGGACCAGGGAGGGAACGTGAATCTTCGATGCTTCGCTCTGCTCGCGGTTCTCGCGGCGGGCCCGCTCGTGCCGCTCCCGGCCGCCGCCCAGGCGACCGCGGAGGACTGGGAGCCGCCCCGGCTTGGCGACGGACGCCCGGATCTGCAAGGCGTATGGGACTTCCGGACGGCGACGCCGCTCGAGCGTCCGGCCGCCATCGGCGAGCGCACGACGCTGACCGACGAGGAGGCGGCGGCCGTGGAGTTCGGCGCCACCCAGTTCCAGCGGGCCGCCGACGCGCCGCCGCCGGACGGCAGCGTCGGCGCCTACAACGCCTTCTGGCTCGACTTCGGCACCACGGTCACCGCGGATCGGCGCTCGTCGCTGATCGTGGATCCGCCGGACGGACGCCTGCCGGAGGTCGTGGCCGGCGTCGTGCGCCAGGACGGCTCGCTCGACGCCGACCTGCCGGGCGAGCGCCCGGTCAGGCTGCGCTCGGCCGGCATCGGCGCGGACGGCCCGGAGGACCGCGGTCTCGCCGAGCGGTGCCTGCTCGGCTTCAACTCCGGGCCGCCGATGATGCCGAGCGCCTACAACAACAACATGCAGCTCTTCCAGAACGCGGACCACGTCGTCATCCTCAACGAAATGGTGCACGACGCGCGCATCGTGCCGCTCGACGGAAGCCCGCACGCGCCGGACGCCATCCGCCAGTGGACCGGCAACTCGCGCGGCCGCTGGGACGGCGACACGCTCGTCGTCGAGACCCGCAACTTCAGCGACCGCACGGCCAGCTTCGACCCGTCGGCGCTGACCGCGCTCGGCACCGGCGCCACGCTGCGGCTCACCGAGCGGTTCACCCGCGTCGGCGACGACGCCCTGCTCTACGAGTACACGGTCGACGACCCGACCACGTTCACCCGGCCGTTCACGGTGGCGCTGCCGATGCGGCGCTCGGCGATGCCCCTCTACGAGTACGCCTGCCACGAGGGCAACTACGGCATGGTCAATGCGCTGTCGGGCGCGCGCGCGGCGGAAGCGGCGCGGTAGGCGGCAAAGGAGAGTCCCATGCAACGGATCGTACCCCTGACCGTCACCGTCGCCGCGTGTCTCCTGGGTCTGCCCGCGCCGGGCGCGGCGCAGTGCGAGCCCGACGGCGACGTCGCGTTCGTCTGCGGGCCGGTGAGCCCGGAGGATCTGGTCGCCGTGCCCGACACGCCCTGGATCGTCGTGTCCAGCATGGAAGACGATGGCTACCTCAGCCTGACCGACCGCCGCGACCACACGTCCGCGCAGGCCTACCCGCTGGAGACGTCCGAGCCGCGCCACGACACGGCGACCTTCGGCGGGTGTCCGGGACCCGACACGAGCGGGTTCCGGCCGCACGGCCTCGACCTCCGCGCGGGAGACGGCGGCGTGCACACGCTGTACGTCGTTCGCCACGGCGCCCGGGAGGCGGTCGAGGTATTCGAGCTCGACGCCACGGGCGAGCGGCCGACGCTCACCTGGATCGGCTGCGTCGTGGCGCCCGAGTCGGTCAGCCTCAACTCGGTGGCGGCCCTGCCGGGCGGCGGGTTCGGCGCCACGAACTTCAACCTCGAGCAGGGGCAGGTGTGGGAATGGCAGCCCGGGGCCGGGTGGACCGCGGTGCCCGGCAGCGAGACGGTGGGACCGAACGGGCTCGTGGCCTCGCCCGACGGGCGCTGGTTCTACATCGGCGGCTGGGGCACGCGGTCGCTGATCCGGGTCTCGCGCGGGCAGGCGCCGCCCAGCGTCGAGGCGGTCGACGTCGGGTTCCAGATCGACAACGTCCGCTGGGCCCCCGACGGCTCGCTGCTGGCCGCGGGACACCTCGGCAGCGACGGTCCGGCGTCGATCTTCGCCTGCCTCGGCGAGCGCGCGTGCGACGGCGTGACGTCGCGGGTGGCCACGGTGGACCCGGAGGCCCTGACGGCGCGCGAGATAGTCCGTTACCCCTCGAACGACAGCCTCATCCTCGCGACGGTCGCCCTGCAGGTCGGTGACGAGATCTGGGTGGGCGGCATCGGCGGCAGCAACCGCATCGCGCGCTTCGCCGCGCCGTAGACACGTCCTGGCCCTGCGTTCGGCGGGCAGCGGCGCAACCGCCGCTGCCCGCCCGAGCCGCGGCGCCGCACGGCGGTTGCCGCGCCGCCGGCATCAACCAGCCTGCGACGCCCTGAACTTCGCCAGCTCTTCCCGGACGGCGCCGACCACGCGGGTGATCACGGCCACGTCGTCCACGAATCCCAGGCCGAAAATGAAGTCCGGCACGAGATCGGCCGGCATGAGGAAGTACACGACCGCGCCGACGATGAGCAGCAGGTTGGCGCCCGCGACGCCGGAGTAGGTGCCGCCGGCCCAGGCGCGCAGCAGCTCGAGCATCGTCCGCAGCTCCCCGACCACGGGCTCGAGGCTGCGTGCGCCCCCGGCTGCCGCCAGCTTGCGCCCGGCCTGCTCGATGACCCGCAGCAACTGTCGGGGCGACTCGACGAGCCTCCTGGCCCGGGCGCGCGCGAAGCGTGGCAGCTCCATGGAAGTCAATGGAAATATACAATTTCGCATGCGAGCAGACGTCGCGCCCGACGCCGCCGAGCCGACCGCCTCCGCGCCCCTGGGGCAGGCGCGTCCCCTGCTGAAATGGGCTGGCGGCAAGCGGCAGCTCCTGCCGGCGATCCGCCGCTTCTATCCGGCGCGCTTCGAGCGCTACATCGAGCCGTTCGTGGGCAGCGGCGCCGTGTTCTTCGATTTGTACAACCACGGCCGGCTCGCGGGCCGGCGCTCCATCCTGATCGATCACAACGCCGACCTGATCGGCTGCTACGCGGCCGTGCCGGACCACGCCGCCGACGTGGTCCGGCACCTGTCCCGCCTGGCGACCGGCCACGCCGCGAATCCCCGCGACCACTACTACGCCGTGCGCGACGGGCGGTTCAACCCGGCCCGCCGCAGGATTTCCGACGGTCCCGTCCCCGACAGCCGCCGCTACGATCCGCCTCTCGCCGCCATGCTCATCTACCTCAACCGGACGGGGTTCAACGGCCTGTTCCGGCTGAACTCCCGGGGCGGCTTCAACGTGCCGATCGGACGCTACGCGAACCCGCGGATCTGCGACGAGGCGAACATCGAGGCCGTGGCGACGGCGCTCGCGGCGAGCGTCGAGCTCGTGCGGGACAACTTCGAGTGCGTCCTCGCCCATGCGGAACCCGGTGACTTCGTGTACATCGATCCCCCCTATGCCCCGCTGACCCGGACCGCGCTGTTCACCTCCTACACCCCCGGCGGGTTCTCGCTGGCGGATCAGGAGCGCCTGCAGCGGGTGGTGCTCCAGCTCGCGCACCGGGGCTGCCGGGTGCTGCTCAGCAACTCGACGGCGCCTGACATCGCCCGCCTGTACGACGGCAATCCCGAAGCCGTGTCCGCGGGCCTCCGGGCCCACAAGATCCCTGCCAGGCGGGCCATCAACTCCGTCGCGGCGAGGCGCGGCGCCGTGCTCGAGTACCTGGTGACGAACATCGCGCCCGGAGCGGGCAGGGGCAGGCATGCCGCGCGATGAAGTCCGGGCGAATCCCGGCGGCGAGGGCGGCGCCCGGGGGCGCAAGGTTCTCGTCCTGTCCGGCCGGGACGAACGCGCGCTCGCGGAGCTGGCCGCGATGCTGAGGCGCTGGGAGGTCGAGCCCATGATCCTCGGCCACCTGCCGCTGGAGGCGGAGACGGTCATCGAAGAGCTGGAGCACTATCGGGAGGACGTCGCGTTCGGCGTCGTGCTGGCAACCCCCGACGACGAGGGGCATCGCAGGGGAAGACCGGACGAGAGGCTCCCGCGCGTCGGGCAGAGCGTCGTGCTGGAGCTCGGGATGCTGCTGGCCAGCCCCGGGCTGGGGCGCGCGCGCGTCGCCATCCTGCTGCAGGATGGCATGGAGCGGCCTTCCGACATCGAGGGGCTGATCTACATCGGCTTTCGCGACAGCGTCACCGAGGCGGGCACGGAGCTGGCAATAGAGCTGACCCGGAACGGCATCCCGATCGCCATTCACAAGCTGTAGACGGACGGGCCGTCAGGACTCGGCCAGGGCGGCCTCGCGCGAGCCCCGGATCGGGATGATCTGGTCGAAGCCGCTGATCTGGAAGACCTCCTGGATGTGGTCCTGCATCGAGCACAGCACCAGGGTGCCCTGTTTGGCCTGGAGCTGCTTGGCCGCCAGGAGCAGCACGCGCATTCCCGAGCTGCTGATGAAGTTGAGCCTGCTGAAGTCGACGACCAGGCGTTGCTCGCCCGCGCCGACGCGCTCCATCACGATCGCTTCGAACGCGCGTGCGTTCGCGCTGTCCAGACGCCCCACGGGCAGCAGCACAAGCGCGCCGTCCTCCCGCTCCTCCGCGACTTCGATGTCCATGATCCTCCACCTGATCTGCCAGACCGGCCGTCAGGCCGGCGGCGGCGCGAGGTCGTGCTCCAGGGTCACCCGGTTCCAGCCGCCGGCAAACTCGTACGACAGGCGGTCGGCGAAGTTCTTCACCAGGTGCAGCCCGAGGCCGCCAATCGGCCGGCTGGGCAATGGCGAGCTCACGTCCGGCTCGGAGTCGCGCGTGGGATCGAACGGCTGCCCGTTGTCCTCCACGCTCAGAACGAGCGCGCCGGCCGCCATGCGCAGCGTGATCCGGATCTCCGGCTCACGCACGCCGCCGAAGCCGTGCATCACGACGTTGGTAATCAGCTCGTCGAGCACGAGATTGATGACGTACACCTTCGGATCCGGCAAACCGTGCGTGTCCCCGAACTCCTCCACCCGGGCCGCCAGCTCGTGTACCTCCGACAATCTTGCCGGGATCGACAATTGCAATTCGTCAGCCATCCGCTCGCACCCTGGTTCAGACGGGGCTACGCCCCGAACCCCGGCGTCCGCTTGC